>JANWKQ010000201.1 GCA_025451295.1 Flavobacteriales bacterium | reverse complement strand
TTTTTCTGACTTGCATTTACAAATGGCATTAAATGCGAACCTGATTTAAAACGACTGATCGCATATTTCTTTCCGGCCAGATCATCCATACCAATGCCACTTCCGGATCTCACATGAATTCCCCAGCTAAGGGGTGAGTCTACATAAAATTTAATGATACTGGCATCAATCCCATCAAGTATCCCGGATATTGCCCCTTCCGTAAGCAAAGTAGCCATATCAAGTTTACCCTCCTTTAAATCTGCGAGCATTGCACCGGTACCTCCAGGATATGACTGCCAGGTTACATCCCAATCCGTAGAATCGAACATCCCATGTTGGGTGCCATAATACCATGGAATATTAAAATGCTCGGGCACTCCACCTATTATTATTTTTTCAGCCAATTTTGTCAGGTTAGAATACAAAGTTATGTAAAACATTTCGAGAATACCCTCCGGAAGGTCACCAAAAAGTGCTATATTTGGCCATTAACAACCAAGATTATGAAGAGAATTTTTACCCTCACCGGAGTTTTGTTTTTACTGATTACTCCGAAAGTTTTTGCCGCAGGTGGACCAGATGCATATGGATATACCTGGAAGGACAGCAATGATCCCGGTGGTCCTGTTTACAACTGGATCGACATTTCAAGCGTTGGAACATTGGTGAACGGTTTGGCGGATGACAACAGTTGTCCTACTTTAATCCCGATCGGATTTAATTTCCATTATTACTGGAGCGATTTTAATAAAGTAAAGATTGGATCCAACGGATGGATCAGTTTTGATTCTCCAAGTAACATTGCCTCTTGTTTTCCAAGTCTACCAACGCCTGGCGGATCGGCGGATAATATTCTGGCGGCATTTATGACGGACCTTACTTTTCTGGGAGTAGGAAATGTGGCTCAATGTCATTACTGGACCAATTTTTCTGACACCTTTATTGTTCAGTATTCCAATGTTCCCTATTGGATGGCGGGTGCTCCCGGATACCAGGGATTAAATAATTTCCAGATCGTTTTATCAGGTGTAGACAGTTCGATCACCTTCCAGTATCAAACGGTTTCTCCCGTGAATGACCTGGGCGGTTGCATTGATTTTACAATAGGTATTGAGAACTTAACCGGCAGTATCGGATTAAGTGTTTATCAGGATTTGATGCCACCTACCAGTTATGCTATTAAATTTGACTACCCAACTGTACCCCTGATCGCTGTTCAGGATGCAACTCCATTTTGGAATCAGAATAATGGTAGCAAAGGGGTGTTTGTGGGGGCCGGAAGTTTTCCCATCTCAACGATGATCAAGAATGTGGGTAACGCTAATATAACTACGCCAACGGGTATTGCTGCACAGATACGGAATCTGGCGTTTGTATTGTTGTATTCTGATGCAGATACCGTTCCATCATTGATTGCCGGTGGTCAATCGTTGATCAACTTTAATAATCCAACCTTAACTGTTGAAGGTTCTCATTCATACCAGGTTTCTACCAGTAACATAAATGATGTGAATCCAACCAATAATCAAAAACTATCTGAAATAGTAGTGGTGAATGCCTGTGCATCCACTGCGCTTACCTATCATAGCCCCAATCCTCCTGATCAGCTGGTGAGCTGGAATGGTGGAACCGGAGCAGATGACGGTATTGGTGTATTTTATAAACCACCTATTTATCCGATTACCATTACCTCGCTGGAATATTATATTATGAATGCCTCAACAGATGGTTTCGATGCGGCTATTTATGCGAATGATGCTCCATTTGGTGCTCCGGGAACTTTATTATTTTCTACTTCTGTTCCCTTTGCCTCTGTGGTAGTTGGTAACTGGAATGTGGTTAACCTTGGGATACCCATTACGATCGACTCTGCCGGATTTTATGTGGTTTGGTATCAAACCGGACCTACGATTAGTATTGGACTTGAATCAGCCTTTCCTTTCTCAAGAAATACATATGAGATCTTAGATGGTTCCTGGTCTGAGTATAGAATGAATGAAGATCAGGATGCCGCCTTTAGAGTGAATGTGATCCCACCCGGATTGGATAATTCTACCGGAGTAACCGGTGTTACAATTACTGCCAACCAGGCCGGTGCCACCTATCAATGGCTGGATTGTAACAATGCCTATGCAGTGATCCCCGGTGAAACCGGACAGAACTTTACAGCGACTTTAAATGGTTCATATGCTGCCCAGATCAATTTTGCAGGTTGTTTAGATACCACCTCATGCACCGTTATCAATAGTGTAGGCATAGAGGAATCTCTTCTTGAAAATGCATTGGTATATCCAAATCCGGCAGAATCATTCCTTAACATTAAACTCAATCAGGAACTAAAAGCTGAAAATATTTCAATCCAAATAACAGATGTAGCCGGGAAGGTGATTACCATTCCTTATCAGCTTAGCTCAGAAGTGATCACACTGAATATAGCAGATATCAGTGATGGTATCTATACATACCAGCTGATGATAAATGAAAAATTGGTGGCTGTAGGTAAATTTGTGAAGCAATAAACATATTGTTTGATTTCCAAAAGCCCTTTGCCTGCAAGCAAGGGGCTTTTTATTTTTGTAATTTTGTGAGATAGCTGAGACCAGATTGATCCTCATTGTATATACCACTCACTATCGTGAAGGAAGCGATATGTTTGAAAGGGCCGCCAAGACCCTTGAAAAGGAACTATGTACTGAAAATACTCAAGTAGTTTGCAAGGGCATTTTAACCAAGAAGGAACTTGTAGATCTATTTCATGAGATAGAAATAACGCATCAAACCATTGATGCCTACCATTTCGTGGGACATTCCGGAATGTATGGACCCATGTATGGAACACGTGACTATCCGGAACAGTTTAGTCCGTATGAAATCAAGAATCTGCGGATTCCATTTTCGTCCAATGCAAAGGCTTATTTTCATTGTTGCAGATCCGCCCGGTGGTTTGCCGCTTTCTTTGCGAAGCATCATGACGTAGAGAGTTTTGGCTATCACTGGTATACTACGGTTACAGCGGATAAGATCAAATTCAAAAAAGTAAAAAATGTTTCCCAACCGGTGTATACGGTTGGGTGTAAGGGTAAAAAGTCGCACGGGATGATAGGTTCATTCAGGAAATACACAAGGCTGGAGCCGCTTGAAACCATGAAGTCATTTAAACCTGCTGATTTTACGGATGACCGGACTTATAACAAAGTGGCAGCTTTGTATGATGAAGTTTTCCAGGACATTCGGGTGAGGAAAGATGAGTGGGCCTGGTTGACCTCTCATTTACCTGATTCAAAGGATAAAACGCTACTGGATATAGGCTGTGGAAATGGAGCTTTGTTAAAAGAACTATCACCAATGATCAATTGCGGTATTGGAGTAGATATTTCACCCAAAATTCTGGATAAAGCAAAACTTTTAAATACATCAAATAAAAATCTGGAATTCAGAGAATTAAATGGCCCGGAGTTGCCAGTGCAGGACCATTCGGTAGATGTGGTGACTTCCCTGCTTTCATTCCGTTATTTAGACTGGGATCCGCTGATGAATGAGATTAAAAGAGTACTGAAACCCGGAGGAAAAGTATTGATCATCGATATGGTGACTGTTCCCGTCAAACGAAAAGAATTTCCACGATTTATCGGGCATAAAATCAGACATTGGGTTCAACGGTATCAATCTCCGGTATTTTATAGGAATCTGAAGAAATTGGTGAATGATCCGGATTGGAAGTATATGCTTCGGTATAATCCCATCCGGGCAGAACATGAAATGAAATGGTATCTTGAAAGCAGGTTTCCGGGAAGGAAGGTAGAAAAGATCAACATCGGGTATCATTCCTGTATGCTCGCCTTTGATTCGGGAAATATTGAGAATATGAATGAAATTAATTTAACCTACCCATAATGGCGATTGGAATTTGTGATTGGGGTATTGGTGGAGCCGGATTATACAAGATGCTGCGAAGCTTCAGGAGCAACGCAGATATCGTTTATATTTCCGATTCCGGGTTTACTCCTTATGGGAAAGTTTCTGCAGAAGAACTCAAGCTGCAATTAGAAAAAGTTTTCCAGCATTTCCATTCATTAGGCATTGATCATATTGCGGTTGCATGCAATGCAGCCAGTACAGTAGTTAACTCCGATAACAAGATCAGAGGAATTATTGGTCATGGTATTGATATGATGAAGAATGTGACACGGACAGAAATTGGGATCGTAGGAGGAATACGTACGATTGAATCTAATGTATATAAAGATCCGCTTGAGGCCATGGGTTTTAAAGTGATCCAGCAGATAGCGCAGCCTTTATCAGCAAGGGTTGAAGCAGGGGATATTGATTCTGAAGAGCTTGACGAGGTAATAAAAACCATCTTTGAACCGTTGTCAGACTTGCGGTATATTATGCTTGCCTGTACCCATTATCCTGCTGTTTACGATCGTATTCAGCAAGTTGTTCCCCGGGCAAGGCTCCTGTGTCCGGAGGCATGGATGGGTTCATGGATAGCGGATCACTGGTCGATGAAAGGGAAGGGAACGATCCAATGGATGACAACAGGAGATGCCGAACAAATGCAATATGCGTTGAAACGTTCGTTTAATTTAGATGCTGATACAATCGAAAAAATTATATTATGAGACAAAATGCATTTACCAAACACCCAAAGGAAGTAGGCCTTTCTTACTTCGGACATTTCTTTTTTGCCTGGTCCGTGATCTTTAAACTAATAAAAGGGGTGATCTGTTGCAGTATCCATTCGGTATTTCCATTTCTGTTCACGAATACCACCAGTGCGATTATCAAAGGATTGTATGATAAAATTGATGACCGAAAGTCATTAGGTTAACTTATCTATAATTCTTCTCCCATTGCTCCCATGCCAGAATAGATGCTTCTCCCACTTCCTGGAGTGAAAAATACAATCCGAAATAATTATTGATATCCGCCTCATCCTTTACCGCATTGATCTTATTTACCACGGCTTCTTCATTTCCTTTTAAAGGGATCTCAAAATAATTGAAATTATTTCCACGGGTTCCGGCCAGACGAATTCGTACAGATGAGTTATCGGCATACGTTAAAAGACCGATCTCCGTATTTTTTGAATTGGTAAAGGTATAGCAGTTGTTAGCTTCTTTGGATACTGCTTCCTGGTAGGGACTGGAGGTATGATGTTTCCATCCGTTTTGGGCTAAAGATTCAAATTTATTCATGGCAGATAATTTGACATTAAATATAGAATATTTCCCATAAAAAAAGCCTTCCTGACATAATCGTCAGGAAGGCCCAACCAACCTACTGTGGAAGAATCGGGGGAACCCCAATCCTTCAACATCTTTCACACGTATTTATTTTAAAGCTTTCGCAATATCCATTCTTCTTTACCCATTTTTAAATAGAGCGTAAACATATACCTGATCTCATATTCCCTTGTTCCATTTACTTCATCCTGTAGTATGATCAATTTCCTGTCGTGTGATAGTGACCATGTTCCATCTATTCTGTAAGGACCACTGTTCAGCATGTATCCCTCAGAAAAAAGATGATCGGGTTTCAGGAAAAGATTATAATCTCGGTGTGATTGCAACCATGCTCCCGTAAGGTCATTCCCACTGTCATAATATCTTTCAATTCTCCAACCTCCAACATATCTGGACTCATACTGATCATCTTCAAAGCAACCAGAAACAGTAAATCCGATGTTTAGAAGAATAATCAAGGTGAATATTTGAAAGATATTTCTCATGTCAATAATTCATTTACGAATGCTATGCCATGACCCCGAAATAGTTAAATAGAAGATCTAATGAACTGATTATCTTAAGAGTAGGTGAGGTGTTTTTTTTTAATTCTTTTGCTTTATTTTCTCATTTTGAAAAAAATCGGGTCGATTTGTTTGTTGGATGATCATTCTACGCTTCTTTAGACAAAGATTGCTCTTAAATGATGTTGCATGTGAACTACATAATCCTCCGCAAGAAATTCCAATGTTTTTAAATCTCCCCCTTGTTTTCCCGTATCGCAGGTGTAGTTTCGGTTTTCTGGTGGAATATGATCGATTATCCGGGCGATCTGTAGGTTAAGTAATTTCCACAATTGGATGAGCTCCTTAAAATCTACTTGATGGTAATCATTCAATTTTACCCAATCGTCCTGTAAATAGATGATCTTATTGTTTTGATCATATTGGGTCACGATAAATCTACGCAGATTATTATGAGCACTATCGATCAAATGACCCAGTATTTCTTTTTTGCTCCATTTATTGGGTGTTGGTTTTAGGCTCCACTCTTTTTCAGCAATTGCATTAAAATGGACAAGGGTTTGTTCGATGAGGTCTTTTAAGGAGTATGTAGTTTTCATAGGATCTAATTTTTCTTTTTCCAATAGTATTCCCTTTTATCAAGATCGATCATACAAAGATCATAACCATATTTTTGTTCGAATTCTTTTTGTTCAATCCACCAAAGTTCCATCACGAAATCAGGTTTGAGTTCTCTGAAAATATAATCATTGTTCCATTTT
>JANWKQ010000200.1 GCA_025451295.1 Flavobacteriales bacterium | reverse complement strand
GTAGTTTTGGAAAAGGTCTGGTACAAACTACCCGTCCGTTGGTTTACAATGCACAATTAAAATTAACAACCTCTAAATATTATATCCCAAGCGGAAGATGCATTCAGGCGTTGGATTATTCGCATCGAAATGCGGATGGCTCTGTTGGAACCATTCCGGATTCATTGAGATCAAAATTCAAAACAAAAAGTGGAAGGATCGTATATGATGGAGGTGGTGTATATCCGGACGTTTCTATTAAACCCCGTAAATATTCCAATATTCTCAAAAGTCTTGTCGTGAATAATCTGATCTTCGATTTTGCGACCATCTACCGAAGCAAACATCCGAGCATTACAAGTGCCCGTGATTTTGTATTGACAGAGACTGACTACAATGATTTTGTGGCCTTCCTGCAGGGAAAAAGCTATGAGTATAAAACTGAAAGCGAAAAGCTGCTGGATAAATTCAAAGAGATCTCTGAAAAGGAACATTATTTTACCGATCTGGCAACTGAGTTTGATGCACTCTACAATAAAAAGAAGGCAACTAAAAGCAATGATCTCCAGAAATTCAAACCGGAGATCATGGAATTTATTACGGAAGAGATCGTAAGTCGCTATTTTTATCAGCAGGGCAGAATTCAAGCTTCCTTTGCAACGGATAATGAATTAAAAGAAGCGATTGCAATTTTAAAAGATCAGGCCCGCTATAAATCCATCTTGAGCGAAGGCTATGAAATTAAACTCATCGACTACGAAGCCGAAGCTTCGGAAGAAGAAATCATAACCGAAGATTAAAATTGACGAATGACGATTGTTGAATAATCAACGTAGGCCGGCTTACGACATCTGCCGAAGACCACCGCCGAACGGAATCGTCAATCGTCAATCGTCAATCGTCAATTGATTAGGCTGGTTGTTCTACCTGCTGCAATAACTGAACCTCGGCCATTACTCTTACCTCTGTTCCCACCAGTACACCTCCGGTTTCCAATGCTGAATTCCAGGTAAGTCCAAAATCTTCGCGATTGATCTTAAAGTCGAGGCTAAAACCTGCTTTTGAATTTCCCCAGGGATCTTTAGCTGCTCCACCAAATTCAACTAAGGTCTCTACCGGTTTTGTAATTCCTTTAATGGTAAGGTTTCCTTTTAGTTGATAGTTGCCATCCGTATTTTTTGTCATTGATTCGGATACAAATTTCATGTCGGGATATTTTTCCACATTAAAGAAGTCAGCTGACTTCAAATGCCCGTCTCTTTCAGGATTATAGGTATTGAGGGTTAACATCTCCGCAGTGAAGACGATCGTGGCATCCGTAAAATCTTTATTGGGGGTATCAACCTCTACATTAAATTTATCGATACTACCTGTTACGGTGGAGATCATCATATGTCTTACTTTGAATTTTACTTCTGAATGTGCCGGGTCGAGGACCCATTTTGTTGTTTCCATTTTATTTTGTGTTTATTAATTATAACACAAAGGTGAACTAATGGAATTCCATTAAAATTAAACTAGGACAAGAAACCCGAAGGGGTTAGCGTTATTTAACGAATGGAAACTGCCAAAAAATCACCTTATTCCCTTATTTCGTGCTAAATTGGCTGCACAAACACTGAGTTGAGGACATTTTGTCCGCGGAAAGAGGCATTTAACCAAATGGACTGTTTATTGTATATAAGCTACCCAAATCACGCAATGTTATGAACCTGAATAATTTTACCACCAAATCACAGGAGGCTATTCAACAAGCTTCACAGATCGCTTTCGAAAACGGACAACAGGCGATCGAAACCGGACATATACTAAAAGCTATTTTCGATGTGGATGAACATGTGCTTCCGTTTTTATTGAAGAAATTAAATATCCAACCTGAATTGATTGAAAATGGACTTGATCCTATCATCCAGGGATATTCAAAAGTTTCAGGAGGACAACCTTATCTTAGCCAGGATACGAATCAGGCTTTGCAAAGAGCGACCTCTTACCTAAAAGAATTCAAAGATGAGTATGTTTCCGTTGAACATTTGATCCTTGCCATTCTTCATGGAAAAGATGCCGTTGCCAGGTTACTAAAGGATAGAGGTGTTACTGAAAAAGGAATGAAGGCGGCTATCACCGAGTTGAGAAAAGGGAATAAGGTAACGAGTCAATCAGCCGAGGAAACCTATAATTCATTGGATAAATATGCACGCAACCTGAATGCATTGGCCCGTGATGGAAAACTGGATCCTGTTATTGGTCGGGATGAAGAGATCCGTCGGGTATTACATATACTAAGCAGAAGAACCAAAAACAATCCAATCCTCATTGGAGAGCCCGGTGTTGGTAAAACTGCCATTGCGGAGGGTCTGGCCCATCGGATTATCAACGGAGATGTACCGGAAAATTTAAAAGATAAAGTTTTATACAGTCTTGATATGGGTTCCTTGATAGCCGGTGCAAAATATAAAGGTGAATTTGAAGAACGCTTAAAGTCGGTTATAAAAGAAGTACAGGAATCAGACGGAAACATTGTTTTATTCATTGATGAGATCCATACACTTGTAGGTGCTGGTGGGGGGCAAGGAGCAATGGATGCTGCCAACATTATGAAACCTGCTTTGGCAAGAGGAGAACTAAGAGCTATCGGAGCTACTACTTTAAATGAATACCAGAAATTTTTCGAAAATGACAAAGCACTGGAACGTCGTTTCCAGAAAGTATATGTAGATGAACCCTCACCGGAAGATAGTGTCTCCAGTCTTCGGGGGATCAAGGAAAAATATGAAACCCATCATAAGGTACGAATTAAAGACGATGCAATCATAGCGGCCGTGGAACTATCTACCCGATATATTACCGACCGTTTTTTACCAGATAAAGCCATTGACCTCATTGATGAAGCTGCGGCTAAATTGAGGATTGAGATCAATTCAAAACCGGAAGAACTTGAAAAGATCGAACGAAAGATCATGCAGCTGGAAATTGAACGCGAAGCCATCAAACGTGAAGGGGACAAAGCGAAACTATCCAAATTGAGTGAAGAATTGGCAAACCTGGGTGAAGAAAGAAATGGTCTGCAGGCAAAGTGGAAACAGGAAAAGGATATTGTAGAGAAGATCCAGAAAATAAAAGCCGATATCGAATCACTGAAATTTGAGGCTGATACTGCAGAGCGAAATGGTGATTACGGTAAAGTGGCTGAGATCCGCTATGGACGCATTAAGGAAAAAGAAACCGAATTGGAACAAGTGCAAACACAATTGGTCGAGATCCAGTCAAATTCAGCAATGATCAAAGAAGAAGTGGATGCAGAAGATATTGCAGAGATCATTGCTAAATGGACAGGGATCCCGGTTTCAAAAATGTTGCAAAGCGAAAAAGAAAAACTTTTATATCTTGAAACCGAGTTACACAAACGTGTCGTTGGTCAGGAAGAAGCGATTGAAGCCGTTGCAGATGCGGTAAGAAGAAACCGGGCAGGCTTGCAGGACCCTAAAAGACCAATCGGCTCATTTATTTTTCTTGGAACAACTGGGGTGGGAAAAACAGAATTGGCCAAAGCATTGGCGGAGGTTTTATTCGACAATGAAAATGCCATGACCCGCATCGACATGAGTGAATACCAGGAAAAACACTCTGTAAGCCGATTGGTGGGTGCACCTCCCGGATATGTTGGCTATGATGAAGGGGGGCAATTAACGGAAGCCGTACGCAGAAAACCTTATAGTGTGATTTTGCTGGATGAAATCGAAAAGGCCCATCCGGATGTATTTAATATTTTATTGCAGGTATTAGATGACGGAAGACTTACAGACAACAAAGGTCGGGTAGCGAACTTTAAGAATACGATCATTATACTTACCTCTAATCTTGGAAGCCATATTATTCAGGAGAATTTTGCAGACCTGGATAAGGATCCTGAAAAGATTATTGCAAAGACAAAGAATGAAGTTTTCGAATTGCTTCGCAAAACCATGCGGCCGGAGTTTTTGAACAGGATTGACGAAACCGTCATGTTTCTTCCACTTGACAGGGATAATATCCATGCAATTGTGGGCATCCAGTTCAAACAAATTGCGGAGATGATGATGAAGAACAATGGAGTGGAAATAGAAGCAACACCCCAGGCGATCGAATGGCTGAGTCAATTAGGATATGACCCACAGTTTGGTGCACGACCCTTAAAAAGAGTATTGCAACGCAAAGTATTGAATGAATTGAGCAGGATGATTCTTGGGGGTAAGGTAGAGAAGGAAAAAAAGATCATTGTAGATGCCATCGATGGGCAGGTGATCTTCAGGAATCAGTGAATGCTAAGTAGGTTAATGGTAAATAGTTAATTGAAACCTCAGCTCTTTTTTCATATTAAAAATTGACCAATTACGATTCCCAAACTGCATATACATACATATTCCATGACGTAAGATCATGGAACATTTTTTTTGGAATTGGGATAAGATAATGTAGGTTTACCTCGTAAAACCATTATTATGAAACCAGCTCTTATCCTCACCATTTCCTTTTTACCGATTGCTTCGATCATTCATTCACAAATAACCATTACTTCGGCCGATATGCCGAATGCAGGAGATTCCATCAGGGTAAGTTTTTCTACCGATCCAATTGATCCTACCCTTACCGGTGCGAATTATACCTGGAATTTTGCAACACTTAATCCCAATGCACAAACAGTTATGCCGGTTGTTGATCCCTCGGATTTTACAATTCCCTATAATTTTATCTTTAATGCATTTAATACTTCTTACGGAATCAAACAGTATACGCCTGATTCTATCGGTGGATTCCAACCTGATGATGCCTACAATTATTATAAAGAAACGGCGTCTGATCTTAAGAAAGTGGGCATGGGAATGACCATTAATTCAATTCCTATACCTATTCAGTATGATATGCCTGATTATGTATATCGCTTTCCAATGAATTATGGAAATATTGATTCTTGTGATGCCCATTTTGAGTTCACAATCCCGGGATATGGAACATATTCCCAAATGATCCATCGGGTAAATGAAGTGGATGGTTGGGGACAATTAACTACACCATTCGGAACAGTTGCCAGTTTACGTATAAAATCAATTATACATACACGTGACTCCATTGCTCCGGAGGATACATCCATGACCCCCTACGCATTTAACAGACCCCCAGCATATGAGTACAAGTGGCTTTCAGCTGCCTGCGGCTTACCATATCTTGAGATTGATGCCACTGATTTTGGTGGTGGACCCATCGTCACCAATATTATCTACCAGGATATTTACAGACCGGGAACCTTCCAGCTGGGAGTTCAGAACAATGCTATTGTTTCCGGCATATCTGTTTATCCCAATCCAGCATCTGATATGGTGGTGATTCAATTCTCCCTGGCAACAACTGCCGATTTGAAAGTTGAAATATTCGATGTGGATGGTAAAACGGTAGAAAATATTTTGTTTGCCCAACAAAATCCTGGAACCCATATTCAGTTCATCCCATTAAAACAGCTGAATCTAAAGCAGGGTATTTATGTGCTCAATATATCAGGAACAGGATTTAATACTGCACAGAAAATTTTGATCCAATAGGGATTTGTAAATGTTTAAGTAATCCTGTTTTACAGTTTCAAAGCCGGGTTAGATAAAAATAGTACTTTTCCATAAATTTATTCGTTGTTATTGGAAATGAAGCATCCTGTATTCATACTGTTATTATTTGTTGGTAGGACGGTTTGTTTTTCACAGATTCAGAGTTTCATAACAATAAATTATTCACCGGAGTTTATCTATACCGATAACAGGAATATAGGAGATACACTTAAACATGATTTTAGAGTTTATAATTTTGACACCTCGTACTCTGTTCAATGTTCGAAGGATCTTGTAAAGATTGATAATTATCGGGTTGGTCCGCATTTAGTTAGTATTCTCATAAAACCAGATAAGAAAAAAGATTCCACAGGATTTTTGGTTCCTTTTATTGATGATACAGCTAATTTTTTCAATTTTCATCTATATATCGATTCCCTGGGAACAAAAGATGAATATGGTAGTCAGAAGATGTATTTGAAAATTGATAAAAAGGAAAATGTGTTTTCTGATTCTCGGGATAGTTACTATTTGATCGGTCATAAAAGACGTTTTGAGATTTCATATACCGCATTTTCATTTATTACCCTTTATCCCGCCAGCATGCCACCTTACGAAACAATAGGATGGACATATAGTGCCGGTTTTGGGGATACTTCTGCTATCTACCAACGCCCCTGGGATTTTAAGATTGAGGATATTATATGGAGAAAGTCTTTTAGGTTTAATAATATTCACTTCTATTTTGATAAAGAAAATTGTTTTGAGGAATGTTTCTCAACCCTGGATTCCATTGCAGGCTGGATGATAAAATATCCAGATCAATACATTGAAATTGGGACGCATGTAGATACTCGTTGGTCTGACATGATGAGTTACTGTCCCACCCAAAAGAGGGCCCAATATCTCAAAACCTATTTGGTCCAAAAAGGAATTGATGAGGCCAGAATTATTGCCAAAGGTTATTGCAAGTCACAACCCATCTATTCGGAGGAATATATTGAATCGTTGGGTCAGGAATTACAGGAAGAATATCACAGCTTGAATAGGAGGGTGGAAATCAAAATACTTCCACCTCCATACTAGAGAAATTCAACCCCGACCTTCAGGTCGAGGTTGATAGATACAAGATATGATAGGGCTTTAGCCCTGACTTTATTTTTTCTGCCCCAATGAAAACCAATTTCCGGAATCATCTGCAAAAAGGGCCTCGATGCCATAAAATTCTTCCTTAGGTGGTTTGCTGAACTCCACACCCTTTGCCTTTAATTCTTCATAGGTGGCATAAATATCTTTGCATTCAAAAACGCCAAATCCAAAGGTTCCTTTTTTTACAAGGTCACGCATGGTCGCAGCTGATTCTTTATTGAACATCATTCCTTCGGCAATTGCCATAAGGCTGATCTCGAGATCCGGCTGGTCAGGCGGGGTAACCGTTAGCCAACGCATTCCCGGACCGAATTGTGCATCCGTATGCACCTTAAAACCTAACACATCCACATAGAATTTATAAGCACTGTCCTGATCCAGCACAAATATGCTGGCATGTGATAATCTTGATATCATATGATTTATTTTTTAGTTAAGACAAAGGTGTGGAATGGAAATTTATTCGGCTTCTTGAAAATTGCTATTTTCTTTCCAACCCTTCATTTCTGCCCAGCAGCCAGGGATATAACCTAACGGCTTTTGTTGCATACTTTTTTGTCGTAGCTTTTGTTCTAAAGAATATTCTGATGGGGTTTGTCCAACTACCTTCTTAAATAAACCGGTAAAGGAACTGATGCTGCTGAAGCCTACTTCAAAACAAACATCAGAAACCGGTTTTTGGTCCTGAAGTAAAAGTTTTGCTTTTTCTAAACGTACAGAAGTCAAATATTGATGAGGTGTTTTACCATATGCTTTTTTGAACAGACGGATAAAATGGAATTTGGAGAAATAAGCTTCATCTGAAATATTATCAAGATCAATGGCATCAGCATAGTTTCGGTCGATAAAAAGCTTAGCCTGCACAATGCGACGGTATAAATAGATCTTTGGATATTCCTGCTGTGACATTCTCTTAATTTTCAATCCCTGTAATAAGTATATTTTCTTATTTCGATTTGCTTCGGAAACTCATCCTGCGTGGAAGTATGAAGAAGGGTAAAATTTCCTTTGCTGTCGTATTTTTTAAACTTGTAGCGGACAGTGTTCGTATAATTGATAGTATAGTCGGTTTCTAAATAACTTTCTATTTCTCCTTTCTCATTAAATGTGGTAACATAACCTGTTTTGGAATATATGCTATCACCATTGTAAGAAATGGACATACCGGCTGAATCCCTGTAGTTCTTGTTTAGCCAGGTTGTGGTGATCCGCTTGCCGATTGGATATTCCGCCTCGGTTTGTTCTTCAACGTAGAGATATGGACCATTCCATTTTAGGTCAAGATAAGAACTGATCTGTTGGGCGTTTTGCATTTTTATAAAACCTTTACGATTTCCATCCTCCTCATCAAAATAAAAATATTTGAATGTGATGGAAGGGTAGGGCATGGATGGAACAAAGTTTTTATAGTTATATGTGTAAGCAATTGAATCGACATTTCCTTGCTCACTAAAACACATGGTGATCTTGTAACACCATTTCGAATGATCTTCAGGTACAAAGCTATCTCCCTTTTGTTTTACCAGTTGGTAATGATAGGATGTTATAGTTTTTACTTTGCCTTTGAGTCCGTATTCTTTCCATTCCGTATATTGGGAGAATCCCAATACCGGTACCATCAGGAACATGACAAAAATTGTGGGTCGAATGGTAATCCTCATTCGTAATATTCTATTATAAAGTATTTGATCGATCTAAAACTATTGATCCCGTTCTTGAAGGATTTTTTTGTAGGATTACCGTTTTTATCCCGTTGGTCCACATATTCATCCAGCGAATACTCGAGATTGCTTACTTTGTTTTCGGTAATTGACACTGCATGTTCGGTATTATCCGGATTGAATTTGGTTTCGGTAATGGAATGATCAAACAATTCTCCTTCACGGTATAATTCATCTTCGCGTTTAATGATATGGAATTTATCGTCCAGATAAACCTTGGAGCTCATCCGGTTATTTCCAGAAGCGTCTTTGGCGGATTCTATGTAGGTGTTTTTATCAAGCCATTGGATGGATAGATCATAACTGATATCATCCATAAAATCATATTCCAGACCTGAAACGTCGGAACTCCTCGAATAATTATATACTTTTTTTGTGACCAGCTTTTCTTTTCCTCCATGATTTACATAAGTATGTAATGAATCGAGATTTTGAACGGCATTATAATAACTTTCGGTTTTATAAGTGAATTTGGCTGAATCTTTGGGACTCCATCCATTATTTGAATAAACACCTTCCGCATAATAGATACAGGTCACCTTTTTTATTTTGCCTTTGAGTCCCATTTCTTTTGTATGACAATGCTGGGCCTGAAGGGAAATCGAAAAAAATAAAACAACAACAAATAATAATCTACTTTGCATGGACCTGCTTTTTTTCGAATGTATAATCTCTTTGTACAAGGCTTATGCGTGTTTTATAAGAGCTGTAAAAATATTCTTTTCCCATTTCCTGTGCAAGTAAATGTTCGGTTTGTTCTTTCCATTTTTTTATGCTTTCCAGGTCTTTCCAATATGAAATGGTAATGCCCAAACCCTCTCTTGCAGATTCTATGCCAAGATAACCTTCCTGTTTTTTGGCAAGCTCTTCCATTCGGAAAGCAATTTTTTCATAGTCGCGGTCTTCTTTTGTACGAATGGAAGTAAATATAACCGCATAATACGGCGGGGTAGGGGTATTGGCAATCATGGTTATCGATGGTTCAAAGGTTAAAAATATTGAAGGTCCAAATTTCGGAATTCTGTGGTTTAAATATTCGTTTGTTCAAAAAGAAATTCTGTACTTACCTGAAACGCTAGCGCCCCCGCTGTGAAGGGTCTGGCCCGGTGTAGGAAGGCCGACCCCGGCGGAGGCCGGGGGAGCCCGGAACATAGGGTAAGGCGCCCAAATCCATATAAAAATGTTATTTTTGTAAGATAATATGCAGGATCTGAAAGACATATCCATCGTAGTTCCCCTTTACAATGAAGAAGAATCCATTTCTGAACTGGTAACATGGATCGAAAAAGTGATGAAGGAAAATAATTTCTCTTATGAAATTGTGATGGTAGATGATGGGAGCACCGACAAGAGCTGGGAAGTGATCGAATCACTGAATCAGAAAAATTCAAATGTAAAGGGTGTACGTTTTCGAAGAAATTATGGAAAATCAGCCGGCCTGAATGTAGGTTTTGAACATGCTGAAGGCAAAGTGGTGATAACCATGGACGCGGATTTGCAGGATAGTCCCGAAGAAATACCGGAATTAAATAAAATGATCCTTGAAGGTGGATATGATATTGTAAGTGGCTGGAAGAAAAAAAGACATGATCCGATCACCAAAACAATTCCCACCAAACTTTATAATGGTGTTACCAGCATGATGAGTGGCATTAAACTGCATGACATGAATTGCGGTTTGAAAGCCTATCGGTATGAGGTAGTAAAAAACATTGAGGTCTATGGAGAAATGCACCGATACATACCTGTGATCGCCAAATGGGCCGGATTTAAAAAAATAGGTGAAAAAGTAGTTCAACACCAGGCCAGAAAATTTGGAAAAACCAAGTTTGGAGGATTAGAACGTTTTATCCGCGGACCGCTTGATCTTCTTTCTATCATGTTTGTTTCCAAATTTGGAAAGCGTCCGATGCATTTTTTTGGTGGACTC
>JANWKQ010000199.1 GCA_025451295.1 Flavobacteriales bacterium | reverse complement strand
TATCGGATAGATAGCGAACATAGCAACTCCTATGAAGTATGGAAAAAAATGGGTTCCCCTCAGCATCCAACAGCCGCGCAAATTGCGGAATTGGAAAAAGAAGGACAATTAGAAACCATGGGTCCACAAAGAAAGTTGAAAGCTACGAAGGGTAAATTGATGATATCGGTGTCAATGCCACGTCAGGCAGTTTCATTAATTAAATTAATTTGGTAACATTTCTTATAAAGAATCATTATTGTCCGGATATTAACCTCTTTTAATTTGAAAAACATATTGTAGAGCGGGGTTGGGGTGAGGCGGAAGGGGTAATAATTTTAAATACTAACAAATGAAAAAGCTGCTACTGATAGTTCTACTCAATTTGTTTTTAAGTGAAGCAGATGCTCAAATAAAGTGGCCAGCCATAACCCGACAAACAAAACCGTGGACAAGGTGGTGGTGGGAGGGTAGTGCCGTCGATAAAGCCAATCTTTCCTCTTTGATGAAATCTTATCAGCAGGCAGGATTAGGTGGATTGGAAATAACTCCTATTTATGGGGTGAAAGGAACCGAATCAAAGGTTATTGATTTTCTTTCGCCGCAATGGGTGAATATGTTATCGCATGTATTGAGCGAAGGGAAGAAATTAAATATGGGTATTGATATGGCCACCGGAACTGGCTGGCCATTTGGCGGACCCTGGGTCACGGAAGCTGATGCTTGTAAATATATTGTATGGAGACAATTTTCATTAGCGGGGGGAGAAACATTGAAAGACACTATTCAATACAGGCAAGAAAGTTTTGTTCGTACAGCAAATGGCAAGCCACTAAGAATTAACCAGGTTTTATTTCCGGTATCAGCCAATAAAAATTTGCAGGAGATGGCATTGGACCAGGTGAGATTTGATGTGCCATTACCATTAAAATTACTGATGGCTTATGACGAAAATGGAAAATCTATTGAATTGACGTCCCAGGTAATTAAAGGTAAACTCAACTGGACAGCTCCTCCCGGTAATTGGAAATTGATCGCGCTATTCGAAGGCTTACATGGAAAGATGGTGGAAAGAGCTGCTCCCGGTGGAGAAGGAAACACCATTGATCATTTTAACCAAAAGGCATTAAAAAATTATTTATCAAAATTTGATAAGGCATTCGCTGGAAAAGATATTTCTTCCCTGAGAAGTTTTTTTAATGATAGTTATGAAGTGGATGATGCGAGGGGACAAAGTAACTGGACACCTGCTTTTTTCCAGGAATTTAAATTGAGAAGAGGATATGATTTGAAAAAAGAATTACCCGCATTGATTGAAGCTGATAAATCGGAAAAGCACCAACGAGTTTTGTATGATTACCGTCAAACCATTTCAGACTTATTGCTGGAAAAATTTACACAACCCTGGCATCAATGGGCGAAAGCAAAAGGCAAATTGATCCGTAATCAGAGTCACGGATCACCTGCTAATATTCTGGATCTCTATTCGGCTATCGATATTCCCGAAACAGAAGGAACCAATCTTACCCGCTTTAAATTTGCGACGTCTGCAGCGCATGTAATGGGAAAACCGTTAGCATCGGCTGAAGCTGCTACCTGGCTGAATGAGCATTTTCTTTCCACCCTCGGTGATGTAAAACAAATATTGGACAAATATTTCCTGGGAGGTGTGAATCATATCTTTTATCATGGAACTAATTACTCACCACAAAACGATCCCTGGCCAGGTTGGTTGTTTTATGCAGCCGTGCATTTCACACAAGCCAATCCCTTCTGGAAAGATTTCGATGCATTAAATGCATACGCCGCGACTTGCCAGAGTTTTTTACAGGCCGGTAAACCAGATAACGATGTGTTATTGTATTTTCCTTTTGCCGATAGAAATAATTTACCAGCACGAGGTGGCCTTCTTCATCATTACGATGGAATGGAAGGATTCGATGAAACACCGTTTAAAGAATCAGCCGAGCAAATGATACGGCTAGGTTATAGTTGGGACCTGGTGAGCGATAAACAGATTCAGCAATTACAATTTGTAAATGGAAAAATAAAAGCGCCCGGTGGCGATTACCAAACGATCGTCCTGAGTGGAGTGAAATATCTTCCCTTATCAACACTGAAGAAATTATTGGCATTGGCTAATGCAGGTGCATCCATCGTATTTCATCAATCTCTTCCTTCAACAGTTCCTGGCTTGTCAGATATTGAAAACTCTCAAAAACAGTTCGATGGGCTGATCTCTAAATTGACGTTCAATTCAACTTCGGAACCAGGAGTACAAAATGCGGTACAAGGCAAAGGTTTTGTTTGGACTGGGAAAGAATTAAATAATCTACTCACAAGGGTTGGAGTAAAATGCGAGACGTTTTTGGCGAAAAAGAAATTAGGGTTTATCCGCCGGAAAATAACCAATGGCCAGTATTATTTTATTTCGAACGAAGGCAATGATTGGCTGAATGATTGGATCCAATTGGATACAAAAGCAAGCCAGGCGATATTATTTGATCCTATGTTTAAACGCAGTGGACTTGCTAAAACAAGAATAGGGGCGAATAATGAGCTGGAACTATTTTTACAACTATCTCCCGGCGAATCCTGCGTGATTCAAACAGGTTCATCAAAGTTTACGGGGAACAAATTTCCTTATACTGAAGAGATCGGTAAGTACATCGAAATAACTGGAACATGGAACGTTAAGTTTATATCGGGAGGACCTGCCTTACCTGCGGAAGGTTCATATCCTGGTCTTAGATCATGGACCGATTTACCTATTGAAGGTGGGAAAGAATTTTCGGGATCCGCGGAATACCGGATTGAATTCCAAAAGCCAAAGGAAACAGCGGAAGCCTGGGAACTTGATCTGGGAAGAGTAAAAGAGTCAGCAACCATCTACCTAAATGAAAAAAAAATAGCGACTTTATTGGGGCCCGTTTATTCGGTTACTATCCCTTCGGAACTACTAAAAGAGAATAATGTGTTACGGATAATCGTAACCAATGGTATGGCGAACCGGATCATTGATTTAGAAAAGAAAGGAATTCCATGGAAAAAATTCTATAATATAAACATGCCGGCAAGATTGGCGGAGAACAGGGGCAAAGATGGTTTGTTTTCTACAGCCCAATGGCAACCACAACCCTCGGGTTTATTAGGTCCGGTGAGTATAACTCCTTTGTATTATATTAAGTAATAAGCAAGTTCAATTAATTAATAAATGAGCAGAATATTGTTATTGATAATATTGTTTACATCTGCATCTCTTCATGCTCAGGAGAAAACGGCACCAAAGCCATTGTATGACGATCCGATTTACCATGGTGCAGCCGATCCGGTAATTGTATATAATAAAAAGGTAAAAAAATGGTGGATGTTTTATACCAATCGCCGTGCTACTCTGGACGATAGTAGTGGCGTAGCCTGGGTACATGGAACAAAGATTGGTTATGCGGAATCAACTGATGGTAGCAACTGGAAATATGTCGATACGCTCAATATAGACTATCGTCCAGATACAGGATATACTTTTTGGGCACCGGATATTATAGAGAACAAAGGAATCTATCATATGTATCTTACTTATGTACCAGGCATTTTTACCGATTGGAACCATCCTCGCACCATTGTTCATCTCAGCAGCATTAATCTTATCGATTGGGAATATGAATCAACCCTTGAACTGGTTAACGAAAAAGTAATTGACGCCTCTGTTTTTAAACTTCCCGACGGATCCTGGCGCATGTGGTATAATAATGAAAAAGATGGGAAAAGTATTTATTATGCTGATAGTAAGGATCTGCATGAATGGACAGATATGGGAAAGGCAATTGCAGCTAGAGGTGAGGGACCAAAAGTCTTCCATTGGAAAAACAAATACTGGATGATCGTGGATGTGTGGAAAGGAATGGAGATCTATTCATCAGATGATTTGCTGAATTGGAAAAAACAGGAAGGAAGAATATTAGAGAATCCGGGCAAAGGGGTAGATGACCAGGCTATCGGAGGACATTGCGAAGTGATTGTGAATAATAACAGAGCTTTTGTTTATTATTTCACCCATCCCGGGCGAAGGAAAGATGAGCCTGCAAAAAGAAACAGTTTTGATGATAAGAGGAGCGTGATACAGTTAGCGGAGTTAAAATATGATGACGGTATAATTAATTGTGATCGCGATGCGAAACTGACAGTTAAACTGAAGCACCCTTAATAAACAACATGAAACGACTGAGTAGTTTGTTTGTATTTTTTACATTAAGCCTTTTCCACAATCTCTTTGCTCAATCAAAGCAAATTCAGTATTTATCTGGTACGGATGCGGCACATACGGTTCAATGGGATTTCTTTTGCACGGCCGGTCGGAACAGTGGCGAATGGAAAAAGATAGCTGTGCCTTCGTGTTGGGAACAACAAGGTTTCGGCAACTATAATTATGGCCGCGATTATAAAACCAATGGAAAGAATGCGCGTTTTTATGATGAGCAGGGGATATACAAATACAATTTTAAAGTATCGCCTTCATGGAAAGGAAAAAAAATAAATATTGTCTTTGAAGGTAGCATGACGGATACGGAAGTGAAGATAAATGGAAAAGTTGCCGGAGCTATTCACCAGGGAGCATTCTATCGCTTTAAGTACGATATAACTTCATTGTTATACTTTGATCGTCCTAACAACATCGAAATAACAGTTAGTAAAATGAGTGCCGATGCCAGTGTGAATAATGCGGAACGGTTAGCCGATTACTGGGTGTTCGGTGGGATTTTCCGACCTGTATATTTAGAGGCAACGCCTGCTCAGTTTATCGATTATGTTGGAATCGATGCGAAAGCGGATGGAAAATTCTCTATGCAGGTTTGGACAAAAGGACTTACCCAAAATACTTCTATTATTACTACTCTTACTGATGCCAATAAAAATATAGTTGGATATGTAAGAACTCCCGTTTCTAAAAGCGATGAAAATAGTATAGTCAATCTTCAGGCACAATCAATTAAATCATGGACATCGGAAACACCGGTACTTTATAATGTACAAGTCGTTTTGCAAGATGCGACCGGTAAAAAATTATATGAACTCAATGAGAAATTTGGGTTTCGAACCATTGAGATCCGTAGGGGAATGGGTGTTTATATTAATGGGGTACAGGTTAAATTCAAAGGAGTGAACCGACATTGTTTCTGGCCCGAAACTGCCAGGTCATTAACTAAGGAACAAGAAATGTTGGATGCTTTGTTGTTGAAAGAAATGAACATGAACGCGGTTCGATGCAGTCATTATCCTCCCGATAAATATTTTTTACAACTCTGCGATTCGCTGGGAATTTATGTATTGAATGAATTAGCAGGATGGCAGAAATTCTATTCATCAAAAGCTGGTGAACCATTAGTAAAGGAATTGGTGTTAAGAGATCTGAACCATCCGTCCGTCATTTTCTGGAATAACGGTAATGAAGGTGGAACTAATAAGGAGTTGGATGATGATTTTGAAAAATGGGATTTTCAACAAAGGCCCGTTTTACATCCGCATCATCGCCCGGGCAATCACTTCAATGGTATTGATTGTAATCATTATGAGGATTATTATAGTACACAAAAGATATTGAATGATTCGTTGATCTATATGCCTACTGAATTCTTGCACGCGCAGGATGATGGAGGAGGAGGCGCTGCTATGGAAGATTTCTGGAACCTGCATTGGAATTCTCAGAAATCGGCTGGTGGTTTTATCTGGGCAATGGTAGATGAAGCCGTGGTTCGAACCGATTTAAATAATGTATTAGACGCAAACGGACTGAATGCAAATGATGGAATATTAGGTCCTCACCGTGAAAAGGAAGGAAGCTTTTACGCGTTGAGAGAAATATTTTCTTCAATCCGCTTAAACATGCCATCGCAATTGCCGGATAATTTTAATGGGAAGATCGAATTGGATAATCGTTTTCATTTCACCAACAGCAATCAATGTACATTCTATTGGGCATTGGTCAATTTCCGGAAGCCCTTCGATCGTTTCGATGGTTACCTGGTAAAACAAAAAGGAACAATAAAGGCACCGGATATTGCTCCCACCAAAAAAGGAATCCTGGAGTTGGCATTGCCCAACGATTATAAATCATACGATGCCCTGGTTATCGTTGCAAGGGATCCTTTCGGGAAAGAGATATATAAATGGACAACCGAAATCAAAAGCAAGCAAACTCAGGTACAAGAGCTTCTGAATACTAAATCCGATTCAACGTTCAGTAAGGAAACGGACAGTACATATGCCATCACGGGAGGAGAAGTGACGGTGGTTTTGGACAAACGCACAGGTAAATTGCTTACAACAAGGAATGTCTCCAATGATTATACACTTTCCTTTAACAATGGCCCGGTATTGGTAAGCGGGAACTCAACACTTACTGGAAGTAAAATTTACTCAGAGGGAAATAATATGATAGTTGAGTTTAGTTATAGCGGTGATCTGAAATATGCACGTTGGTCAATTAACTCCAGTGGTTGGACAACTTTCGAATATGAATATGCTATTGAAGGCGATTATCCGTTCGCGGGCATTAGCTTCAATTATCCTGAGAATTATGTATTAGGTGCTCGTTGGTTGGGGAAAGGGCCATCTCGACAATGGAAGAACCGATTGGCTGGAACGCCAGTAAACGTATGGCAGAATATTTATAACAACACGCATACGGGTTATGCGCCGACTATCTATCCAGAATTCAAAGGTTATTATGGAGAAATAACCTGGATGGAGTTGAGCACTGTTGAAGGAAAATTATATATCGCTAGTAAAGACAATGGATTATTCATTCGTCTGTTTGATTTTTATGCACTGAGTGCGGCAGTAAAATCGCATCCTGAATTACCATCAGGATCTATTTCTTTTTTAGATTGTATTCCTCCAATAGGGAGTAAACTCGCAACCGGTTTAACTACAAACACGAGAGTGTATGGGCCGCAAAGCGAATTGAATCATGTCACTGGCAATAAAAAGCGTACCCTCTATTTTTATTTTGGATTACCAAAAACAACGAATAGCAAGGAACAATATAGCCGACCAGTTGTTGACGATGTATTTTGATCTTTTTGAATTGATCACTTAATTCTTAAAAAATGAAGAAGATAATTTTATTGGTTTTTGTATCGGCGCTTATCATATCTGAACTCGAAGCACAAACCAATTATGCGATTAAACTGGCGGAAACCATCATGAACGAATATAAAGATTCGATGGTGGTAAAGAAATATGCCAGTCATCTCGAGCAGGATAATCAAATCCAACCCGGACAAAGCGTTGAAGATGCTCAAAAAAGCAGACCGGCTAATTGGAACTATGAAATGGGTGTTGTACTGCAAGGCTTTGAAAAATTAGCAGAAGTCACCGGCGATCAAAAATATTATAACTATACACAGAGAATTATTGATCATTTTATTACCAATGAGGGTGAGATTCGTACGTATTCAATGGAGGAATACAATATTGATAATATCCCAACTGGGCGTCAACTATTGCATCTCTATCAACGGACTAAAGATGAAAAATATAAAAAAGCGGCCACTATATTATACCAGCAAATAGCCTGGCAACCCCGGAATAAAGTCGGCGGCTACTGGCATAAATTAAAGTACCCCACGCAAATGTGGCTCGATGGCTTATATATGGGTCAACCATTCGCCGCCGAATACGCATTGATGTTTAAAGATCCCAAAAGATTTGAGGATGTCGTCAATCAATTTGGGTGGATGGAAAAATACAGTCGAGATGGTAAAACAGGATTATTATATCATGGCTGGGATGAAAGTCGTTTGCAAAAATGGGCTAATCCGGTCACAGGACGATCACCTGAATTCTGGAGTCGAGCAATGGGATGGTACATGATGGGACTCGTAGATGTGTTGGATTATATTCCTGCTGATAATAAACGTCGTTCAGAATTAATTGCCATATTAAATAGACTGTCAACAGCGCTGATAAAATTTCAGGATAAAAATGAAGGAGTGTGGTGGCAGGTTACCGATAAAGCGGGAAAAGAATTGAATTACCTGGAATCTTCCGGTTCTGCCATGTTTGTTTATGCATTAGCTAAAGCGGTTCGTAAAGGCTGGTTGCCTAAGTCCTATTTGCCCGCAATTACGAAAGGGTATAATGGATTAATCAAAACTTTTGTAGAAGTAGATCAGTCAGGCGCGGTACATTATATGAAAGCAGTGGCCGGGGCCGGCCTTGGAGGAGTGCCTTACCGCGATGGCAGTTATGATTATTATGTAAATGAACCCAAACGTGACGATGATTTAAAAGCCATCGGCCCTTTTATACAAGCTTGTATTGAATATGAAATGTTGACGAAAAATAAATGAAGAATAGCTGTCGCGAGGCAATAAATGTTTTTACAGGGATGATTATGTTGAAACAATTCTTACCGTTTTTATTGATTATTTTTTTGAACCTGGGATCTTCTGCACAATCCACCGGCACTAAAAATCTATGGCACGGAATAGAACGTACCCTTCGCTATCATCCCGAAGGAAATGATATTGTAATTGTAAATGGAGAAAGAAGATTCACCCGGGCGTTATATGGAACTA
>JANWKQ010000198.1 GCA_025451295.1 Flavobacteriales bacterium | reverse complement strand
TACTTATTTTGCTTTTAGATCTTCCAGGTAGAGCGTTTGTTCCTGCACTGTAAAATTCTGAATGTCTTTGATCTCAATTTTCAAAGAGATGGGGGTGGTCCAATTAATGGTGATCATTCCGTAGTTGAGGCCACAAAAGGGTTTTTGGATCTTAAATTTATTGCTGTTGATCTTGGCGCTTTGGTGAGCATGACTCAGACCGCTGCTCGTGAACTCGTATAAAGGATAATTCAGGTCTGCGGTATTATACATCATCATTTCGGCACAGTGGATGTCACCACTAATGAAAATAACACCTGGTTTTTTTGATTTTCTTATTACCTCATACATTCTCTTTTGCGATTTAGGATATTGCTCCCACCGATCGCAGGTTGTTTTGGTACTTAAGAATTGAGAACTACTGCCGATAATATTGATTTGTGCATGCGAATTGTTCAGTTCTTTTTCAAACCAGGCCCATTGTACTTCGCCCAGCATATCTCCGTTTTCTCCAGGTTTATCCCTGAAATATCTTTCATCGAGTAGAATAAATTTTACCTTCTGGCCTTCCTGTCCAAATGTATAGGAGATATAGATCCCCTCCTGTTGACGACGTGCGGAGTTAGCCGGCTCACCAATAAAATCGAGAAAATATCGTTGACTTTCTTTTTTGATCGGATTTTCTATTCCCGAATTATTGGTTCCATATTCATGGTCATCCCAGGTACCTATCATGGGGATCTTTTCGAGGAATTCCGTGAAATATGGTTTCTTTAATTGCTTGTTATAAGTTTTCACTACACAATTGGCACTTTTACAATCTCCATACACAGCATCACCTAAAAACACAAATACATCCGGTTTATATTCCATCATGTTCAACCACATTTCCTGTGCCAGGCCCTGATGATTACATGAACCAAAAACGATGACATCCACATTTTTGATCGAGTCGATTGGTACCCGTGTTACTTTTTCAAGTTCCTGTGAATAGGCAAACTTAAATGTGGTTAGCAAGAAGAAAAAGAATCCCCATTTTTTCATGTCACTAAAGTAATGAAATTTTTATTTTTTGTGCCATTTCCTATCCTCCGCTGTGGTAGCGGCATGGGTTTGCTCAACTGCCCGTAAAGCCAGCTGCCGCTTGGACCAAGGGGGCAGCATCTACTTATTTATAGGTAATTGTCCTCATTTAATCCTCATTTATCGCTGGGCGGACGTATAATCGAACAAAGCTTTTCTATGAAGATCATTGCATCCGTTATCACCTGTTGTCTTTTTTCATCCGGTTTTTCTCAGGTTATGAGAAAGATCGATCAATCTGACTTTAATGTAACGTATAAACTTCCTACTTTTTGGGAAGTGGATGGTTTTGGTGGGGGATTCGACTATTGGAATGCCGGAGGAAGTTCCGTTTGTGATTGTGCCGGGACGATTAATTTTGCGTACGAAAGAACCCTGGGGATGGTCATTTATCCATTCGATGCTGAATCCGATCTGGTAATCCGGGAATATATATGGGATTATCATTTTGTTT
Source organism: Flavobacteriales bacterium (assembly GCA_025451295.1). GTDB lineage: Bacteria > Bacteroidota > Bacteroidia > CAIKAF01 > CAIKAF01 > JANWKQ01. The sequence goes on along the minus strand of JANWKQ010000198.1, from coordinate 7,121 downwards.
CGGGTGCTTCAACTACTTCTTATAAAACCAAAAAAATCACCTTCGAGAAAACGGTTTCCAAATGGGAAAAGAATAACCCCGCAGATTATGAAATGGAAACACTCAATGCCGAAGTATGGAGGTTCAAAGTAACTGGGCCAAGGTATGGACTTATTGTTTATTTCTGGGCGGACCCTGACGTATTGCACTTCAGTGAAAAAATGATCGACAAGATCCTTAATTCAATGGTGCAAATAAAAAACTAAATTATTTTTTGAGGAGAGTGTTGAGACATTTGATCCTCGACTTATCCAAAATAAGGTCATCCAACCATTTTATTCCATTTTCACTGCTTCCATAATACATAGAATTATGTGGCCCCAGGGTGCCTGCAAAATTGTTCTCTTCGCCGTTTTCTCCGGGAATCAATACATAAGGGCAATGCGTTTTACTGGTGAAGGAATAAATTCCCAGGCTATCCCTTGCGATTTGAAAATCAGGAGATGGTAAATGAAGTTGGTTAGGTTTTACAAAGTAAAAATCCTTGCCATCCACTATAACAAGAGATGAGTAGTTCTTGTCCGGATTCTGTCTGTATAACAATATATTCATATAAACGGAAGTTGGATCCATTTTCTCAATTTTCTTTTTCGGAATGCGGAAATAGATAGCTGATGATTTTGCTTTGGGATGTACCTTTATACGTTTAAAGAACTTAGGTTTTCCATAAAAATCAAATACCTGAACAACTAGGTCAGCCTGCATGGTGGTATCTTCGTTCACTATATATATATCATAATTATTTTTTTCTTCCTGTACAGAAATAATCGTTGGCTTAAAGGCTTCGCTAACCTCAGAATAGGCGATTTTTGGTCTCAGTTCATAATCCATCAGGCTCCAGGAGGTTACGGGCCAGCAATCATTCAATTGCCATATCAAACTGCCCATACAAGAAGGCATAGCTCTGCGTTGGGCTTCAATGGCGATTGTTAATGTATATGCCTGCAGCAACTGGGTAGCATATGCATAGTCTTCTATATTCTCTGGAACGCTGAAATATTCTTTTAAATAATGATCCAAAGTTTGAAAGCCCGTTAGATGTTTCTGATGATTTTTAAATTTTGGAGAATTAAAATTCATCGCCGAATCAGGAATTACTTTTTTTAAGGTGTTGAGATCCGGCATTGCCTGCATACCAAATTCACTCATAAATTGTGGAACTTTTTCATTGAATTTTTCAATGGGTTCCAATCCCCACCAGACCCCCCAATAATGAGAATCTCCATCCGTCATACTTTCTTTTCTTCCCCATCCATGTTTAGGTGAGCTGGGAATATAATCGGCATGTTGGGTCCTGTTATGATAATCTCCGTTGAGCACCGTTGGGAATAATGAATGAAAGACGGATTCATTTTGAACCCAGATATCTGCTGAATCCTTTGCAGACATTTTTAATTCTTTTTGCCAACCCCAGTTATACCACCCTTCCTCATTTTCGTTGTTCCCACACCAAACGGCAATATTCTTAAATTTATTGAGACGCCTTGATTGATAATAGCTTTCTTCGGCATAACTATTAACAGATGTTTCATTTCCGGGATACATAGCACAGGCAAACATGAAATCCTGCCAAACCATGATTCCCCTTTTCATACATTGTTCATAAAAATCATCATCCGGATAAGTACCTCCACCCCAAACACGGATCATATTCATATTGGCATCGGCAGCCATATCAACAATCGTCACCGAATTTTTCCCTGGATGAAAACTATCATCCGGTACATAATTTGCGCCTTTGGCAAAAACGGATTGTCCGTTTACTTTAAAATAAAAAGTAGTTCCGCTTTTATCCTCCTCCTGTATTAATTGAATATCGCATAGAGGAATCTCAAATGTTTCTTTATCCAGAATTTCGGTCTTACCAACCTCTGTTATCCAGAATTCAAAAGTATAGAATTCACTTTTACCCATTCCGTTTGGCCACCAAAGTATGGGATCATTTATTCCCACCCGAACAGTTGCTTTCCTATAAATATCAGGTATGATCGTTTCAGTGGATCTATAAACTGCCTTGTTTCCCAGTTTAACAACGGAATGGAATTCAAAATATGTGATCGCGGTATTGAATGATACATCAAAAGTTAAGTTGGCGAGGTTTTCACTTAAGGTTAGTGCTTTAAGCTCCGTTGACATTTCCAGAAAATTGGCATGATACATTTTCACTTTTACCGGTTTTCTTATCCCCATGTTAATAAACTTAGGGCCCCAATCCCATCCAAATTCATATTGAGGCTTTCGGGCATATACCCTTTCTCCACCAGGAAATTTTAAAGAGTCTGATAGGGCCAGTTGTCTTATTGTATTCAATGTGGAATGAAAAACAACTTTCACTTCAATTTTGGCGGCGAGGGATAAATCTTCAATATCAAGAGGTACATTGGTGCAAATCAACGGATAAAATGCATTTTCGTGATGCCATTTCTTTCCATTGAGGTATACATCCGCGAAAAGATCGAGACATTCAAATTCCATAGTTGAATGGCCTTCAAGATATTCGTAATGAACAATAGGAATGTCAATAAAACTTCTAAACTCCCAATCCTTTTCACCAATCCATTGATATAATTTTTCATTATCTCCATAATAAGGATGTAAGGGATTCGATAGATCGGATAAGTCCACAAAATTATCAATGATGGTTCCGGGGACTTTTGCCGGTTTCCAAACAGAATCACCAACCATCCGGAATTCCCAATCCGTGATCTCTTTTTCAATTATCGGAAATATTTGTGCATTGCCATTTAGAGCAAAGGATAAAAAGAAAATAAAAAGAAAAAATCCCTTTTTCATTTCAACATGTCTGCCATTTTCGAAATTTCAGTTTTATCTGCGGTTTCTCCACTCAAAATCCCGGCTGAATGCACCTCAGGAAATAATCCTGCTTCTATAAACGATTGTAAATTCGTACTTCGTATCCCACCACCCGGCATAATGGTGATCTGGTCTTTATATTTTTTTTGAAGATCTTCTAACAGATCAATATTGTCAATCGCTTTCCCGGTTTTTCCGGAAGTTAAGACGCGTTGAAATCCACATTTTAAAATGGATTGCATCGCATCATCCTTGTTTTCGATCGCGTCAAAAGCCCTGTGAAAGGTGCAGGGGAGTGGGGCTGCCAGTTGCACCAGCTCCCGGTTTTGTACCACATTGATCCCATCGCGGCTATACATACTGGCGAAAACAAATCCATCAACCCCCGCTTTTTTAAAAGTGGAAATGGAATTTTTGACGATATCAAAAAATCGCTGGTTATAAGTATAAGGGCCCGCTTTTGGATGTAGCATCACAAAAATGGGGACTTTGATCTTTTTCCGGATCTCTACAAAATCTTCGTAAACAGGAGTAATTCCTCCGGATGCATAGTCAGCACAGAATTCAATTCGTCCGGCTCCAGCCTCAGCGGCAATCATCGCTGACTTTACATTAAAACAAGCAACTTCTAGTATCATATTTTTCCCGTATATGGTAAGTTCAGTTTACCCCGAGTTTATCAAGGGGTCGAACCATTAATCAATCAATATCTCATCAAAGAACAACCAGCTATCTTCCCCGGCACCTTGATTCCCATCTGGTATCTTGCCCGGATTCTTAGCTATAATTCTTACATAACGTATTTTCTTCAAGGGTTTTTCAAAAACAGTCAACAGCTGACGTGGATTTTCCAGAATTGTTTGATTCGTTATCGTTTTAATCGTCTTATATTTTTTACCATTTTTCGAAACTGAGATCGTAATTTCTTTGGGTAAATAGATCCAGTGCACAAGATGCTGCAAATAACCAATCTCTACCTGATGGATCTCGTTCTCCGTTAGTAAGTCAATAGTCATCGTTACATCCTCTCCACTCCATGCATTCCATTGATCGTTCCTTCGTGGAACGACTCCTTTAATACCATTTACCAATGTAAATCCCGGTTGTGTATTGTAATGCTTATTTGGAGGTGAGGCAAACGTAATAATTTTCGAACTGGCTTTACTTGTATAAATATTTTGTTTTGTATAAATATCAAAGTTCATCGTCCTTGCAACTACCGTACCATGAAAATTCATTAGGAATGTATTGTTGTTGCCTCCCAGATCGGGATCAAAGCTGATCCGGTCATTTTCAACTTGTCCGTTCAACATAAAAGGATATGGATTGCCATTCAGGTCGAGAAAATGATATTCGATTTCTCCTAATCCTTTTAGCCGCTCGAATTGGACGATAATACCATTTTCCATGGGTAAGGTTGTCATATGCACTTGGTAGATCGATTTGGCATAATTCACCTTGTACTGATTCAGTAGATTAAAATGTTGGATCAATCTGCCAATAAAATCATCCTGGTTTTTTTTCTCCTTTGGCGTCCACAATACTTCTGCCAATGCACACATTCTGGGGAATGCCATATACTCCACATGTTTTTCATCAAGAATATATTCTGTCCATACATTTCCCTGTGCACCCATAATATAATGTGCCAGCGAATCATTTAACTCGGCAGGAACAGGGTCATAACTATATACTTTTTCAAGGGTTGTATATCCACCGATCGCAATCGGCTCCAGATCCGGTTCACCCTGATAATGATCAAAATAACAATGTGTCCCCGGACTCATTACTACATTGTGTTGTTGATTGGCTGCTGCAATTCCACCCTCCTCACCTCGCCAGCTCATCACCGCCGCGTTCGGTGCCAAACCACCTTCGAGAATTTCATCCCAGCCGATCACCTGCTTGCCTTTTCCATTCAGAAATTTTTCTATGCGACGGATAAAATAACTTTGCAGTTCATGTTCGTCTTTCAAACCTTCATCTTGAATTCTTTGCTGACATTTTGGGCAGGTTTTCCATCTTTCTTTGGGACATTCATCTCCGCCGATATGAATATATTTTCCAGGGAACAATGCACAAACTTCGCTAAGAATATCTTCTATGAACTTAAAGGTACTTTCATTTCCGGCACAATATACATCATCAAACACGCCCCATTCTTTGGCTACTTCAAAAGGCCCACCAGTACAGGAGAATTCCGGATAGGAAGCAAGGGCGGCCAATGCATGACCCGGCATTTCTATTTCAGGCACAATGGTAATATGTCGGGCAGACGCATATTTTACAATTTCACGAATATCATCTTGGGTATAATACCCACCATACCGGATCGTATCGATGTTGTGGTCACTATATTTCCCCACCATGCTTCCATTTCTCCATGCACCAATTTGTGTAAGCTTCGGATATTTTTTGATCTCGATCCTCCATCCCTGGTCTTCGGTTAAATGCCAGTGAAATACATTCATTTTATGCAGCGCCAGCAGATCAATATATTTTTTGATGAACTCCTTTCCGAAAAAATGCCGGCATACATCCAGGTGCATACCTCTCCATGCAAAGCGGGGTTCATCTTTTATTTCACAGGCGGGAACAGAGAATGAATGACTATCATTTGGTTTCATCATCTGTAAAACTGAAACGAGTCCATAGAACATACCTGTTCTGGTAGTGGCCGTAATTTTTACATACTCAGGGCAAACCTTGATCTTATATCCTTCTGCATTTGTAATACTAGAATCTTTGGTGAGATGTAGAAAAATAACTTTTTGATTGGAATCCAGCATTTCGGTAGTCCAGGATAATTCGATATTATAGGTGGTTTTCAGGAACGAATTAAATTCGATCACATTAGCCATTACCCGGCCGCTTATAAAAAAGAAAGGTGTTTCACGGGTGAGGATAAACGGATCTGATCTTAATAGCTTAACTTCTTTGGGTTGGGGAATGATTTGTACAGATTGTGCACAAACTGCAGAGCCAATAAGGATAAATAAAAGGATCAGCAGCTTATTTTTCATATGATTTTTTGGCCCTTACACTCAAAGATTAAGAGTGTTTGCCCATTTTTCTCCGTATAAATATAGAAAACTATTAGATTAGTTACAATTAATAGTTTTATTATGAAAAAACTGATTTGTATGGCATGCCTTTCGTTTATAACCCCTGTTTTGTTTTCTCAAGGGGTATTAGAAAAGCTGTTTTATTTGCTTCCTGCGGAATATTGTATGGGGTGGGATCTGGAAACAAGAAAATCCGACATTGACCTAATGAAAGAAAATTACAAAAATGGAGATAAATTTGGGAGCCTTATCGATGAGAAAAATGGATATCTATGCACCTACTCTTCGACGCAATGTGCTTTTGAAATGTGTTATTGGACCTACAAGGAAACGGATGGAACAGAAGGCTATAAAATAGTGGGGATCAAAAATGGAAACTGCCGGGGCCGGGTTAGTTTTTTTAAGGAAAAAAATGGTCAGTTAACGCTTTTTACTCCTGACGTAATGGAATCGTTTAATGCACTTTTCTTTTTTAAGGATGGCACCAAGATTGAAGAGATCAGAGATCTGGCGGATGAATATTATATGACCCTTCCTCAAAAAGGAGTGAATATTACTATTTTATACGGGCCTGCATATAGAGGAGAAAATCCTGACCCCGAATTGGAAAAGAAAAACTTATTGAGGGGAGATAAAATTGATCTCATCTGGAAGGATGGATATTTTGAAATGGGGAAACCCTATTTTTAGGATTATTCCATTCCCTTCCTTCTCATTTTCTTGATCTCTGCATTTCTCTTTTTCGTGAAAAGTCTTTTTTCTTTTGATGATTTGGATGGTTTGGTGGGTTTTCGTTTTTTAGGCTTTATAAAGGCCTGTGAGATGATCTTGTAGAATTTATCCAGTGCAGCTTTTTTATTACCCAATTGGGTTCGTTCAGTTTGAGAAACGATCTGGAGCATTCCTTCTTTGGTTAATCTCGAGCCTAGCTTTTCCAGCAGAACATTTTTTTGCTCATCCGTTAAGATCAACGATGCGGCAATATCAAAATTCAATTCTACTTTGGTTGAAAGCTTGTTGACATTCTGGCCACCACTGCCACCACTGCGGCTGGTTTTGAAGCTCAGCTCTGTGGCTATATTGGAATCGCGAAAATTCATTGGAATAAAGGTAGTTAATTTTAATCTCCTCCTGTACCGGTAACCTCACGGCCTATGCCTGAGCCCAGCTGTCCCGGCCACGGGCCGTGGAGTAAAGTGGAGG
>JANWKQ010000197.1 GCA_025451295.1 Flavobacteriales bacterium | reverse complement strand
TAACATTGGTAAATGGTAAGGCGCATGTGGATCTGGATCCAATTTTAGCTGATATCGTATTTGTTGATGAAAATAACCCGATCCGTGTTTTCTGTACCCCAGTTAATATGTTATACTTTAACGGTGTTACCATTATGAATCAAACACCAACTGGATTCGATCTGGTTGAATTAAATGGTGGAACTAACAGCGGTAAATTAGATTATCAGATTATTTTGAAGCCTAAAACGAATTATGGTGAAGGCAGGTTCCCACAAGGTCCTGGTCCGGCTTATTTAAAGAGAGATATGGAACCTGTGAATGCAAAGGCACAAAATCAACCTGATTTAAGTAAGATGTTTTTCTGGCCTCCGGATCATATCGTTTATAAATACAATCCTGAGGACATGGTTGGCATAGGTGAAATTATTCCTGCCGGACCGAATGCCGGAAAATATAAATTGGGTGACGGAAAGTATTCAGATCATGCACCTCTGGACAACAGGGAATTAAAATAGACTTCTAAAGGCCGGGTTACCGGCCTTTTTTTTTGGTTTGAATCGAATCTTTAATTGCATATTTATCCGATTCCGCTTATTTTCGTCCCTCATTAAACAATAACCATGAGTGTATTAGTCAATAAAAATTCGAAGATCATTGTACAGGGATTCACCGGTAAAGAAGGAACCTTCCATGATGAACAAATGATTGCCTATGGAACCAATGTGGTTGGTGGCGTTACTCCTGGAAAAGGTGGACAGACCCATTTAAACAAACCCGTTTTTAATACAGTTGAGCAAGCCGTAAAAGCTACCGGTGCGGATGTATCTATCATATTTGTTCCACCTGCGTTTGCCGCTGACGGAATTATGGAAGCCGCTGATGCAGGTATTAAAGTAATTGTTTGTATTACCGAAGGAATTCCTACCAAGGATATGATCCAGGTAAAAGAATATGTAAAATCCAGACCATGCCGTTTGATCGGACCGAATTGTCCGGGTGTTATTACAGCAGATGAAGCAAAGGTGGGTATTATGCCCGGTTTTGTTTTCAAAAAAGGAAGGATTGGGATCGTTTCTAAATCAGGAACGCTTACTTACGAGGCAGCTGATCAGGTGGTGAAAGCAGGATTAGGTATTTCTTCTGCCATTGGTATTGGTGGAGATCCTATCATCGGAACCTCTACCAAAGAAGCCGTTGAATTATTTATGAATGATCCGGATACTGATGGTATTGTAATGATCGGTGAAATTGGTGGTGGTATGGAAGCCGAAGCTGCCCGTTGGATCAAAGAACATGGAACCAAGCCGGTGGTAGGTTTTATTGCCGGACAAACAGCACCTCCCGGACGCCGCATGGGACATGCCGGTGCTATTGTGGGTGGTAGCGATGATACAGCTGCGGCAAAAATGAGAATTTTAAAAGAATGTGGAATTACAGTTGTGGTTTCACCAGCAGATATTGGAAAAACAATTGCGGAACTGATCAAAGTTCCCGCATAAAAGAGGTTACGCGTCATCTTATGTCACACTTAATTGCACCTTCGGTTCTCTCTGCGGATTTTGGAAATCTTCAGCGTGATTGCGAAATGCTTAATAATTCTTCGTGTGACTGGTATCATGTAGACATTATGGATGGTGTATTTGTTCCGAATATGTCATTCGGCTTTTCGGTGATGAAAAGTTTGCAACAACATGCAAAAAAACCATTAGACGTGCATTTAATGATTGTTGAGCCGGATAAATACCTTGAAGAATTTAAAAATCACGGTGCAACAAATCTGAGTGTACACATAGAAGCTTGCCCTCATTTACACCGGACGATACAGAAAATAAAAGCATTGGGTTGTAAAGCGGGTGTTGCGATCAATCCGCATACTTCGGTATCTTTATTGGAAGATATTATTTGCGATGTGGATATTGTTTTGATCATGAGTGTGAATCCGGGTTATGGTGGACAAAAATTTATTGAGAACACCTATATGAAAACACATAAGCTGAAGGAAATGATCGTTCGAAAAAATTCCGATGCTTTAATAGAAATTGATGGAGGGGTAAATCTAGAAAATGCCAGCAAGCTGATTGATATTGGTGCGGATGTTTTGGTAGCGGGTAATTTTGTGTTTTCTTCTTCTGATCCTGTCGCTACCATAGCGTCATTGAAGAAATTATAATCTTTCCGCTTCTTTTTTGATCATTTTACGGTCCGCTTAAGGTTAAGCCCGGTTTGGGGTCATTTATTTCTTTTTCCTCCGACTAGGTCAGAGGCTATTGATTCCGTATCTGTATTGGGGTCATTCTAGCGATTTATATCTATTACCGTCTGCTTTAGCTGACGGGAATGGATATAAATATTGGAAGGGCTTTAGCCCCATAAGCAAATTTTTCCTATTATATGCTTATCAATATTGATATAAAATTTGTCACTTACAATTATGAGTTATATAAGAATATGGACCCACCTAGTTTTTTGTACTAAAAACAGAATGCCTTTAATTCGTCACGAAGTAAGGGATGAAATATTTGATGGGGCTAAAGCCCTTTCTGGAATTAAGTTCTAATCCGTCAGCTAAAGCTGACGGTAATGGACTATTTCGGAGTTTAAATAAAAAAGGGGCTTTAAGCCCCTTTTAAATAATCTTTTTTTCCGTTAATTCAATACCTTCTTCACCAGATCAGCTGCTTCCTGCAATTCAATGGCAGAAAATACTTTTAAGCCTGAATTATCGATGATTTTTTTAGCTTCTTCAGCATTGGTTCCCTGTAAGCGAACAATAATCGGAACCGTAATGTTCCCCATATTCTTATAAGCATCTACAATTCCCTGCGCCACTCTGTCACAACGAACAATACCTCCGAAAATATTCACCAGAATGGCTTTTACATTCGGATCTTTTAAAATAATATGGAATGCTTGTTCAACGCGGTTCGCATCAGCGGTTCCACCTACGTCCAAAAAGTTGGCAGGTTCTCCACCGCTTACTTTAATAATATCCATGGTGGCCATGGCGAGTCCTGCACCATTTACCATACAGCCCACATTTCCATCCAGCTTTACATAGTTAAGATCATGCTCGGCCGCTTCTACTTCTGTTGGATCTTCTTCACGGGTATCACGCAATGCTTCCAGATCAAGATGACGGAACAATGCATTGTCATCAAGATTTACTTTGGCATCTACAGCAATGATTTTATTATCGGATGTTTTTAAAACGGGATTGATCTCAAACATAGAAGCATCAATATCTTCGAATGCGCTGTATAGTGCATTCACGAATTTGATCATGCTTTTGTAAGCTTCTCCGGTAACACCTAAATTAAATGCGATCTGGCGAACCTGGAATTGCTGTAATCCTACTTTCGGATCAATTTCTTCCTTAAAAATAAGATGAGGTGTTTTTTCTGCCACTTCTTCGATATCCATTCCACCTTCTGTACTGTACATGATAATGTTGCGACCCGTTGCACGGTTCAGCAATACACTCATATAATATTCTTTTGGTTCTGATTCCCCCGGATAAAATACATCCTGAGAGATCAATACACTATTTACTTTTTTCCCTTCAGCACCGGTTTGTTTGGTTACCAAAGTCATTCCAATAATTTTAGATGACCAGTCTTTTACTTCATCTAAACTTTTGGCCAGTTTAATTCCACCGCCTTTTCCTCGACCACCTGCATGTACCTGTGCTTTTACCACATGCCATTTTGTACCGGTTTGGGCTGTAAGTTTCTTAGCCGCTTCAACAGCTTCATCAGGTGTATTGGCAATAATACCTTCCTGAATAGCAACACCATATTTCTTAATGATTTCCTTACCCTGATATTCGTGAATATTCATACGTTCTGTAGGTTTTTGAGGTGAACAAAATTAATGGAATAGGACTAATAAGCAAATCCTTTTCGGGAAAAACTCAAACTCAGGCTGCTAGAAGACCTGTTGGTCGCTTCGCCGAGGGAAAAACCACCAAAAAAAGATGTTAGACCTTAGAGATCCAAAGTCTAACATCTAAAGCGTTTCGTCTGAAAATTATTTCTTCTTTTTACCAAAGAGATTTTTGAAAAAACCGCCTACTTCTTCGGCAGCTCCTCCAACTCCGCTTACATCGACCCCCAGCTGATTGCTGAGTTCATCTTCAACGCGACCAGTTGCTTCGTCTTTAGCCGCACCTTTTACTTCATCTTTTACTGTATCCTTTACCTGTTGTTTAAAAGAAGGATGCATGTCGTAACCAAAGTGCTTACCCACTTCTTCAGCGGTTACCTCAATGCCTTTTAATTTTGCCTGAGCCGAAAACTCGTTACAATAGCCACCATAATTCTGAGCTGTGTGAAATGTAGTAAGTTTAGCAGTAATAGCCTGATCTGCGTTAAAAATTCCGTGTGCTTTTGTGATTTTTTCTGCTGTAGTTTCCATACTAATAATATTTGATTGAGTTAATAATTGAAATGCTATACTACGATCTTTTTTTTATTTATAAAAACCAATTCCTAAATTTATTCATTTTGTATTTAAATACCTATTTTACAGACACTTATGGTTTTATTCAAGATGTCGGGAAACCTCTTTTGATTAATTACGTTATATTCGATCTCAACCAATAATTATGCAGCACTATGGGTTTATTTGACAAATTAAAATCAATGGTTTCAGGCGATAACGATTCTGAAACAAAATCTTCAGCAAAACAAAGTTCGATTCGTTTAACCGACAAACAACTTACTATTAAAGAGTGGCTTTACACACTTACACCTGAATGGCAGGAGATTATGAGTGATAATTATTTATCCGATGATAAAGAGGAAGACGAATTGGCGGAAAGCTATCGTGAACTTACTCATTTAGATATTTCGGATAATGCCAAAGTGAAGGACATAACTCCGGTAGGAGAATTGAAATTCCTTAAGGATCTTGAAATTTCAGAATGCCGGGTGAGTGATATAAGTCCGCTTAAAAAACTAACTTCTCTCGAAAAACTTGATATTTCTGACAATCCCATAAAAGACTTGAGCCCTTTGGCTGAAATGACATCTTTAAGGGATCTGAGAATTGGTGGCGGAAGCTTTAAACTCATAGACAGTCTGGAGCCCCTATCATCTTTAGTAAACCTGGAGGAGATATCGCTTTCGGATACCTTGGTTACCTCTTTAAAACCTTTGGGTAACTGCACAAGTCTTAAAGAAATTCATGCCGCCGATAGTTTGGTAAACAGTCTTGATGGACTGGAAAATTGTACGGATCTGGAGGAACTTTATTTGCATAGGACGGCTATAAGTGATTTGACTCCTATTGCAGGGCTTATGAATTTAAAAAAGCTGAATCTTTTTCATTGTGAAAACATCAAGGAAGTAAAAACCATTGCTAACCTTACTCAAATGGAGGAGCTGGATATTGCATATACTGCAGTTACCGACCTCACCCCATTGCATAGTTTTTCGAATCTTGAAACCCTTGAAACGATGAGTTATCTTACTGATCAGATCGCTGCGTTTCAACAGGCATGCCCAACCTGTAAAGTCGAGCAATTTGGATAAATGAATGAAAGATTTCGATTTTTTTGCGGTAACCATCGTAGTTGATTGTCCGGATTGTAACCTGGCCCTTCCACTTCAAAATTTAAATGCCGCGAATAATTGTCCTCATTGCAAAAAAACTTTTGCCTGTGATTGGAATAAAGGAGGTAGATTTGAGACAGCATTAACTGATCAACTTGAAAGAGCGGTAGATTATGGAAAAGCGCTTTCAACTGATACGGTGTTGTCGGTAACAGTAATCAAGAAGGATGTATTGCCGTGCGAATTATGTGAATCACCATTGGTGTTTAAGCCTGATAGCATGGAAAAATTATCCTGTTCTGTATGCAAAGGGATAAGCCTTTTTAAAAGTGCACAACCCTTACATGGAGTTGATTATATTGTGAGTGGATTTAACGGGGATCAATTATCTAAGGAACATTTTTCTGTTTCGTGTATAAGTTGTGGAGCGGATATCGGTGTTAAAGGAGATAGCCGCAGCGTTACCTGTGATTTTTGCTCAAGGGATACAGTAATTTCGGATGCAATATGGCAAAAGTTGCATCCGGAATTATTTATTAAACCATTCTATTTTGCCTTATCAAATATTGACGTTGTTCAAAAAGAGGCTCAAAAAACGGGTGATGCAGAAAGAATTGGAGTTTTGGCGCTACATTTCTATCCTGGTGTTCGAAAATCCGTGGCCCAAAATCCTTCATTATCGGAAAATGTTGCCCGACAACTGATGAAGGATAAAAACGGAGATGTGGTGAATGCTTTGCGGAAACATCCTGAATTTAAAAAATGGTTTTCGGTAAAGCAAATCTTTGCCGACAAGGATGAAGCCAAAACTATGACCCTGGAATTTCCGAATGAGACGAATCCGAATCTTTCGGAGGCAGAAATGATGACCCTTGCCAAACAACGAATGCCCAAAAGATTAATCGCGCTGGCATACAATCCTTCTATTACAAATGTGGTGATGAAACAGATCATTCGTCATGATATTGATTCGGTTTCGCTGGCGCTGGCTAAAAGGCTTGATCTGGATGCAGACATCCTTAAATTATTAGTAAATACCGATGACATGTATGTACAGATAGTTGTAGCTTCCAATAGTGCAATGGCTGTGCAATCTATGCAGCGACTGGCCGGTTCAAATAATCCGCAGGTGCTTGCAGAGTTGTTGAAAAATAAAAATCTGCCTGAGGATATCAGAAGAAAAACAAAAGAAAGATATAACCAGTTGGTATAAAAAGTACTTAGGAGAAAATATCCTTCATTTTATCGAAAAATGACTTGTCATTTTTATCCGCAGATGGTTTAAAATTGGGTGAATTGCGAAGCTGTTCAAGCAACTTTTTTTCGTCACTGCTCAACTTATGTGGAATAAATACATTTACAATGATGAGTTGATCCCCTTTACCATAAGAATTGATGCTTGGAAGTCCTTTACCTTTTAAGCGCAATACTTTTCCCGAAGGTGTACCTGGATCTATCTTGATCTTTGCCTTGGCACCTAATGTCGGAATTTCCACCTGTGTTCCCAGTGCAGCATCCGCAAAATTCAAAGCGAGGTCATAAATAATATTCTGTCCGTCTCTTTTAAAATGTTCGTGTTCTTCTTCTTCGATAACAATGAGCAAATCACCTGGCAATCCTTTTCTGGGGCCTGCATTTCCTTTGCCATTCATGCTTAGTTGCATATCGTGTTCTACCCCCTGTGGGATTCTTATTTCCACCACTTCTTCACCACGAACCACACCATCTCCAAAACATTTGTTGCATTTATCAGCAATCGTTGTTCCTTCACCTCCACATGATGGACAAGCGGTAACCGTTTGCATTCTTCCTAAAATGGTATTCTGAACCTGTGCAACCTGCCCGCTTCCATGGCAGGTATTACATGTTTTTACCGAGGTGCTGTTTTTTGCACCACTTCCACTGCATGAATCACAAACTACATATTTGTTGATCTTCACTTTTTTCGTGGCTCCTTCTGCAATTTCTTCCAGTGTAAGTTTTACCTTGATACGGATATTGCTACCACGATTTACCTGTCTTCTTCTGCTACTTCTGGAACCACCTCCACCAAATCCAAAAATATCTCCAAACTGATCAAAGATATCGTCCATGTTCATTCCACCTCCGCTGAATCCTCCTCCATATCCACCCCCGCCACCGGAATTACTCATGCCGGCATGCCCGTACTGGTCGTATCTGGCTTTTTTATTTGCATCACTTAAAATATCATAGGCTTCTGCTGCTTCCTTAAATTTTTCTTCAGCACTTTTATCCCCTGGATTTTTATCAGGATGGTGTTGCAATGCTTTTTTCCGATAAGCTTTTTTTATCTCATCAGCCGTTGCGCCCTTGGTGATCCCCAATATTTCGTAATAGTCTCTTTTGGCCATGGTTTAAATATATACGATCACTTTTGGATAGCGAATAATTACTTCATTGAGTTTATATCCCTTTTCAATTACATCCAGAATAAAGCCCTTTTCTTTTTCTGACGGAGCTGGCAGTTGGGTAATAGCTTCGTGATGATCAGGATTAAATTTTTCACCGATCGGATTCATTTCAACCAACCCTTTTTCTCCCAGGATATTTTTTATCTTATTGTAAATAAGCTGAACACCTTGTTCGAGGTTTTGCTTATCTGTTGTTTCAAAAGTTTTAATTGCTCTTTCAAGATCATCCAGCGTAGGAAGGATGGATTTGATCACATCATTTCCTGCCAGTTTGATAAATTCACTCTTTTCACGGATGCTTCTTTTCCTGAAATTGTCAAATTCACTGAAAAGCCGCAAATAATCATCGTATAATTCAGC
>JANWKQ010000196.1 GCA_025451295.1 Flavobacteriales bacterium | reverse complement strand
TTCATATCCCCGGGATCAATGAGTCCACTTTGTAAAGCCCGCTCAGGTCCAATTCTGTTTTCGTTATCGGTGCCTTTTTGAAAATCACCATAATCGTTGGCGAGGTTAGAGAGAATTTGAAGTAACAGGGCGGTGCATAAGGCAAGCTCAAAAATAAATGGATCAAACTTTCCGTAATAATAAGCCACAGCATTTCCAACCACAATGCCGGAAATAGCCAGCGGAAGTGTTCTGATCCTAAATGCATTTATCCAGGCCTTTATTTTCATTTTTTTTATGGCGGCTTATCCGGTGTTCCGCTATATCTTTTTTGTTGTCAAAATTTATTACGACGTTAAGCACAGACGGAATATATTCCTTCTCTGCCAAGCGCCGAAATGACTTTACAACGCAACAAAAAAGGATGTCGCTTCACCCCTGGCCGCGTTTTTCATTTAAGGGAACTTTGGTAATTTTGAAAAATCCGGTTTTCTTTTTTCTATGTATGCATTTTTTCCTTCTTTCGCTTCCTCTGATAAATAATATAGGAGTGTTGCATTTCCAGCCAATTCCTGTATTCCTGCCTGCCCATCCAGTTCCGCATTAAAGGAAGATTTAAGCATGCGGATGGCTATCGGACTTTTTTCCATGATCTTAAAACACCATTCAACCGTTGTATCCTCGAGTTGAGAAAGCGGAACTACTTTATTTACGAGTGTCATTTCTAATGCTTCCTGTGCATTGTACTGGTCACATAAATACCATATCTCTCTGGCTTTTTTCTGTCCAACAATCCTGGCCAAATAAGAGGCCCCAAAACCACCATCAAAACTTCCTACCCTTGGACCTGTTTGTCCAAATATGGCATTCTCCGAAGCAATAGAAAGATCACAAACTACGTGTAACACATGGCCACCCCCTATTGCATATCCGTTTACCATAGCAATAACTGCTTTGGGTATTGAGCGGATCTGTTTCTGAAGATCAAGCACATTCAACCGTGGAACTTCGTCTGTTCCAACATAACCTCCGTGTCCACGAACACTTTGATCTCCACCACTGCAAAAAGCCATATCCCCTTCGCCGGTAAGAATAATGGTTTGAATCTTCAGATCCTCCCGGCATATATTCATCGCATCAATCATTTCCTTTACGGTGAGGGGCGTAAAAGCATTTCGTTTTTGAGGACGGTTGATCGTGATTTTGGCAATGCCTTCGAAAACCTCAAATTTAATTTCCTTATACTCTTTAAGTGATGTCCAGTTTCTTTTGGCCATAATTATTGTTGTTCTAAATATTTATATAATCCTTTGAATATTTTCGCACTTTGTTTTGGATCGGTGAAAATCTCCAGAACCGCCGGTCGTTTTTGAATCTTCTTAAAAGAATCCCAAACAGCATTCAGTTCCTGCTCGGACCTGGCTGAAAAATAGGATAAATCAAAATGCTTCGCCAAATTCGAAAATTCATGCTGAAAGGAAGTCTCAAAATATTTTTCACATTCCGGGATGCCTGATGATCCGTCGATAATGGTAAAAATATTCCCACCAGAATTATTAAGCACGATCACCTTGAGGTTTCCTTTTATATGTTGATTGAAAAAAGCATTTGAATCATATTGAAAAGAAAGATCTCCCGTAATCAAAAAATGGAGTCGTTCGTCTGCGTAGCTAAACCCTGCCGCTGTGCTTGTAGAGCCATCAATACCACTCGTACCTCGGTTCGCATAGAAAGAACAGTCGTTCCGGTAAAGATCATTCATTACCTGGGCATATCTTACCGGTGTACTGTTTCCCAAATGTAAGACGACATTAGCCGGTAGTTTCTTTGCTAATACTTCAAAAGCCTTCAAGTCAGAAAATCCAATAGTTGTTAGATATTCATTCCTGCATTTTCTTGCTTTTTCGCTGGCCTGTTTCCATTCTTCAGAAAAATCGGAGGGTGTATGATGGGTGTTGAGATAATCAGATAAAGTCTCCAATCCGTCGGCAACAGATTGATGCACTACGGCCAGGTTATGTTGAAATGTATCAACAGTATTTTCATTTTCCTGTACCCTCACCACCGGGGCTTGAATAGAGGTAATGTATTTCTTTAACTGTTTCGAAACAATAGGACCACCAAAATAGATCACAACATCGGGTTCCATTTTTTTATGCTTATAGATCAATGCCTCCGTGGCATTTGAAATAACCAAAGTAGCAGGTAGATTGGCCAGGTTTTCGCTGATAACAACCACGTTTGAACAGGCCAATAATTCATTCAAAGTGAAAGTGATTGATTCAGATCCGTGAGTTTGGCCAATTAACACCAGTATATTCTTCTTCTCCTTTAGTATGGATTCCCAATAGGAGAAAAATGCAGATGCACGAAACATCTCTACCTTTCTTCCCTTTACGGGTGCATAAGAATCATCGTACAAAGGTTCAGAAAAAGAAATATTAATGTGAACAGGGCCGGATTTTGAAGTTGACAAGTGATAAGCTTCGTTCACCACCCGTTCTGTTAACCATAATTCATCCTTATGGTAAAGTTCTCCTCTAAGAAAGTAAGACTTCTCAACGATATTTGAATAGATATTCTTTTGATTGATCGCCTGACCATCCTGTTGACCTATCCATG
The DNA here is from genome assembly GCA_025451295.1 of Flavobacteriales bacterium. GTDB lineage: Bacteria > Bacteroidota > Bacteroidia > CAIKAF01 > CAIKAF01 > JANWKQ01. The sequence goes on along the minus strand of JANWKQ010000196.1, from coordinate 4,214 downwards.
CTTCGGGTCTGTCAGCAGTTAAAACAATTAATGGTAGATGCTGATAATGCGCCTCAGCAATGGCTGGTGAGAAATTCAACACAGCGGTTCCCGAAGTGCAAATGAGTACTACTGGTTTTTTACAGGCTTGTGCAAGGCCCAGTGCAAAGTATCCGGCGCTTCGTTCATCTACAATCGAAAGGCAGTTAAATTTCCCATGCCTGGTAAATGCCAATGTTAAAGGTGCATTTCTGGATCCCGGACAGATCACCACCTGATCAACACCATGTTGATGCAGAATATCGGCAATATAAGGGGTCGATTTCTGTCCCGTAAAATCCATGTGCAAATGTAGCAAAGTTAGGCTGATACAGGGCCACACCTATAAATACTTTAGCAGAGCCTGCGCTTTTAGCCTTGTCTCCGCCCATTCCGCTCCCAGGTTTGAATCCCTCGTGATCCCCCCGCCGGCAAATACAAAAAGATCTTTGTTGCTAAACGTCATACACCTAAGATTAACTGCCAACGCTGCAGATTTGTTGGTTACATGCCCCAGATACCCCGAATAATATAAACGAGGATGTTTTTCCGTATGCAGAATGAGGTTGTTAGCCGCTTGTTTGGGAAAGCCTCCTACAGCAGGAGTAGGATGAAAATGTTTGGACAATCGGGTAAAATCCTCGCGGCTAAATTTCTCTGGCGTGGTTGCCACGATCCTGGTAAGCAGGTGCAACATATCTCCGTATAAAACTTCGTCAGGATCTTCTACTCTATATTCGGAAAAGTGATTTGAAAAAACGTCGCGAATATAATTGGTAACAATTTGTTGTTCCTGTTTTTCTTTTTCACCAAAAACGGAAGTCAGATTGGCTTCATTTTTTGTACCGGCTAACGACATGGTCGAAATTTGATTTCCCGACCAGTTTAAAAAAGTTTCCGGTGTTGCTCCTATCCATGTCCCAGTAATGGGAGAAGAGAATAAATACACAAATGCTCCTGGATATTGTTTTCGCAATTGAAATACATATTCCCCCATATTAAATCCGATTGGGATTTCTTTTTTTGTAACTGTTGACAAAATAGCTTTTGTACAATCTCCTTTTAATATTGATTTGGCATAGGTCTCGAATTGTTGATGATATTCATCAATTCGGGTACTTTCTATATTACTCAGTAATGGCAGATCCCAATGCCCGGATACATCCACCTCCTTTGCCAATTGTTGCAGCGCCTCGTTGTTGCGATACTGAGGATGTAAAGATACAATGGGTGTTTGCTGAGGATCGAACGGATGAAAAATAAATTCTTCTACATCGTTGAATTGAACCTCATCAAGTGCCTGTAACAAAAAATGAAAATCTTTTTGAAACGGTGAAGAATAAAAAACACCGGCCCAATTTGCATTTCTGCATTTCGCCAAAAATGAATTAATATGTTCCGGTAAAAGATCCATGGTTACAAATATAGATATTATGAACCCGAAAGTGCCAGGGGGCGAAGCGGCATCCTTTTTTAAAGCAAAAAAAAAGGGGCGCTCTATCCTCCCACTAGATCGGATACCTCTCCTGAAAGGAGAGATCTAAAAGGTATTTTGCTTTAAAAAAGATACAGCGGAGCACCCGAAGGCACCAAAAAAAATACCCTGATCAGAAAAGACCAGGGTATCTCATTTATAAAAAGTGGAATTAGTCTTTTATTAATTTTTTACGGATCACAAAATTGCCCACCTTGATATCAATGGTATAAACCCCGTTGGCGAATTCCATGATATCAAAAGTCTGTGTAAAGTTTCCACTCACCACAAAATCTTTTTGATAAACGGTTTGACCAACCATGTTGATAATTGAAACAGTAAGTTCTTCTCCTTTAATATCCTTCAGATCAAGCGTGAAAGAATGTGTTGCCGGATTTGGATAAATGGAAACCTGAGAAACATAATTCAGATCCTCAAAACCAAGGTTGAGATTATGATACGCGGTATCACTACAGCCATAAATATTGGTGGCGATCAACTGGAACTGTCCGTTACCCGCAGGTGTATAATAGCTTTGCACACCAGCCGGGGCAGGTACATTATCCCAGGATGTTCCATTCCAGGTTTGCCATTGATAAGAATGTGTTCCTGCCAGATTGGATTCAAGCCAACCATTCGGTCCGTCCCAAACAATATCAAACAACCAAAAGATAGGCGGATTTTCGGTAACCGTAATACTGGCACTCGAATTACTGCAACCGGTTACCACATCATAAATGATCACGGTATAATCGCCAGGTTGATTTACGTAAAGCTGATTGATCAACGTGGTTGCTATAAGTACGGTATCATTCATATACCATTCATAAGAATAGCCGGGTGTTGCGGTTAACAAAACAGAATCCCCCGGACAAAAATCCGGTGAGGATGAGATGAGTGTTGGTGTTGATGGTGAAGGATAGATATGGATCGTATCGGTAACTGTGATCACCGTATCGATGAGATAACCAATGGTAAATGAACCAGAACAACCACCGCCCCATGGAGAAATTGTGCTATAGCCATAGACACCTGCTCCCGGAATGGTCATTACACTGGTACCACCATCATCATCTGCAGAAATATTGTCTTCATCCCAGATATTAATGGCCAGATTGGTACTCGAAAGCGGAACCGAAAGTCCTCCCCATGTTTGCGAAACATTATCACTTCCTGAACTGGAATAATATGTCATTCCACCATGCGTGAATTTAAAATAAAGATCCGGAGATGAAGTACAACCTACAATAGGAAGCGTAGGCTCTTCTACATCACCGCACCACCAGTTGCTGGCGGCTACCACACTGAAATCTGTTAAACTTAAATTATACACGGTGGTAACCAGCGTAACAGGATAGTCTCCAGGTGTGGAAAAATTGACGGTTTGTGGTGTTGGATTGCTTACACTGGAAACATTACCACCTCCAAAATCCCAAAAATAACCTGTTACCTGTGGTAACCCGAAATTAATGTTTGGGGTAAAAGTAATATCACCGCTATCACAAACAGAAATGGGTGACCAGTTAAAAGCTATGTTGCCTGATGCGCTGGCAAACAATACCATTTGAAAGTTGAAAGAAGTCTGTGCATACTGCGTTCCAAGAGCGCCTGCATCGATCCCGGCAGTTACTAATACGGTTACATTATAAACTCCTGGAGCACTGATGGGTGTTCCGCAGATCTTTACACAACCGAGTGTATCCCCGGAGGATGGTGCAAAGTTATTTCCAGGATGATCGCAGGTCCAGTTGAGACCAAAAGGTAGTCCGGAAATAGCATCAATATGTAATGAAAGCAAAGGGACAATGCCAAGCACACCGCCGGAGAAAGGTCCTGCATCGATAGTTGTAGGAAGATAACAGGTTATATCCTCATCATAGGGCACCCCTTGTGTTCCGGCTGGTAAAGAATCAGGACATAACCCACCACCCGGAGGATGACAGGTGGTGTTCACAACACAACCCGGACATTGTGCAAATGAATTTGAAGCCGATGTTAGAATGAAAACAACAGCTGCAAAAAGGAAAATAATTTTTTTCATGTTGTAAATTTAGCGCTTACTTGGGAAAGTAAAATTACACTAATTGGATCAGGCTTCCAAATAAAAATAGACACTTAACATACAGTTTATCTAAACACGTGTAGACCCAGCTATTTAACATATTGGTCGGCCTTTTTAAGCAACCATGAAATGCTCGCCACCTGTTTGGTTTCATTGATCTCCTCAATAAGTTTTTCGGCAGCTTTTGTATCTCCCTGCTTGATACGCATGAGCCGTTTGGCGAACTTAACAAAGTTGAGACAAATATTTTTTTGATATGCGGCAATCAAATCATTCCTCCGCAGGTACACGTAGAATGAATCGATCAACGAATAAAAGGCATCTGCATCATCCAGTTCGAAATAAGTTTTGAGTAAAAGGATTTTGGAATCTAATACATAATATACATCCATGTATTCTACATTGCTTAGAAGACGCAATGTTTTTTTATACTCACCTCTGAAGAAATGTAGCCATGCCAGGTTATAGGTAAAGGCATTTTCTTTATACTTAGGCGCCAGCTTTTCTTTGTAGGCATAAATAAAATTCTCGGTCCAGTCGTATTCTTCAAGCCGAAGCCCCACAGTTACAATGTTCTTAAAAACCGAGGGAATAATATACCCATTTTCATAGATCATTTCTTTATCGATCAATTTATTGGTGAGCTTGAAATATTCTCTC
>JANWKQ010000195.1 GCA_025451295.1 Flavobacteriales bacterium | reverse complement strand
TAGGGCTAATTTAATGTTTGTACGTTAATAGTGCAAGAAAAGATGTGGAAGAATTCTAAGTTGTTGAAATCCAAAACTATGTTTTATAATTCCCCGTTTTACCCAATGGGTGCTGGGGGAGACCGGTAACACTTCTCCGGATGGACTGTGTAAAGGGTCTTGGGAAGGTGGGTAGGGCTCCGGATGCCGACTTTCGCAGGGACCAACAATTTCCTTATTTTTGTGGCTACTAATAGATTTAAATGCCTGTTCCCAAACGATATACGGTTACGTCAGCCCTTCCATATGCCAATGGTCCTTTACATATTGGACATATTGCTGGTGCCTATTTACCGGCGGATATTTATGTTCGTTATCTGCGTTTATGGAAAAACCGGGATGTGGCTTTTATATGTGGAAGCGATGAACATGGCGCCGCCATTACCCTTCGTGCAAAAAAAGAGGGAATAACACCGAGGGAGATCATCGATAAATACCATTCATTAAACAAAAAGGCATTTGAGGATTTTGGGATCTCGTTTGACATGTATCATCGTACCAGTGATCCTTTGCATTACGAAACAGCCCAGGAAATATTTACCAATCTGCTTTCAAAAGGAAAGCTCTCTGTTGAAACGACGGAACAATTCTATGATGAGGAGTTCAAACAGTTTCTGGCGGATCGGTATATTATGGGTACCTGTCCAAAATGTGCTAACCCAAATGCGTATGGAGACCAGTGTGAAAAATGTGGAACAGCATTAAGTCCGACCGATCTCATCAATCCAAGATCGATCTTAAGCAACAAGGAGCCTGTATTAAAAACGACCCAACATTGGTTTTTGCCCATGCAGAATTCGCAGGAATGGGTAGAAGAATGGATCAGTACTGGAAAATTCAAAGGAATGGAAAAGCCAATTGTGGCTCATGATCCGGAGAGTTGGAAAGGAAATGTAAAAGGGCAGTGTTTAAGCTGGCTCAAAGATGGTCTGCGTTCACGAGCCATGACCCGTGATCTGGATTGGGGGGTTCCGGTTCCATTAAAAGAAGCAGAAGGAAATGTATTGTATGTATGGCTTGATGCTCCCATTGGCTATATAAGTGCCACCAAGCAATGGGCAAAAGAGAATGGAAAGAATTGGGAAGACTATTGGAAAGATCCCGACACCAAATTATTGCACTTCATTGGAAAGGATAATATTGTTTTCCATTGTATCATCTTCCCGATTATTCTCAAGGAAAACGGAGGTTATATTTTACCTGACAATATTCCGGCGAACGAATTTTTAAATTTAGAAGGTGATAAGCTGTCCACTTCACGGAATCATGCAGTTTGGTTACACGAATATTTAGAAGATTTTCCCGGGAGAAAAGATGAATTACGCTATGTGCTGAATAGTATTGCCCCGGAAAATGGTGACAGTGAATTTACCTGGAAGGATTTTCAAACCCGCGTGAACAGTGAATTACTTTCGATCCTCGGGAATTATGTGAATCGTGTAATGGTATTGTATCATAAGTATTTTGATGGTAAGGTAGCCGCTAAAACCGAGAAACTGGATTTTACCGATGCTTCCTTGCACAATACGGTAGGAAATGTATATGATGCCCTCGGAAAGAATCTGGAGGAATATAAATTCCGTCAGGCCCAGATTGAAGCGATGGAGTTAGCCCGTTTTGGGAATAGGTATTTAACGGAAAAGGAACCTTGGAAAGTTTTTGCCACGGATCCGGAGGGGGTTAGAGAAGTCCTCAATAATAATCTTATCCTGATTTTACATTTGGGTGCCGTCATCCAACCTTTTATGCCCGACACGGCGAAAAAGATCTTTGCCATGATGAATATGCCGGAGGATACCTATGGATGGGAGGATGAAGTAACGCTCAGGAGCGGTCATCAATTGAATCCGGCAGCACATTTGTTTACGAAGATTGAGGATGACGTGATTGAAAAACAATTATTGAAACTGGAAGAAGCCAAAAAACAGAATATGGCACCAACTAATATACCTGCGCAAAAGGAAAATGTGACCTATGATGAATTTTCGAAAATGGATATTCGGGTAGGTACTATATTGACAGCAGAAAAAGTGACGAAAACTAAAAAACTGCTGAAGCTTACGATCAATACCGGTATTGATGAAAGGACTGTTGTAAGTGGGATCGCTGAATATTATTCTCCGGAAGAGGTGATTGGTCAGCAGGTATTGATCCTGGTGAATCTTCAGCCCCGAATGCTTGCTGGCATTGAGTCCCAGGGAATGATCCTGATGGCGGAGGCGCCGGATGGCAGCCTGAAGTTTGTGAATCCGAAGGATGCATCATCTCCGAATGGAGCGATTGTAAAGTAATTTTCTAATGCTTACAAGAATAAGTTTTAGAATTCTTGAAATAATAATAGCGGTAGCTATGTTTATTTCCTTTAGTTTAGTTTTATTGCATGCATCGGTTGGCGCAATCATATATTTATTAAGCGCTTTAGTTGTACTCTTTCATTACATACGATATTTTCATGTGGTTTTGCTAAATCGTAAGCACCTAATAAATCCTTATACCCGTGATTTCAAACAAGAAATTGGAATTTCGACCTTCTGCTACAGTCTTATGGCCATGGCAATTTGCGTTCTAATTATTTCTTATGGATTGCAAATTGCTTTTTATCCCCTTTTTTTAGAGCGGTCATTTTATCTTGTCTGCTTTTTAACTATAGTTTTTCTGTTGATTGGTGTGGTTAGGATTAAAAATGTCGTTATTCGTGATGTTTGCTTTAATGGATTTTTGTCCATTGTAATCGCAGGTATTCCTTACATTTCCTGCTATATTATGATGCACTATTCAGGCTGGTTTGGGCCCTGAATCAAAGTTTGTCGACTTCATGAACTCACATTTCAATTATTTATGTATTTTCATCAGCGAATTCAAACTTAACTATCTATAAAATCACTTAACGTATGAGTTTATTTAGAACAAAGTCCTTAGCGAGCATGCTTGAATCGGCGGACTCGGAGAAAGGACTGAAACGAACCCTGGGGGCAGGTAACTTGATTGCCCTGGGCATCGGAGCAATTATCGGAGCCGGGCTTTTTGTGAGAACGGCAGCTGCTGCCGGACAGGCATCCGGCCCAGCAGTTACACTGGCCTTTGTGGTGGCCGCCGTTGGATGTTTATTTGCCGGACTATGTTATGCAGAGTTTGCCTCTATGATCCCCATTGCAGGTAGTGCTTACGCCTATAGTTATGTAACCATGGGTGAAATTGTAGCCTGGATCATTGGATGGGCATTAATTATGGAATATGCATTAGGTGCGGCAACCGTTTCTATTGCCTGGAGTGAATATTTAAACAACTTGCTGGGAGGTGCAATTCCTTATGAATGGTGCCATTCTCCCTTTGAAGTTTCCAAAACTGGTGTTCGTGGAACTATGAATTTGCCCGCCATCGGTATTCTGGTTTTATTGACCTTATTATTGATCAAAGGAACACAGGAATCTGCTATTATTAACATGATCATTGTATTTGTAAAAGTAGCCATCGTACTGTTGTTTATTTTTATTGGATGGCAATTTATTAATCCTGCCAACTATACACCTTACATGATCCCCGAAGGTACTCCACCTGTTTTAAATGCAGCTGGCGAAACCCAATACAGCTATACTAGTTTTTTTAGACATGGATTTGGAGGGATACTTGGTGGAGCTGCTATTGTATTTTTTGCATTTATAGGTTTTGATGCCGTTTCAACAGCTGCTCAGGAAGCCAAAAACCCAAAACGCGACATGCCAATTGGTATTCTTGGCTCATTGGTTGTTTGTACCATTTTATATATTCTGTTCGGACATGTACTAACAGGAGTTGCCAACTGGAAAGATTTTGCGGATCCTGCAAAAGGCGGTGAAGCCTCGGTTGTTTATGCAATACAAAACTTTATGCCCGGATATGGCTGGCTGGCAACGGCAGTAACAATAGCCATCTTGGCCGGTTTCTCTTCCGTGATCCTTGTGATGTTAATGGGGCAAAGTCGGGTATTTTATACGATGAGTACAGATGGATTACTTCCTAAAGCATTCAGTGTTCTGCATCCTAAGTTTAAGACTCCGTATAAAGCCAATATGATATTATTTGTGTTTGTTGGGTTATTTGCGGCATTTGTACCTATACATGTGGCTGGTGATCTTACGTCCTTTGGAACTCTGTTTGCTTTTGTTTTGGTAAGTATTGGAGTATTGATCATGCGCATCAAATCTCCTAATATTAAACGTCCGTTTAAAGCTCCTTTAGGACCAGTTGTTGCGGTTTTAGGAGCAGGCATTTGTTTATTAATGATCATCAGTCTGGATCCGCAAACACTGATTGTGGCGGGTTGCTGGATGGTTGCAGGATTGATTTTTTACTTTGCTTATGGCCGTAAAAGATCAAAACTTCACAACCCAAGTGATATCATGCCTAAAGCTTCAGACTTCGAGAAGAAAGATTAGAAAGAAATAAGAATCATTATATATTAAGAGCCAGGAGATTTCATCCTGGCTCTTGCATTTTGCACCCACTCTATTTAAAAAGCATTTCTAATTCCGAAAACTCGGGTTCATATTGAACCTTTCTTTTTAACTCATGCTTATAGACAAGCAGTGATAGATTTTGTAAAAAAGGCATTCCCACATCCGAATAATCGTATTTATTATCCATTAGCGTTTCATCTTTATTGGCATAAATGGTAGCTGATAAAAAGAACTCTCTTTTATTTTTAAAGTCCGCAACATAGGCCGTTTCGGAAAGGAATCCGTAAGCCATCGCCACTTTGTTGAAGATGCGGACATCCTTCATCATCACGGCACGTTTGCTTTGTCCATAGAAGAAATAGTTGTTATAAGCCGGCCAGTATTCTTCCATATCATATTTAGGATCAATGGATTCTTCGGGATTTAACCCTAAATATTTTCTCAGTAGATTCAGATCATCCTGGGTTAAATTGAACTGAAGTTTTTCAGGCATTTGCTTTGGAAAGAAAATGGCCATCATGAATTGATGGATATGATCCAATTGTACTCTGTTGGCGTTGGAGAAATCTTTACCGCCTCTTATTTTTTTTCTTCCGTCCATCACAAAATTTCCTACCATAATGGTAGAGTCTTTCGCATGAACATAATTCGCATTGTATTGCTCGGGTTGACGATACAGCACATTACTATCTACATCGAAAAAATTAACCGCATTTGTGTACCGGTTTCCTTCCTCATCACAATCACTGGCAAAACGCTGAATGATCCGGGTGTTCCCAAATCCAAGTTCCTTTAACCTGTTCTGAATATATTCCTGGCCAAGAAATTCGTATAGTCTTTTAAATGGACTGTTTTCGCTTACAACCAAAGCCCTTTTAATAAAGTGTGCAATATTGGGGTAAAGACATAAGCAGGTTGAATCCCAGGTTTGTTCCTGCTGGCATTCCTGATTTTTTTCAAACAACATGGGACTGTATTTATCAATCCCATATTTACTCAGTTCATTGTTGATCTTTTCCATGGCAAAAATGGATGCAGGAACTTTTACAAAACTGGCGGGATTAAAATACTCATCAGGGGTTAATCTCCAGGTATGGTTTGTAAAAACAGGATTATTGTTTTTATCCCGGTCGATTTGCGTATAGATGATCTGGATCTTGTAAAAATTCGGGAAGTTGGTATACGTGTCAAAAAAACTTTTCTGAGTTTTAAAAAGACTATCGATAACAGGTGAAAAACTATTTTCTGAGAATTTCAATTGAGAATATGAAAAACCAAATGAAAAAAAATAAAGAACCAGACAACTAAGAATTGCCTTCGGACTTTGATATTTTTCGAATCGGAACAAGTATCCAGATTTACGTTGCTGATACTGCAAATCCCAGGCCAATATTGGCTTACTTTAGTGGCTACAGCAGTATAAACAAATATACCGAAAGGAAAAGGGTAGTTGGAGAGAGATTCCTTAATACTTTATAACGAATGATTGTTGATGAACGTTTTAGGATAATGGGTTGGGTTTTCTAACCGCTTTGTCTATCAAATAGACGATCAGGCCAATCAATGCGGTTCCAAGACCTGCCAAAGATTCTTTCCATGCGGTAGTAAATCCGTAGTACAATAACCAAATGGAGATCAATAAGAAAATAGCTGGTGTTATGGGATAGCCCCATACTTTAAACGATCGTTCTGCTTTTGGATCCCGTATCCGCATGATAAAAATTCCCATAACGGTTAAAAAGGTAAAAACTGATAATGTAAACGACACATAGGTTATTACCTGCTTAAAAGTGGCGGTGAATATAAAAATCAGACTTATCATCGCCTGGATCCAGATGGCCAATGCTGGAATTCCTGCCTTATTTTTTTTCGATAACCTTTTTAAAATGCTATAATCTTCACCCATGGAATGGGTAACTCTTGGTCCGGCAAGCACCATTGAACTAATGGTAGAAATTAAGAGGACGGCAATAATACCACTCATTAATTGTCCGCCCGCCTGTCCAAAAATATTTTGTGCTGCAACTGCCGCAATTTCGTTTACGGGGCCGTCGGCCGTCATCATTTGAGCCTTTGGAGTTACGTACATAAATACGAAATTGATGCTCACATAGAGTAGGGTTACAATGGCAGTTCCTAAAAACAATGATCGGGGTAGGTTCCTTTTTGGATTTTCAATTTCCGATGCGATGTAGGCAGACGCATTCCAACCAGAATACGCAAGTGATACAAAGAAAAATGAAATGGCAAATCCGGGGGAGATGATCGCTTTCCAGGATTCATTGGTTGGCATGAAGTTAAAATCACCCGAATTTCCGGCCACTAAACCACCAATAATGATCGCCACGATCATTAATAATTTGATGGTAGTAAAAACATTTTGGAAACGACTTCCACCTGAAATGCTTAATGAATGAACAATGGAAATGAGAATAATAACACCGGCAGCTACCATTTTAATAAACAGTGAATTTAAATCAGGAACCGAAAGTCCGGTTAAGTTCATACAACTTAATGTCCATGATTCCGGGATCAAAGGAAGCACCACAAAACCGGTATAATTTCCCAATGCAATGGCGGCTAAAGCAACAGGGGCTGCAAAGCCAACAGTGGCGGAGATCCAACCCGACATGAACCCGATGGAAGGATGGTAGATCTTCGATAAATAATGATATTCTCCTCCAGAACGTGGAAATAAAGCCCCGATCTCTGCATATGACAATGCACCGGCCAGGGCGGCAATTCCGCCAATGACCCACAAGATGATAATTGCAAAACCCGAAGGAATACCAGCAGCCTGATAGGCCAGACTGGTAAATACACCTGTTCCAACCATGTTAGCCACCACGATCATGGTAGCTGTATATAAAGAATAGGAGTTCTTAGAAGCCACTATTTAGTCTTCTTAACATTGACTTTGTTGTCGTTTACTTCCTTGTCCTCTTTTACTTCTTCCTTATCCTCCTGTACGGTCATATCTTCCTTACGGATTTCTTTTAGGAATGGTTTTTTGTTCCAGTCCCTCACACAATACTGAAGATTTGATTTTCCAATGGAAACATTGTAACCAATAAAAAATGGAAGTTGCTTTGTTGCTCCCTGATCATCGTATGCTTTTTTCAAATCGGGTTGATTGTAATTGTGGAACAATGGCAGCACGGTTTCAAAATCACCCCAGAGCTCAACTTTCCATGCTTCGTTGTTTAAACTGCTGTATGGAATACCACTGTCATCCTGGATGATTGCACTGGAGGTATTCAGCATATAATTATGCATCAACGTATATCCGGGATATTGTGATAAATAAGAAGCCGCTTTTAAGAAGGTATAATGTCCACCAAAGGAATCCATGAATTTAAAGATCGGATCTTTTTCTCCGGTCAACATTGGATTCCAAATATTATATCCCAGGTAGTAGATCGCTTTATCTCCACCTTTATCATCGGTATAACTCACTTTTACTCCTTTCTTATTGTTTTTCTCACCATAAACTGCTTTGGTATATTGCGGCACTCCCGTATTGGTATCCAGATCAAAATAATCGATACCGGTAACTTTATAGCCGAGTCGAACTACATAAAATAAAATATTGTGTACGGTTCCGTTCAGGTGTTTTTTCGAAAAATCTACCCGCATTGAATTAGTCCGGTAAAATCCTTTATCATGGCTTACACCCATGGCATTATCATTTTGATATAAATATGTCCCAACTTCATCCTTACTCATTTTTGATGGATCATTCACAGATCCCGGAGGTTCCAAACCTATCAGGATATAATTATCAGCATCCGGAAAAAACAAATTGGCGTATAGAAAATCTGCCCCGCTAAAAGGGTAAAAACAAGTTTTATTTCCTTTTAAGGTATGATTTACTTTTTCATTGGTCCATTTTAAAATGGGTTCTTTAAAATCCTTTTCCACTTTACCCCATTCAAAATTCATTGACTCAGTATATTTTCTGTAGAAGCCACTATCGGTTACATTCTTATAATATTGGTTAGTGGGAAGTCCGCCAAGTAATCTGGCGAGGTCATCAAATTCCGGATTTACGGTAGGTGCCGGTTTGTTATTAACGGTGGTGCTATCCTTGTCAGGATTATTTTTTGGTTTACTATTGCCACAGGCAGTAAATACCAAAAACATGATCATCACAGAGATATAGGTTATTGCTCTCATTGTGTTTTAGATAAGGGCATAAAGTTACTAAAAAAAAGGCATGTGAAAATTTTGTTAACGAAGGCATTGTTTTTCTTCGTAGATGGGGTTTTTAAAGATTATTTGGGCAGTCCTCTCCTCCACTGATCCAGGCCTTATCCCACGTCGTGGCGCTATGCTCCGGGCTCCGGTCCTCCTTATCAGTCGGGCTTCCCCCTTCGCAGCGCTACTGCAAAAAAAACCCCACTTTAAGTGGGGTGGAGGTTTACTCATGTGGCCTCGGCGGGAATATTTCAAGTTCCCTATTGCCCATGAAATGGATCAAAGTCACCTTACGGATGACTTTGATCATCCTGTGGCCTCGGCGGGAATCGAACCCGCATCTAAAGTTTAGGAAACTTCTATTCTATCCATTGAACTACGACGCCAAAAATTGATGACGCAAAATTAATGAATATAGCCGTGATTCCAAGTATAGTTAGGTCTTGTGGTTACCGGGGAAAACAATCTACATTTCCGGCTTTATGTTCTTTGCCGGAACTTTTAGCATTACTTTTTTCATGCACTCAAGCAATAATTCCCACATAATATTTCCAAAGGGTTGTCTTCTTTTTCGCTCAACAACTATGTGCTTAGCAGTTACTTCATTTTTTCCTATATAGTTATGTGCTCTAACCGCAAACATATTCGCCAATAGTGACATTAATGGCTGTTTTTGGATCTCTCCGGGAGCTATGTTGAGGACGTCAATTTTCAAATGATCATAAATGAACCGTGCATTTCCGGTAACTCCGTATTTATTTCCTGAGAGATCTATATGTCCTTCGTGTATATTCAAAGATCTAAAAGAAACATTGGCGAAAGGGATCATGGCCAGATTCAGCTCTTCAGCCTTTATTGGCCCTTGTAGGTCACATGAAGCAGTATAACTATGTATAGATGATGCAAGATCAAAATCAAACGCTGCATTCATCTTTCCATGATGAAGGAAAAATCCAACGAGTTTTATCCTGCAATAATGATCTTTTTCTATATCCTCTTCGGCATTTGTGATGTTGGATATTGATCCGGCGAGACGCGAAAAAAAAACATCCCCTGTTTTAAATGTTCTTTTTTGTCGTTCTATATAATGCAGATTAGCGTTTTCAAGCAATACTTTTTTTATCCTGATGATAAAGGGTGCAGAAGCCAGTGCTTCACTTGGATAGCTTCCTAAGCGGTTGGTAGTGTCAGAAGGAGCCAGTCGATCCCGGTGTATCTTAATTGTTGAATTGTTCATAGCTATCGTATCCAGGCAAAATTCATTGTCCGTAAATATCTTTTCAATTTTAAAATTATTGGCATCTAACTGTTCAATCTCACTTTCAAATATATCCACTTGCATTTGATGTTGCCGTGTAAATATGATCGGATCAAGTGTGGGTCTGACGATAAAATTTTTCAGGTGCATCTTTCCTGAAAATGAAGAATACGTAAGACTATCCATTTTCAGGTTGTAAAGTGAGTCTGGCGTAATATAATTCAGTCCTGTTACTCTGATGGCAATATCTTCGGTAAATAAAACCCGAGAAGCGTTTGAGGCACCAATGCTATCGATCCTGATGTGATGAAGTCTTACAGAACAATCCTGGTAGGCGAAGTCGATATCTTTATCATCAACTGAATGCCGATAGAAAAGTTTGGTTTTATCCAGCAGAATTTTGTTTACATAAATCCCATTGATGTCAGGGCGAATGATTCGCCAAAGACTTTCTTCCGTAGGATGTGTTTTATTCTTTTCCTTGTGTTGGCGGCAAAGCAGGATTTTAGCCCCGCTTACTTTGATGGTTTCAATCCTGATCTTCTTATACAAGATCAACGGAAAGATTTGCAGTCCTGAAACGGTTGCGGAGTGGAGATCGAGGGTATAGGTGATGGCTGGAAGTCTGCCTTGTTTTCTTTGTTCTATATATTTTAAACTATCGATGGAGATATGTATGTCCTCAATGTTTACAATACCACCCCAGAAGTTCACAGAAATATTGGATATTGAACATGTATATAGTCCATTTGAACCATCCACCACAAGATGTTCTATCCGGCTTCTGATAAGGCGGGGCAGATACCAGTTCAAAAAAACGGTTCCAGCAACAAACAGGATCACCACAGGAACAGTACACCAGAAAGAGAACCGGATCAGTTTTTTGAATCGGCTATTTCCGCCTATCATCGTTATGTTAGATCGATTATTCATCTCAGCTTTTTTAAAGAATGCTGGTGTGTACAAGTGTCGTCTGTGGGTTGATGATCCCGATCGGTATCTATTTAATATCCTAGATCTTTCTTTTCCTTTTTATAATGTTCAGAAAAATAGAAACGATCGCTATCACTAATAATATATGGATAAAGTCATTTCCTTGATACCCCAAAAAACCAATTCCCCATGCAATTAATAGTACAAATGCGAGAATAAAATAAACGTTGGCCATCATATTGCATCAGGTTAAAGTACTTCCAGTTGATTTTTTATTCTTTACTTCTTCTTTATACCATGGTGTTTTTTTTTCATGGTCAGTATCATTCATGGTTGCTTCTGCTGGTATTGCCTGATCAATCTGATGTGATGGGTTTGCAACCACCCGGGCGGTTTTTTTATATTTTGCCTTTTTATTCATCTCTCCTCAACTTTAATCCTTACAAAGGTCCAAAACTCCATCCAGATGATGTTACAACTATTCCATCATTCGTTGCATCATTCTCACATAAAAAAATCCTCCCTGACAGTACTGTCAGGGAGGATTTTATCTGTTAACAATTACAATTATTTTTTAATAAATTCTTTCACAACCGATTTGTTTGTGCTCAAATTGGTCATTCTCAAGAAATAAAATCCATTCTGTAATCCGGATACATCAAATTGATTTGATCCATTATTGATCACACCAAAAGTTTTACCGGAAACATCCATGATCTCATAGTTATACTGATCGGTGATGTTTGTATTACTTACATTTATCATTTCAGTACATGGATTTGGATAAAGATTGATAGCAGATGCTTCAGACTCATCTTCAAAACCAAGATTGGCATTGTTATCGATTACCGCAAAAGGACTTAGAGAAGTGATTCCGGTTCTTTCAATTTCAAATGTGTTGTTAAGCCCAACAGTAGCCGCACCAGATGCATAAGTATCCCAGGTACCCATATAGTGGGTAATATAGGTATTAGCCTGATCGTATCCGTTTACTTCGGATGCTACCACCCACCCTAATTTTAATTTCATATTGATGGTAAGACCTGTTTCAGATTCAACCAACCAGGTTCTGTCAACCACGCTTTCAAACTGGGCGCTGTTAAACCCAGTTGTACCCTGAGTATAAACACCGGCAAACGTATTTACCATAAAATCACCAGAAGTTCCGCCAGCCAATTGTTGAATGCTTGCAGGAGAATAATTAACATCAGTTCCAACCGGATATACCTGATAAGCACCTCCTGAATTAATATACATTCTCAATCTTCCAACACCCGATGTAACGATATAGCGTACATCGCTGTAACCAGTAATACTGGCACCTTGCTCTATGCTAAGATTGTTATCACCTATGTCTAAACGACCAGCCAGCATACTCAATTCATCATGAATTTGTAATTGAGAACCTAAAACAAGATCACCTCCGCCACTTACATTAACGGTAAGCATGTCAAGACCCTGATTGCTGTTATCGAAATAGATGGTATCATCTAATATAGCCGAGATATTCATTGCAAGTTCAGAATTGACATTTCCGATGATGGTTGCGGTTGATTGCTGATCAAAAGTACCATTCAGAGTGAAGTTATTGCCATTCATATTCAGTTTGCCTGTTACCAGATCCAGATGACCATTTGCTGTGATATCACCACCCAAACTCACCTCATTAGTACCTGATGACATATTGATGGTAACATCCGTTAAACCACTTCCTGATAATTCTAAACCTGATGTATGTGTGCTTCCCATATACTCAACATCATAATTGGCAGTTCCGTTAAATGAGCCCCCGTTTCCGAAAAGATCACCATCTTCAACGTGTACCAGACTTCCACCTAGCATAACAATGGTAGAACCCGTTTCCAGATTAAAAGTTCCGTCATTTAAACGAAGTTCACCTGCAATGTCGATGGCAGAATTTAATTTAACATTGCCTGCGCCAGTATGGTCTACAGTGATGTTATCAACTGAAGAGCCTGCAGCAAATGTAAAACCACTGTTGATGGCTGAACTACTTTGTATGACAATATTTGAAGTGTTGTCACTTTCAAACATAGCACCACCTGATACAACCATATTCCCGTATAGCTCAAGATCATAACCACTAATGTCGAGATGACCCATGGTAAGAGTGAGTGTATTGTTTACACGAAGATTTGTACCAAGGGAAACCGTTTGCGTATTGTCGGTTAATTGTATATATATATTTTGAAGCGTAAGCGAATTCAATTCGATCCCGGATGTTTTCGAAGCTCCAACGTAAACTACATTGTAGTTAGCGCTTGAATTGAAAATTCCACCACCGATAGTAAGAGATCCATCATTTCTGTAAATGGTAGAATTGGTCTGAACTGCCAGGTTTGCACCTGCTGCCAGTGTAAGTGTACCAGATTCCAGAACGAGACTATCAGAAACAGTTCCAACAGCTCCTAATTGCAGAAGCGCTGCATTGTTTTCCAAAACGTTCAATGTTAATGTACCCGTAAAAGACGAGGTAAGTAAAAGACCATATTCCAATCGATGGATATCTACGGTTCCAGTTCCAGCCATAGTCCCCTGAACAAGGGTTAAGCTATAGGTTGCTGAACTGTTCAATGTTCCATCCACCGTGAACGTATTGATAAGTCCGGAAAATGTAACGTCCATGTCCAGTGTCACCGTTATTCCATTTGGAATAATAATGTCCTGGGCAGTAACATTGGGTCCTGGTGCAACTCCACCCCACGTGGCGGCGCTACTCCAATTTCCCGATACTACTGCAGTAAAAGCCCGTAACTGATTGTTTGATACAATAAAAAGTAAACCAACCAGAAATCCAATTTTTAATAAGTGTGTTTTCATATTTATGTTTTGTTTGATTATATAATTAATGATTAAAACAAAATTCCACACTATAGAGCAGGATAGCATTACAGTTTTTATCAAAAAATTTATATTATTCCGCTATCGGGAAGACCCAAATGGGTGAAGGGAAGCTAATAAGGCGATAAGTTTTGCCTATTTTAACTTTTGTTTTAGTTCTTGTATTTCTACCATCAAAGCATCGATCTTGGTATTTAAAATGATGTTCTGATCCTCATCTTTAATTTCAGCCTCCATAATTTCTCTTTTCAATTCATCCTGTATGTTGTTGGTCATTACTGCTACAAATACATTCAGCATGATCATGGAACTAATGATATAAAAACTGATAAAATAAAGATCAATAATAAATTCGGACAAATAGCCGCATTTTTCTCCCACCTCGGTTATAAAGGCGCTATAGTCATTCGTAATAAAAATAAAGAGTGATTTGATCGCCTGATATAAATTGGTAAATGAGAGGGTTGTAAATTCCTGTTTTTGGAACATATGCATTCCAAGAATTGCATAGATCAGAATAATGATGAGCAATAAAAAGGCAAAGGTGAGCACTGTTGGGATCACCGCAAAGATCTTTTTTTCTATCTGTCTTACTTTATTGCTTATTTCAAACAAACGGAATATTCTGAAGATCCTGAATAATCTGAGAATAGAAATTGCTTCAGGATGATTGAGTAAATGGGAGGATAATGCAATAAAAGAGAAACCCACAATAAGCCCGTCAAAAATAAACCAGAACAGATCACTCTTATATTGGGGTGTATTCCTGTTTCGATTCACCACAAAACTCCGCAAAATAATTTCTGCAGTAAAGTAGATGATCACGAAGTAGTCAAATATATTGAACAGATGCAGGAATGATCCATCCGGTACGCTTACCTCAATGGCGATAAGGACTGTACAAATAATGATCATGAAATTGGTGAAGTGATGAAATACCCTTGAATCGTTGATTTTGTAGATGAATTGCATACCCGTGGTTTTTTAGATTACTACACCTAAGATAAAGAAATCCATTTGCAAATGTTTTGTTAAAGATTTGGTGGACCCGGAATTTCACTATCTTTGTGGTGGTTCTTTACATTACTTATCAAGAAAGACGGAGGGAATGGCCCTATGATGTCTTGACAACCTGTCCCGTTAGCTATCGGGGTAAGGTGCCAAATCCGATCCTGGTTTAACCGGGAAAAGATAAGTTAGATAAAAGTGATTATGTAGATCAAAATATATAGACGCTTCTGACTTATCAGAAGCGTTTTTTTTTGAAAAACGTTTCTGGTAGATTTTTTTGATGAGTAGTGCAGAACAGTAATATGTTTAACACTATAATCAAAAAGAAATGAAAGACCAGACAAAATTAATTCACACAATTCCTGTTGATCCGCTAACGGGATCCATTGCAGTACCCATTTACCAAACGTCGACCTATGTGCAGGAAGAACCTGGCATTCATAAAGGATATGACTATGCGAGAAGCAACAATCCAACACGGAAAGTATTGGAGGACCTCATCGCTTCCCTCGAAAATGGTTCCAATGGGTATGCTTTTGCCAGCGGACTTGCTGCCATCGATGCAGTTGTAAAACTATTGGAAACCGGCGATGAAATTGTAGCCGTAGATGATATTTACGGAGGTGCCTTTAGATTGTTTACACATATTTATCAGAAATTCGGGATCAATGTTAAATATGTTGATACTACGAATGCCAATAATGTAGCAGAGGCGATTACTTCTAAAACAAAACTGATCTGGATAGAGAGCCCCACCAATCCAACCCTGAAAATTTCGGATATCGCAACCATCGCAAAAATTGCAAAGGCAAACAATTGTTTGTTATGTGTGGACAATACTTTTGCATCTCCAGCAAGCCAGAAACCCCTGGATCTTGGTGCCGATATCATTGTGCACTCCGGAACAAAGTACCTGGGTGGACATAGCGACCTCATTGCGGGGTTAGTGGTTACGAAAACACCGGAGCTCGGAGAAAAAATAAAATTTATTCAGAATGCATCCGGAGCGATCTTAGGCCCATTTGATAGTTGGCTGGTGATCCGTGGAATTGAAACATTAAACCTGAGAGTAAAACAACATGCGGAGAATGCCCAGAAGGTGGCAGCGTTTTTAACTTCGGTTGATCTGATCAAAAATGTATATTATCCGGGATTGAGTTCTCATCCAAACCATGAGATCGCAAAAAAACAGCAAAAATATTTTGGAGGTATTGTAACCTTTGATCTTGCAGTGGATGAAAAAGAGATTGCCTCCTTTATCGTAAGCAATACAAAGTATTTTAAGCTGGCCGAAAGTCTGGGAGGTGTAAAAAGTTTATGCTGTCTGCCTTGCGAGATGACACATAAATCCATCCCAAGAGAGAAAAGATATGCAGCGGGTGTAACCGATAGTCTCATTCGTTTATCAGTTGGCCTGGAAGATGAGGAAGATCTGATTGAAGATTTGAAGAATGTTTTTGCGTTGGCTAAAGAAAGGATCAGCCAATTGCAAACGGTACTTTAAATTAACGCGGGTTTGATTATTACTTCCCTACATATGCAATCGCTTTTATTTCGATGGCTATGGG
>JANWKQ010000194.1 GCA_025451295.1 Flavobacteriales bacterium | reverse complement strand
TTCTCCGCTGCCTGTAATAACATACCGGGCTTGGGTTTCCGGCAATCGCAATCCACCTTATAAATTGGATTTTCTTCGGGAAAACCTTTTTCAGGATGATGCGGACAATAATAGATCCGGTCGACATATGCCTGGTCCTTTCCCAGATCCGATTCCATCTTATTGTGGATCTGTTGCAAACCTTCAACAGTACAAAGATTTCTGGCTACCACACTTTGGTTAGTAACCACAATCGCCAGATATTCACTTTGATTTATTTTTTTAATTGCTGCAGACGTAACCGGCAACAGTTTCATTTCTTTGGGTGATCGGATAAATTCAGTATCATCGTTGATCACCCCATCCCGATCCAGAAAAATTGCTTTTTGTTTTTGTTCCAGGTTACGACGAAATACCTTACCCGATAAAATAGCTTCCTCGACTCTTACCAACCTTTCCGGAGTTCCCATATCTTTGAGATATTCCGGTGTATTATAACCATAGAATGGTAGTTGGTGAACAAGTCTCGGAAATATATCGGTTCCAAAATCAAGTTTTTTATGTGCCTCAACGAAATTTAAGACCTGGTGATTTAAAATATAGACACCTGCGTTTACCAGATTTGGATAATATTTCCCATCATCATGAGGTTTGGGAATGAACTGGCCGATTCTTTCTTCCTCGTCCAAAATCACGAGATCACTGTCATGAGGATGATCATTTGGATGGAGCACCAAGGTAGCAGCACTTTTTTTGACCTTGTGAAAACTGATCAGCTTACTTAAATCCATTTCCACCAGGACATCCCCATAGATCACCAGAAAATCATCCCCCAATTCATCCTGTAATGCTTTTACCCCTCCAACGGTTCCAAGCGGTTCTTTTTCTTCGAAGTAGCGAATATTAACACCATATTTTTCACCATTTCCGAAATGATCAATGATCGCATCTTTCAGATAATTGACCGTTACCCAAATATCAAGAATCCCATATCTATTGAGCAATTCAACATGATATTCCATTAATGGCTTACCCACCAGTTTCAGCATAGGCTTAGGGATCTCTTCGGTAAGTTTTCCTAACCGTGTCCCCTTTCCTCCTGACAGAATAACTGCTTTCAAATTGATTAGTTGGTATTATTTATTGGCTTCCGTCCGATATAAAGCACTTCGGTCAACGGTAATGCATATCTTTCTGCCAACTCAGGTGCTAACTCTTTTACGAGATGGTTTTCTTCTACTTCAAACCCCGCTGATTTAAGCCGGTTTGCATAATCGCGTCCATAGAGTCTGAAATGGTCATTCTGAAGGAACCTTCTTTCTCTTTCCAGCGGGTCAGTAATGGTAAGGTCTTCATCAGTTTTTTCCATTGCGTAATTCTGTGGTACCTGCAATATACTCCAACCGCCTGGTTTCATTACCCGGAGTATTTCCTTCATTGCATGAACATCATCTGGTATATGCTCCAATACATGGTTACAAAAGACTACATCATAGCTATTATCCGCAAAAGGCATCTCATTAATATCCATTTTTACATCTGCCCATGGACTTTCGAGATCTGCAGTAGTATAATCAAGATTTTTCATGCCTTTGAATCTTTTGATAAAACAATATTCAGGGGCAATATGAAGTACTTTTAGGGGGGACGAAAAAAAATCCGTTTTTGTTTTTAAATAAAGCCACATGAGGCGGTGCCTTTCGAGGGCCATACTATCTGGACTCAGGGCATTTTTGCGGGATTGGACCCTTCCATAGGGCAAAAGCTTGCGATATTTGATCCCGGTGATTGGATCTTCGTATTTGGAGCCACGATAAAATAACCCAACGATCCTTAAAAAAAAATGACTGATATGATGAAGGTATTTTCTCGGAATTACCCGGGTAACAATACTCACAATGAATTTCATGCATCAAAGATAAGCCCGAAGTCTCAAATTCCAAATATCAAGACACATACTATTGGAATTTGGATATTCTATCGGGGATATTGCCAGTTGATCTTCCCTGCGTTATTATCAATGGAAATTACCCAGTTCTCAGGATGAATAATAAGGGTTTCATCCGGTTTGTATATGCAGCTAAAACCATAGGCTGCTGTGCGTTTTCTTAGTTTGGGACATTCTACTTTCCAGATCAGCTTGCCTGTGGAATTAAATTCGAAAAATGTACACCCCTTATTGATATCATCCGATGCGGAGAGAATACAGATTCCCTTTTCGTCATACAGGATAACAGGATTGTTCAATAGTTCCTTTTCATAAATAGGGGTCACCTTTTCACTCCCCGTAAAAGCGGAACGATATACATCCAAATCAGATTTTAAAACAGCACCCCTTTGCATCGCCAATAAATCCATCAAATGCCAGCCGGGGACAGGTTTGCCTTCTTCAACCATTCCTGCAAATACACCTGGAGGAGGAAAGCTTTCAGTGGTTTCATAGTAATACAAATGACTTCGGGTAGATGACATGGTATTTTTAATGAGGAAAAAACAATTTTTCTTAACCGCAATACTATCTTCTATATATGGACATCCGGGGACCAATACTTCATGGGTTAGGATATTCAGGCATCCTGTTTCATTGTATTGGTTCACCAGCAAGACATTGCCGGCACTGGCACCATTTACGATCCAGCCTTTTAAAAAGGGGGTTGGTATTCGTTTCAGCTGGTCATTTTCGTTCTTTATTAATATTACCGCACCGGTATCTCCCTGGTATATTCCTTTTTGTTCTATGATCCAAATCTCGTTTTTGGAGGTACAAATCATTTGCGGAACGGGTGGAATATCTCTGGCTTTTCTTTTAATAAAGATCTTGCTAAGCTCTTTATTTGAAACAGGATCCCCAAAGTATACCCAATAACCAGTTAAAAAGGAACCATCATCCTCTGATGAACCGATTTCCTGATAAATGGTAACAACCCTTGGCTTATGGTCGTTTTCAAGATATTGAACATTTACTAACCATTGTTTATTAAAAATATGAGGAAAAAAAATAAAGAAAACAATGAAACCAATCCCCACGATAAAGGGGAGGACGAAAGCCATGATTACCTTTCTTTTTTTTGATGCACTCAGATCATAAAATCCCATTTATCCTTAGTATTTCCAATTTTTTCCTTTGCCTTCTGAGATCCATTCTATGGCAGTATTGATCCTTTTGATGCGTGTTTCTTCGCGTTTCGCCTCAACAATCCATTCTATATATTCCTTTTTGTGGGATGGACTGAATTTATTGAATTCTACTGTTGCTTTTTTATTTTTAGCCAATGCATTTTCGAAGTCTGTTGGAACTTTTATTTCTTTTGAAGTGGTGGCAGGTTTTTTTTTAGGCAATGGAACTCCTTTTTCATTTAGATCAATCGCCTCTTTAATGTACTTCACAAGAATTTTCTTTGAAGGCAGATCTTTGAGGGTAGTAATGCGTCCAAGAGAGCCCATCGCTGTCTTTCCTACGGGGTTAATGATCTTGTCTTCATCTTTCATAAGTACCCCTTTCCAGAATCCAAAGGCACAATGCTCCTTAAATGATGCCATAGAACAAATACTGCCCTTGTAATCGAAATGAGGAAAGCTCCATTTCATTACTTCCTGCACTTCCGGGGAAGCACTATGCACCACTTCACGAATATATTCCAGAATAGGTTGTGCAAAAGGCTTCGCCTTCGAAATGTATTTATCTACTTCTGCTATTTTCTTACCCATGGCTGATTGTTTTTTCAAAAATAATTAAATTCTGATATAGAAGGTGGCATAAAAACAAAACCCCCGACCAAAAAGATCAGGGGCTTGTTTTCAACGTTCCCTAAGGAACGGGTGAATTAAAAGGTAGATACTATCTACAAACTAGTGTAATACTTTACCATGGTTCTATAAAATTTGAGAGAAGGAGAGAGGTGTTGGGAGAAATCAGGTATAATAACAGGATCAAATGACCATTTATTATAATGTGGGGTATTTTATTTTGTTATTTTAATTAACAATTCAGCTAAAAGGGCCATCTGGTGCGGAGCTCAGCCTTTGAGCCGTGATAAACATTCACATCCATATCATAACGGGTCCCCGGTATGTTGTAAAGACATTGTCCGCTTTTCTTGCAGTTAATCTCGGATGAAAACTGCCAGAGCGTATACGAATCCCATACTTTCATTTCAAATTCCGGTATATCTTTTCTAAATCTTGCATACCATAAAGGGCATAGACTAAAAATACTTTCCCGGCCATATTGACGATTAATAAGATCCAACATATTGCGATTACAATAAACCATTGGATACCGATTTGTTTTTTCGTAAATCCGGTTTATAAAAAGGACTGCATTCCGCAGGTTCATATGTTTGGTTGAATCCTCACTTTCAAGATCAAGGGCAAGCAATTCATGAGAGTTTGTACCAACAATGTTTAAATAATGATCTGCCTGTTCAATAGGATCACCGGCAACCCCTAGATGATAAGAACCCCAGAGGTATCCGTATTTTAATGCTGAATCCCGTCTTTCAATATACTTACCATCGAATTTAAGCCCTTGCGACGCTTTGTGAATAATGGCTGTTAACTGCTGGTCCTTTTTTAGTTCAGACCAGTTAACCTCATTGCCTGAATAAAAATCAATGATGATAGCTATGTTTGTATCCTGCCATGGCTGGTCATATTCGTTAATCTGTGCAAAAATACCGGATATGAACAGGCATAGTAATGTTACAATTAAATAACTCTTTATCGGTTTTTTCGATCCGTGCATTCGTCAACCTCTTTTCGGATTTCAGACTGATAAGTTTCATCGTTTCCATATTTTTTCTTGATGCTTTTTTCATAAGCCTCCATATCATCGCGAAGTTTTTTCTTTTCATCATCAGAGGTAGCATTATTGTATTTTTCATAGATGTCACAATACTTTTTTGCTACCTGTTTTGGCGAGGGTCTTCCGCATGAGATCAAGACTAACCCGGTGATAAGAAGAATAAACAAAATTTGTTTTGGTTTCATGGTGTGTTTTGTTTCGTTAAAGATATAAAAACTAACAACATTTACGCTTGCAGCGGAACTATTCACCATAAAAAAAGCCATCTTTCGATGGCCTTTTTTATTCAAAACTTTATGATCAAGTTCTTATTTCTTTACGATTCTACTTCGATGGATCAGGTTAAAATTATCCTGAATAACTACTCCATATACGCCATTTGGTAATGTGGAGACATCCAATATATAATTATTACCATTCATCACATTTGCCAATACCTGTTTACCATTCATATCATAAACGAATAATTTGAGACCTTCCGGTAAATTACCCATACTGATGTTAACAAAATCACTGGCAGGATTTGGATAAATGCTGATATTCTCATTAATGTATTCAGGATCGGTTGAAGCAAAACCCGCTTGTAAGGTCATATCATCTACCCAAAGCTGGCTACCCTGCTGTCCCGTTGAGTTAAGGAAGTTATTCAGATCATATCCCCCGCTTGAAGCAGCAATAATGATGGCCGTATCAGGAGCAGCAACTGTATCCCATGTAATGTTGAACTGAAGATTAGTCCAGGTACTTGTACCGGTTGTTACGGTAGAAGTACCATATCCAATGGGAACTGATATCTGGTTAAGTGCATCATACAAGGTAAAGATCACTTCAAACTTAGCTGAGTCGCCTCCAACAGGTGCATATTTATACCAGGTTGAAAAGCTATTTGGCTGTGATGTATACTGTCTTCCAAGATAAAGAGTCTGGCTGGCAACATTTATATCACCTGTTCCTAAAAATCCAGGAATGAAATATGATGCGAAGTTTTGACTTCTTATCCTTGCGGCGTAAGTTCCACCATGGGATGTGTCCGTTTTCCAGCAGGACTGTGGAATGGTAAATGGTGAAGGAAGGTCGTTCAGCTCATTTAATGTTCTGATGAAGTGTGTGGTTCTGGTAGTTCCGGTTCCTGGTTCATCATACGTATTTCCGGATCCCATTGGTGTTGTACTCCATTGATTGGAAACCCATGTTTCGAGGTCTCCATTGGTCAACTGTGCATTTGCGGCTAATGCACCTGTTGCTGTTAAAAGAAGAGTAAAGGTTAATTTCCTCATATATGTTATGTTTAGTTGTTGCGTGTTGTTAGAGTTTATAGGTTATCTGTATGGTTGTAAGTCTTGGTGCTGAAACACCCATAGGTCTTACCGAATATGTGCTGCTTAAAAGGTTCTCAATTATAAAAGCAAATTTAAAGTTTTTTACTTTATAACTAACACGGGTGTCAAAAACAACGGAACCTTTATTCTGTTCCTGCATAAACTTATTCATTCCATCAAATGCAAAACCCAGGTTATCGAGGGTAAGAAAGAACTGATCAATATTTTCCATGGGACCATAATACCGGG
>JANWKQ010000193.1 GCA_025451295.1 Flavobacteriales bacterium | reverse complement strand
TCAAGTCTCCTTTTATTAGCGCAAATATATTAGTGGTAACGCAACAAACCATGGTCCCAAACAATTCGGATTATGCTCCACCACCTGAAGCATACTGTTTACTGGGTATTCATGCAGGCGTAGATTTTCTCGTTAGAAAAGTGCAAACGATCTCGGTAAGTCTTTCGATCAATAATTTATTAGACAATTCTTACCGGGATTATCTGAACAGATTCCGATATTTCAGCAATGATATGGGCAGGAATGTGGTATTAAAGATCAAAATTCCCCTTGAATTCACTTCCTATAAAAAACTTAAACAAATAAACAGATCAACATGAAAGCTATGAGCACTTTTAAAGCCTTGGTCGCAATTGGCGGTCTTCTTCTATTATTTGGGTCATGTGACCCTGAAAACCCTCAGAATCCAAATGAGCAGGAAGTTATCACTTCTTTAAAGGTCACAGCAATTAGTGGATCCGACACAGTTGTTTTTGCTTACTCAGATCCGGACGGGAACGGAGGAAACTCTCCTACGATTGACACGGCTATTTTGGCCTCTTCTACACTATATAATATTTCTCTGGAATTATTGGATGAAACCAAAACACCCGACGATACACTTACCAACGATATTCTGGCAGAAGGAACAGACCACCAGTTTTTCTTTACAATAACGGGTGCTGATTTTACCAACAATTATGCAGATATGGATATTAATTCGATGCCTATCGGTTTGTTGAATACCTGGACCACCAATACTCTTTCGATTGGGACAGTTATGGTCACCTTAAAGCATCAGCCAGGCATTAAGGATGGAAATATTCTCACAGGTGAAACAGATATTGAAGTTATATTTCCTGTAAGGATTGAATAGTTGACATAGACGCTTTTTTGTTTCCCGCAGAGCAAGAAGGGTGTCTGAGGTACCCTTCTTGCTCTGCAGGAAATTTCTGGTGTACCTTATTTCAAATAAAATCCCTATCTTAGTCTAAACTTTATCCATGAAGAAAATCATTCCGGTAATCGGTTGTTGCGTACTTTTATTAGCCTGTGCTCAGGACGGACCTAAACCAAACCTGGCCATTGGTACACCCAACGACAATGCCGTTTTCATTTTACCGGATACCTTCAATGTAGATGGATCTTTGCTCGAAGGAACAATGGACCAGTATAAGGTAGAACTCAAATTGATGAGTCCCTGCGAAGCCATTGACACCACGTCCGATGGAATAAATTTTGGTGCTTATTCATATCTGTTTGTAAGTGGTACCAACTATAACGACAATGTATTCAGCCAAACGGTGATTGCTCCTGCCGACTTTACACCCGGAAGTTATTATTGCATTGTATCATGCATTGTAGAACAGTTTAACGAAGGCATAGACACCGTGGTGATCCAGTTAAAGAACCTGGTAGACACCTTGAATCCTACTATTACTATATCTGAACCCGTAGGTGCCGTTAATATCGATAAAGGAGATACACTCAGGATTTACGGCCTGATGGATGAAAAGAGAACCGGTTTATTACAGGGAGTTATTTACAGAGTAAAGGTGGTGATGGAAGCCAATTTTGGTGGTCAGAATGCATTAAATATAGCCAATCAATTCCCACCCGTAGATCCTGATGATTCATTGAAGGTAAATTATACCATACCCATGTCGATCCTTTCAGGTTCTTATACACTTAAGATCACCATCCTGGATGAGTTTAATAATTTTACGATCTATACATATCCGATACAGGTAAACTAGAAGATTGAAGGAAATATATAAACAAAAAAGGCGATCATTAGATCGCCTTTTTTGTTTACGAAATATATTCTCTATTCATTTTCCACCGTGGCCGAACCATCAGCGAAAATGGTAATATTTAAAAGTTTACACGCATCAATATCATAATAAACAACAGAACCTCCCTGCATGTCCGTGATCTTGATATCAAACATACAAGTGGTGCCATAACCTTCCGGAATGGTCACTTTTACTTTGGCATCCTTCTGGAAAAAATCACCTGGCAGAATATCACTTCCCCAATCTGTTGTTTCGGATGGTGTTACCTGAATAGTATTGCAGGTAAATCCGGTTTTATTGGTGATGTAGAAAAACAATTCCTGTGCATGGGTATTAACCGTGCTCAAAACGAACATTCCGCAAAAAACGAGTAATGTTACTGTGATCTTTTTCATGATATAATGGAGTTTTAGTACTCTTCCCTCAAACATAAGCATTATTTATGCCAAACACATGAACTAAATTATTTAGAGACCTGAGTGCTAATAAATCATTATAAATCAGCAAAATACATACTATAATGAATGATAGTTTCTTGTTTTAGCCAATACCATATCGGTAAAATTAGCTGAATAATGAACTCCATCCAGCAACCATTGGTCATCATACCTTATAAATGAATAGATATCAGTCACCTTTTGCAATCCGGTGGTGCTGTTTTCGGTAAGCATTTTTTGTCGGTTGTCCCTTAAATACCTCCTGACATATCCTGTAATTTCAACCTTAAAACGATCCTGGTGATTGTCGAAATGGTCAATCACCCCAATAATGGTTATTCTTTTTATATCAATCACACTACAGGCAAACATGTATTTTCTCCTGCGCATCCTTAGCCAGATCTCCTGCCACTCCATCTTTAGTTTATCTGTTAACTGGGGAGCCAAAGGAACAAATTCATTACGGGTCCATGCTTTTTGAACACTTATGAACATTTCTTTTGCCTTTTCTATCATCCTTTTTTCATTCCAGAAATAATCGTTCGTAGAAAAGGTCTGAATATAATTCTTAACCCTCGTCTTTCTGATCATCAACCATACCTTTTTTACAATTAACCAGCATACATAGAGAGCAATCGGGATGATCACCACAAGAAAACCATTATAAGCAGCATATAACTGTTCTAAGCGGTCTGAAGCCATATTGGTGGTATCGCCGAAGATCCAGGGATGAAGTAAAGTATGAAGCGAGGTCAAGGTTCTGTTGAATTAGGTTCTATCCGCAAATTCTACGGAAACCGGAGTGCTTTGTTACAGGCTAAACAGTTGATAACAATTTCTTAAAACTGTATCCCCTTTAGTTTTCGGTAAAGACTTACGGCATACTTATCAGTCAAACCACTCACAAAATCAAGTATTTTTCGGGAACGATTATAAAAGCTGGATGCATTCAGGAAATCTTCGTTGGTAATATGTTTGGGCATCATACGAACCACATTCACATGTTTTGCTGCGGCCTTTTTTCCATTCACTGCATAATCTTCCAAAGCATTAATGAAGATCTCCATCAGGCCGGGTAATACTTCAAAACCTGCCGCCTGTATTTCCAGTACCTTTTGTGAATTGTAAATATGCTGGAACGAATATTTTCCTATTTGCTGAGTATAAGATGCTGAAGGGATCATATCAGATAATGCTTTGTCAAAATCTCCCATTAAAATAGCCGATTCGTTTTGAATAAAAACCCCGGCACATTCCTTTACAAGATGATTGATAGCCATTGCCCTTAATAAGCCGATCTGCTGGTTCTCATCGTTCATTTTATTAAGCTTGCCCATATCAAAGGTGTTTCCAAGCAATGGTGCTACCATCTCCACAAACTGGTTATAGGAGATCACCTTCATGCGATAAGCATCCTCCAGATCAATAATAAGATAACATATATCATCTGCAGCTTCCACGAGATAAACCAAAGGGTGGCGGACGTAGGTTACATCACTGGTAGAAAGTGAATGAAGTCCAAGCTCCGTGGCAATACTGTTAAAGATATCCTTTTCGCTTTGATAGAATCCATATTTTTTCTGACTCTTTCGATTTTGATCCCTTTCTGCTAACATCGATTCGCAAGGATATTTAGCAAAGGCTCCGAGTGAAGCATAGGTGAGTTTCAGATCCTGAAAAAGCGGATCACAAAGAATTCTGAATCCTTGTGCATTTCCTTCGAAATGTTGCAAGTCGTACCATTCTTTGTTGGTGATATCAGGAACATCAATTTTGTCGAAATATTCTGATAATGCATTTTCGCCTGCATGCCCAAAAGGAGGATTCCCAATATCATGTGTTAGAGAAGCAGCAGCTACAATTGCACCAAAATCAAATTCGGAATAACCGGCTTCTGTTAATTCAGGATGAACTCCCAGAATATGATTCCCGGCCAGTTTTCCAAGACTCCGCCCAACCGAAGACACTTCCAGACTATGGGTTAGCCTGGTATGTACAAAATCAAACTCAGGTAACGGAACCACCTGGGTCTTATCCTGTAATCTCCGGAACGGATAAGAGAAAATGATGCGGTCAAAATCTACTTCAAATTCACTCCGGCTCAAAGCCTGCTTCCCCAGGGGAATATATTTATGCTCGGTTCCAAGTCTTTTATGACTCAATAAGCTTAACCAATTCATTTTTTTACTTGCGTATTTATATTATTTAAATACATCCAGTTACATACTGTAAGTCCCGCATTTTCTGTTCTTAATCTGGAGCCACCCAAACTTATCCCATTATACCCTTTTTTAATGGCCATGTCCACTTCTTCAGAAGTAAAATCTCCTTCAGGTCCAATCAAAACATGCATTGTATTCGAAGAAGGTATATCGGCAATGGATACCCGATCCAACGATGATATACAATGTGCCATGAGTTTTGGGCCAGATATATGCTGGTCTAACAGATCCGAAAATTTCAAAGGTGGGTTTACTTTGGGTAGCCAGGCTTTTAAACTTTGTTTCATGGCCGACAATGCAATCGCCTCCAGGCGGTCGGTTCGTATATTCTTTCGTTCTGTTCTCATTGTGATCAACGGTGTAAAAGAACTAAGTCCAAGTTCTACACATTTTTCAAGCATCCATTCGAGGCGGTCAGCATGTTTGGTAAGACCTACATAGAGGTGAAGCTGATAGGGCAGTGGATCAACATTGATGGTTTCAACTATTTCCACAGAGGTTCTTTTATCATGTGCTACCCTGATCATACCTTTATAAAAATGTCCCTTTCCATCCGTCAACTCTATCTCATCACCTGAGTTCATTCGCAACACACGACTGCAATGTGCACTTTCCTGTTCAGAAAGCATCATTGTATTTCCTTCGATCTCGGTTGCGTAAAATAGCTGCATGGGACTACAAAAATCTATTTTTTATTGAGTTATTATTCATCAATATTGATATTTTTACCACCAATCGATTTGAAATGAGTATCAGAATACAAAACTGGGGCAGAAGTCTTGATTTTACGGCCAGCCAGGTGCTTTATCCAACCACTGAGGAAGAAGTTCTCAGGATCCTTAGCAATGCAACATACAACCATAAAACAGTTCGTACGATTGGATCTGGCCACAGCTGGACCGGTTTGATTGCTACCCCGGATATGCTGGTTTCTCTTGATCATTGGCAGGGTATTATTTCTGTAGACGCTCAGAAAAACTGGGTAGAGGTAAAGTCAGGAACCAAATTATTAAAGCTGGGTAATGATCTTTGGAACCTGGGCCTGGCTATGGAGAACCTGGGAGATATCGATGTGCAGTCTATTGCAGGGGCCTTAAATACAGGTACCCACGGCACAGGTAAGCATTTCGGAACACTTGCGACTCAAATTATTTCTATCACAATTGCATTACCAACCGGCGAACTGGTGGAGGTGAGTGAAACGAATAACAGGGACCTGTTCAAGGCAGCACAGATTTCTTTAGGGGCATTGGGGATCATTACCCGATATAAACTGAAGGTTGTAAAGGCATTTAAACTTGAATATACCTCTAAACTGGGGAAAGTAAGGGATGCCATTGATAACTTTGACAAATACAATAACGAATACCGAAACTACGAATTTTACTGGTTTCCCTATACGGAAGAAGTACAGTTAAAACTGGTAAGTGAAACCATCAAGCCAATTCAGGATGGCGGTTTTATGAGGGACTTTGATGATATTGTGATTGAAAACATGGGCTATAAGTTGCTTAGTGAATGGTCGAGAACACATCCAAAGTTTTACAAACCTTTTTCGAAATTTAGCGCCAGAGGTGTGCCGAAAGGAACCTGGCGGAATTATTCCAATAAAATATTTGCCACCAAAAGATGGGTTCGCTTCAAGGAAATGGAATACAATGTTCCACGACCCAGATTTGAGGAATGTATTCAGGAAATTATGGATACCATTCATAGACGTGA
This sequence comes from Flavobacteriales bacterium, assembly GCA_025451295.1. GTDB lineage: Bacteria > Bacteroidota > Bacteroidia > CAIKAF01 > CAIKAF01 > JANWKQ01. Next base: position 770 of record JANWKQ010000193.1, on the reverse strand, counting down.
TTTCAGGGTTCATATGCCGTTGGAGATCCGTTATGTAAAATCGGATGATATTATGATCTCACCAGCTAATGGACGCGATGCAGTATACATGGCGGTTCATCAATACCTGGGGATGGATTATGAAGAGTATTTTAAAACAATTGAGAGTATCTTCTGGAAGTATGAGGGAAGGCCTCATTTTGGTAAAATGAATACAATGACCAAAGATCAATTCCTGCAGGTTCATCCAAACTGGCAAAAGTTTAGTAACATTCAAAGGGAATGTGATCCAAAAGGGATCATGCTGAATGACTATTTGAAAAGTATTTTATAAAGAGGCTTAGGGTGTGGTAATACATCCATCATAAAAAACATCCAGCTCGTATAGTGCATATCTGAATAATTTATTTTGAACGGATATATCTCCTTTCATGATCTCTTGTGCCTCTTCTTCGTTTTTTGCCTGAAGAATGATCATCCCTTTGTCGCTATACCGACCACCTATCGCTATCTTTTTTTCCTTACGGAGATTTGATAAAAAACTGGAATGATCATCAAAATATTTTTGCTCATAAAATTGTTTGGTAGTATCCCAGGCATCCCCTAATGAATATAGTACCACAAAATACTTGAGAGAATCGGTATTCATAGTTTGACCACGGCTGGAAGAACAACAACAAATGATCGTGAAAGCTGCTATTATGAAGGTTTTATTCATAGAATAAATATAACATAAAAAAAGCTCCGTAAAGGAGCCTTTTTTTATTGATGGAAAGTTGATCCTAGTGTTT
>JANWKQ010000192.1 GCA_025451295.1 Flavobacteriales bacterium | reverse complement strand
TAGGTCAGCGGCATATTGAGCAGTTTAATTCGAAGGCTATAGCGGATGCTTTGATGGAGATTTATTCAAAGTAAGCTGGAAACAAGGTGCGTTGCGAAGTGATGCACAAGCATATTTTAATTATTTTTGCTTAAACTCTTTTCTTGAGCAAACCTGCCAACATACCATTGCCTGACGACATCTTCAAATTAATCGGCCGTATAGCTGATGAATTGAAGTTGCCTTCTTATGTGGTTGGTGGATATGTTCGTGATCTCGTTCTTAAAAGAGATTCAAAAGATATTGATATTATGTCGGTAGGGCAGGGCATTGTGCTTGCAGAAGCAGTGGCCAGGGAACTGGGAATGGAAGATAAACTGGTCGTTTATAAAAATTTTGGAACCGCCCTGATCAACTACCACGATTATATCATTGAATTTGTGGGTGCCCGGAAAGAATCTTATCGGTCCGATTCAAGAAAACCTATTGTAGAAGACGGATCATTGCAGGATGATATCAGTCGTCGTGATTTTACGATCAATGCCATGGCTATTTCTATCAACAGTTCCAATTTTGGTGAGTTGGTGGATCTGCACGAGGGTTACCAGGATTTAACGGATAAAATATTGCGAACACCACTTGATCCTGATATTACCTATGCTGATGATCCGTTAAGAATGTTGAGGGCCATTCGGTTTTCAAGTCAACTTGATTTTTACATTGAAGAAGCTTCCCTTCAATCCATCATAAAAAATGCTGACCGTGTAAAGATCCTTTCAAAAGAACGAATAGCGGATGAACTCAATAAAATTGTGTTGAGCCCTATACCCTCCAAAGGATTCAAGCTGCTTTTTAAAACGGGAATACTGCATCATATTTTTCCGGAAATGGTAGCATTGGAAGGTGTGGAAAAACAAAACGGCAAATCACATAAGGATAATTTTTATCATACGCTTCAGGTATTGGATAATCTTTCAGTAAATACCGACAATCTTTGGCTTAGGTGGTCCGCCATTTTACATGATATTGCCAAACCTGCCACCAAAAGGTTTGAAGAGGATGCTGGTTGGACATTTCATGGACATGAGGATCTGGGAGCACGAATGGTACCGGGAATATTTAAAAGATTATCACTCCCATCAAATGACAAGATGAAGTATGTACAAAAATTAGTGCAACTTCATTTGAGGCCTATTGCCTTAACAAAAGAAAATATTACGGATTCAGCCATCAGAAGATTGATCTTTGAAGCCGGAGATGACCTGGATGATCTGTTATTACTTTGTAATGCAGATATCACATCGAAAAATCCAGAAAAAGTAAAACGGTATCTGGCCAACTTCCAGTTGGTGAAGGAAAAAATTGTGACGGTAGAAGAAAAAGATCGTATCCGGAATTTTCAACCTCCGGTAACCGGTGAGTTGATCATGAAAACATTTGGAATTGGTCCATCAAAACATATCGGTGATATAAAAAATGCCGTAAAGGATGCGATCCTGGATGGAATCATTGAAAATGATCCGGATCAGGCATTGGCATTTATGATCACGGAAGGAAAAAAATTAGGATTAACGCCTAAGTGACCGTGAGTAGCCAAAACCATAAGCTCATTGTCATAACCGGACCTACAGCTTCCGGAAAAACCCAATTAGCCATTGACGTGGCCAAGCATTATCAAACTGAAATTGTTTCCTTTGATTCAAGACAATTTTTCAAAGAACTTTCGATAGGGACTGCTAAACCCACGCTTGAACAATTGAATGAGGTGCCACATCATTTTATCAGCAACATTTCAGTTCAGGATGAATACAATGCCGGAACCTATGAGTTGGATGCGATCAAAAAACTTGATGAATTATTTCAAAGAAAGGAAGTAATTGTTGCAACGGGAGGTTCCGGTATGTACCTCGATGCCATCTTATACGGATTTGATGAATTACCAAAAGTGGAGGAAGCATTGCGTGAAAAACTAAATAAGATATACGAAGAGGAGGGAATAGAAGTCTTACAGACGATGTTAGCTAAACTCGATCCTGAACATTATAACAATGTAGATCTCCAAAATCCGCATCGTTTGCTTCGTGCCCTGGAGGTTTGTCTGGCCACCGGAATTCCATTTTCACAACAAAGAAAAAGAAAAACAAAACAAAGAAATTTCACTTCCCATCTTTTCGGCATTGATCTTGAACGTGAGGAACTTTATGGAGCGATCAATAACCGGGTGGATGAGATGATAGCAGCAGGATTATTGGATGAAGTGAGATCTTTGAGTGCATTTTGTCATCTGAATGCTTTGCAAACGGTAGGTTATAAAGAGCTTTTCCAGCACATGGAGGGTAAATTGGATATGGAAACGGCTGTCAATCTCATTAAACAAAATACACGTCGTTTTGCCAAACGGCAAATGACCTGGTTCAGGAAATACGAGGAAATGAATTGGGTGAAAAAATCCGAAGCAAAAAATAAAATTATAAAGGAGATGGTATCCTAGCCTCCTTCACCACCACCCATCGTAATTGCAGTTGGTTTTTTCTTATTCACATGCTTGGCGATCTCATTGTCGATCAGATAAAGTCCATTGGCCTCCATGCCAATTAACTTGATTTTATCCAGCAACAACCTGGCTAAAGTTTCTTCTTCATGCTGCTCAGTTACATACCATTGTAAAAAATTAAGTGTGGTATAATCCTGTTCATGGTTCGCAACATAAACGAGTTTGTTTACTGATGAACTTACACTCTTTTCACTGTTGTGAAAATATTTGATAAGATCAATAATATTCTTGAAATCTGCTTTAGGGGCTTTATTCACGGGTACGAGTGCATGTCCGCCTTTTTCGTTGATATATTTAAAGAGCTTCAGCATATGAATCCTTTCTTCGTCGCTTTGATTATAGAAAAAAGCAGCAGCACCCTCGAGTCCATTTACTTCGCACCATGAGGCGGCAGCCAAATAACCATAAGATGAATTGCTTTCAACTTCAATTTGCTCCTGTAATAATTTTTCAATTTTTTTCGATAACATATTTACCAGTTTTATAGATCAAATGTAGGCAAAATTGGTGTTTCTCAACCATAATTAGGGTTAAGAATGAGTCTAAATTTCAACTTCCAGGCCCTCAGTGGAGCAAAAGGTATCAGGAAAAACAAGTTGAGCTTCCTTCAGTAAAATATCGGTATTTTCGTATCTAACCGAATAATGTCCGATCATGAGTTTTTTCACATTGGCTTTCAATGCAATTTCTGCGGCTTGTTTGGCGGTGGAATGCATGGTTGACTTAGCCCGTTCCTTTAAATTTTCTGCAAAAGTGGCTTCATGGTAAAGCAGGTCTACACCTTCTATAAATGGGATGATGGATTCATAATAACAGGTATCAGTTACAAACGCATAAGCCTTTGTTGCTGGAGGTATCATCGTAAGTTCCGCGTTTGGAACTACCGAACCATCTGAAAGCACCAGATCACCACCTGATTTTATATGATGGATCTGCTCGATACTCGGCTCATATTTTTTTAAAGCAGTTTTTTTAAGATTAAAGAGTTTTCTTTTTTCCTTTATTAAAAAACCGTTACACGGAATAGAATGTTTGAGAGGAATGGTTGATATTTCTATATGCTTGTTTTCAAATAAAACGGTCGATTTTTTTTTCGACATTACATGAATATGCACCCTGAAACTAAACTCAGTAAAAGTGGATTTCATAAATCCATCCATAAAAAGGTTTAGCTCATCGAATGTATGGATATGGATTTCCTTTGTACGTCCTAAAAGGTCCATGGTTGAAAGCAGTCCCGGGAGTCCGAGAAAGTGATCCGCATGTAAATGGGAGATAAAGATCCGGTCGATGCGTTGAAAACTCAATTTATATTTTCGGAGTTGTATTTGGGTGCCTTCACCACAATCCAGTAAATAATATCTACCGTAGCAACATACCAATTGAGAAGTTGGAAACCTATCCTTTGTGGGGATTGCAGAGCTGCTGCCAAGAACCGTTACTGAAAAATCTTTTGACATGTACTTCGTTGTTCAAAGTTCAAAAGTTCAATGTTCGGCTTTGAACTTTTGAGCTTTGAACTTTTGGGCACAAAAAAGGGGCAAGTTACTCATATCGCACCGCTACAACCTCCTGCCCTTGCTTCGTTCCCGACCTGGGGGAGTTAAGAGGGAGCTGGTCGTACAAGACTTACCCCGCCGCAAAAGTATAAATTCTCACGAACTTTTCTGATAATGAAAGCCTTATTTTCTATTTGATTACTTTTGGAACCTGATTATGTATAAGATACCCTTAAATATTGGCACGTTGGCAGGTTTGGTTGCATTTGCCCTGTTTTTGATCTTGTATGCAGTGGGTGTTTCTCCGGTAAGTCTCAAGTTTGTTGGATTCTGGATACCTGTGGTTGCCATCTTATATGCCAACATCCATACAAGGCGTGTCGTCCTTGGTGGAAATATGACATATGCACAGGGTTTTTTATGCGGCATGATCACCATGCTCATCTGGTGTTCTTTTAAAGGTTTTGCCATGTACATATTTATGACCCTGTTTAACCAGCATGTGATCGAACAATATGTCGATTTTACACATAAGACATTTGAGATTTATGAAAATACCACCAATCAGGCGATGCAAAATAAGGATGAGGTGGAAAAATTTCTTGAGACCCTCACCCCCTGGAAGCTGATGATCTTTGATATCAACAACAATGCACTCTATGGATCTTTACTCGTTATTATTTCTGCTTTTATTACCAGAAGGCTGCCTAAAATGCCCATAAAATAAACTTACCTATTTCTTGGTATTGTACCTCCCACTCAGGTCGCCTAATTTTACACCAGAAATTAATCCCATTTAAAATGAATTGGAAATTGTGGTGTAGTTTTTTATCAAGTTTTCTTTTAATAGTTTCCTGCGGCACAAAACATAGTACGATCAAAGAATATGTGAAGAATGCTGATAGCGCATCCGTTGCCTTTTTTGAAAAAGGCGATAGTAGCTCACAAATTGTGATACGTGATAAGCCATCGATAAAAAAATTAAGCAGTTATATGAACGGAAAATCAATTGAACCAAAGAAATGCGTTGAGGATGGAAGTATATGGTTTTATGAAACCGGGAAGAAAAAGATGCAGGTTGATTTTACCTTAAACGGAGAAAATAATTCATTCTCCTATATGATGAATGATAAGATTTATGTAAGACTTATGAGTGATGACGCCACTAAATATCTAACAAGTGTAAAGAGGATCGCCTCAGATTCGTTATAGAATTAAAAGTATTTCAAAGGTGCTTACCTAAACCACGAAATGTTCAGGCCCGTGCAGGAAACTGTATCGGGCTTTTGGACGTAGACCCTTATTGACGAATGACGAGTATTCCCTGCTATCCGAACGTCCCTGCCTATTGACGATTAAATGAATGTATAGCTTAGTTGAGTGGATCAGCCGCAGGTAGCTCCCGAAGGAATCGTCATTCGTAAATCGTCATTCGTTAATTTACCTGTTTATAGGTATCAACCTTTCATGGTGCATGTCGTTTAATTGGGTACTTTTGAAAATCTAAAAACACAGCTATGAAAAAAATGCTCAGTTTTATTTTATGCGTTACCTTATATGCAGGGATCGCATTTGCACAGGCTCCCAAACAAAATGCTTCACATGATATTGTTTTAACCATCAACTCGTATGATGGAAACAATGGTCTGGCTGTTGCTTACAATGCAAAACTTAATCTTTATTACAGCATTTTTGCCGGAAACCAGGATTACCCCATCGAGGTACATGATGGCTCCGGCAGATCAGTTTTCAGCACCAGCATTGGAGCTGATGTAAGAGGAATGTGGTTCAACGATAAGAAAAATCAACTGGAAGGAATTTTATATGACAATAAAGGATCTTTTGTAATGAAACTGGATGGAAGTGGATATCCAAAACCGGTTGAAACCAGTGGAGCCTCTTATGGGATGGAATCTCAATGCGTAGCAGCTTTCTTTAAAGGAAATGTTTATTTCGTGAACGATTATGGATACTTATTCAAATTTAAACAGGGTCAAAAGAAATCTAAAGAGGTGAAGATTACGGATGCATATACTGAATGGTTTTCCTTGAATACCTATGGTGTTTTTCATACCGGTAAAAAAGGATATGAAATAGGCTTATTTAATTTTATAAATAATACGGTGGTATTATTTAATGAAAAAACCGGAAACGTAGGTGCCATTGTAAATCTGGATCTTCCTTCCGATATGGAATCTCCTGACAGCTTTAAAGTTTCATATTGCAATAACCGTGTCTTTCTCTATGATGGTTATGAAAGAAAATGGTACGGGTTTAAGATATTCTAAACCAATCTTTAGAAAAAGTAAAAGCCTCGGTATCCGAGGCTTTTTTTTATCCATTCACAAGTAATGCTTGTTCAGCCTTGCATAAAATAAAAAAGGGCCCGACGATAGTCGGGCCCTTTGGTCATCTGTGGGAACTGCTGGGTTCGAACCAGCGACCCTCTGCTTGTAAGGCAGATGCTCTGAACCAGCTGAGCTAAGCTCCCTTGAGGGGTGCAAATATAGACAGTTTTTCAAAAATCCCAAAAAAATCCTTGAACATCCTCTGTTTCCAGGGCTTAAAACAAAAAAGCCCTCCGTAGAGAGCTTTTCTTATTTTTTTTAGTTTGTTATTCAAACACGCTGATAAACTGGGTCCGGTTAATTTCTTCTCCGGTACAATTGTAGAAATGAATGACCACATAATAGGTACCCGGAGCAACTATACCTCCATCAGCACCCGAAGTTCCACCCCAGGGAGCATTCGCATCCTCCGTGCTATAAAGTAATACACCCCATCGGTCGAAAAAGTCCATACGGAATGTTTCTAACTCCGCCAGAATAGGAATACTATATAGATCATTTAGACCATCATCATTTGGCGTAAGCACATTTGGTAAAAGAAGATTTTGCAGATTGGGTTTAAAGAAAACTTCTGCAGTATCTGTTGTAGTTCCACAATTGTTTCCAACCGTTAATTGATAGAGACCCGGAGTAAACGTAAACATAGAAGGTGTATTCTGTCCCGAACTCCATGAAAAGGTATTTCCTTCACTCGGATCGACAAATAAAACAGCAGAATCTCCTTCGCAAACGGTTACATCTGCTACGCTAAAATGTGGAAGCGAATCAAGTACAACCAGGGTTGAATCGGAATCATAACAAGTTGTCGGATTGGTGGCAATCACCCAATATAATCCAGGTGTGTTTGCTACAATGGATTGGGTACTAGCTCCGGTATTCCACAAATATGCAGCTCCCGGAACTCCGGAATTGATATTGACGGTACTCAGTTCACATAAAACCGTGGTGTCTGAAAGTACCACATCGGGATTTGGATTCAACGTTATTACGATGGTGTCAAAAGAACAGGTAAATCCTGCCGAATCAACAGATAAATAATAAGTATAATTCACACCGCTACCACCGGTATTAATGCCTGTGAAAACAGGATTTCCAATATTTGGGTCACTAATATTTGTGGCAGGCGACCAGGAATAATTAACGCCTGGTAATGGATTTAGACCAATGGTGATTGAATCTTCGGAACAAACTGGCTGATTCGGTAATCCTAAATTAAATTTAGGATAGATCTGTATGAAAGCTGAATCACTGCCTGTGCATGATGTTCCTGGGAGACTGACCGTAACATAATACAATCCGGTTGTGGTTGTATTAATAGATTGTGTGCTGGCACTGGTACTCCATAAATAACTAAGACCGGGATTACCGGCATCAAGATTAATGACGGTGCCTTCACACTCTTCAATGGTATCACCTATATCAACAATGGGAGTACTATATAATGTGACCGTTATACTATCTGAAAAGCATTGATACCCTGCGGTATCTAACTGGATCGTATAGTTAAATACAATAGGAGCCCCAGCGTTGGTTCCATTAAATACCGGATCACTGATGTTCACATTATCCAGATTGGTTCCGGGCGACCAAACCATACTATATCCTGGAATGGGCGGTGTTCCAATATTGACAGGTTCACCTGAACATGCCTGCATATCAGTAAAACCAAGTGCAGGTGGTTGTAGGATCGCCAGGTAAACAGAATCATATTGTGTGGTGTCGAGGCAATATTCATAAACCGCCACGCTGTAATAGCCGGGTGTCATCACTTGAAAAGTTGAATCATCGGGCCAGGTATTCCCGGAAGGTCCTTGCCATTGGATACCAAATATATTAGCCCCTCCTAAAGCATATGCATCGAAATTAAACGGTATTCCAGGACAAGCCATGGTATCATTGCCTGCATTGATCGTCATTGGGCCCAGATCACTTAAAAACAAGGTAAAGGTTTGGGTTACGGCATTGTTACAGATCGTATCGGTAATACTTATCGTAATGGTTTCCATCGATTCGCTCAGCATATCCTCAATCGGTTGCACTGGAATCTGTATGGTATCTTCTCCCGGGAGGAAAATAATCGTTGTACTAAATCCGGGATAGTCAACACCCATCGTTGCAGTTCCTCCTACATAAAATGTAACAGTATCTGTTCCGGTTAAATCTCCACCTCTTACAAAATTTAAATTTGTATAAGTACAGCCTTCATAGAAAACAGAATCTGCCATTACCACGGTATCAACTCCCAAAAGTTCAGGTTCGGTAGAAATAGTGACCTGGT
>JANWKQ010000191.1 GCA_025451295.1 Flavobacteriales bacterium | reverse complement strand
ATTGAAAACAGCAGCATTGTTATATAAATCAAATACCGACAATGAATCGGCATAATTCCTGGCTGGAATGCTTAATGACATCGGACCCAGGTCTTCCTTAAATATTGAAATACGTCCCGATCCTGGAACTGGATTTAGACCGAGCAACCATGCTTCGCAGGAGTCAGCAACCGTAGTTGGTGTAAAGGTTGTCGCGAACTGACCATAACTAAAGCTATCAGGTAACACCAATACAGCAAACAAGAACAATATTTTAAACGGACGATAATGTTTCATTGTTAGTAGGTATTGGTTAATAGCAAAAGTAACAAAGAGATCGGGAATCTCACTTGCCAAATGGCAAGAAATTACTTACGTGAAATTTCTTTCCGGATCCTGCTCAAAGAAGTGTCGGTAATTCCTAAATAGGAAGCAATTATCTTCAGAGGAACATTTTGAATTAAATTGGGGTGATGTTTTAATAGTTTGGTATACCGAATTTCAGCACTGTCGGCAACCATACTGATCATTCGATTCCCAAGAGATGAATGGCTCAGTACCAAAAGGTTTCGACCTAAAATCCTGAACTCATCCAACCTGTTGTAACTACTTTGGGCATCTGCATAATTAATTCTCCACATTCGGCAATTGGTGATGGCTTGAAAATTCTCTTTTGTTGGAGCCTGTCTGAAAAACGAAAGAAAATCGTTGATAAAATGAGGCGCAGAATATATATTGGTAGTAACCTCGTCCCCATGAATATTTTTTACATAGGTCCGTAAAAACCCTTCTTCCAAAAAGTAGGCATATTCGCTTTTTTCTCCTTCTTTAAGCGTAAAGTCATTTTTGACAATTTCAACATATTCGAAATCTTTCGATAGTAGTGTTATATCATCAATCGGAGCAGATACAACCGCTTTTATATAATTCTCCAGTATTTCTTTATTCATATAGGCTCATTTGACATTTGGAAAATGTGTTGTTAACGTTGTGTGATAGATTATTTTCTCTTATTGAGGGCAAATATCATGGCTGAAGAAATAATGCACATTACCACAGCAGCAATGATGAGTGAATTCTCTTTTTGTGAAATCCCTACAAAGAAGTCGCCAACAAACATGACTAAAAAGAAAATATAGGCAATCATCAGCATGGGAATTGACTTTTTAAAGGTCGCAAAAGCAAAAATAAAGCCAAGGGCAAATTGTCTCACGGCCCACATATAAACCAGGTAGTCAATGCCTTTTGCGTTAAGGTCAACGGTCTCCAAAACCGATTCCGGTGAAAAGCATATGGCGAAGCTTACCATAATTTCCATGAATGCAAAAAATCCTGATACAATGAGTATCCATTTTGGTATTCGTTTTTGTCCTTCAGTCATATTCTAAGTTTGGGTTATTTAATTATTTTTTTTGAAAAATTCTGCTTCTATAAATAGCAACTCCTTTTTATATTCTTCAACATCCCATACTATTCCCATTTCCAACAAATAATCTGCAATAGGAGGAAGACCAACCTCACGCCTTCTTTTATCTACATTATCCGGATCAAAAAGTGGCGCTACATAATATTTATCAGTTTTCTTGTTCCAGCTTATCTGACTACCGTAAATTTGTTGATCCCCCAGTAGCAAGGCCACACGGTCTTCAAGCAAAGCTAAATGACTTGCTTTTGCACTCCCTTTTTTTACAGCATCTCTAACAATTGATAAATATTTTTGTTGGGTCTTTATGTCTGAATGTTGAATTACCATAAACAGCGTGGTGTTTCCATCATTGCCAATGAGATTTGAACTTAGCCATCCATATGCAGATATCATAGCTTCAACCTTTATTAAGTTGATGGAATCAGTTTCTTTCATACTTCTCATTAGTGTCTCCAGTTCCTTTGAATCGTCTCCATAGTGAGATTGAACGTAGTCCACCTGATTTCTATATTTCTGATCTTCCGTATCAATGATAACTAACTCTTTAATCAAGGAATCCAGTAGGAGAGGTGATAAATATTCATTTTTATGCAGGTCACTTGAATCAACATTAACATCTGCCTGTCCTCTACAATAATTGCCGGGAGGGAAGAGAATTATTAAAGAAATGAATTTCAAGTACCTCATTATTTTTTTTGTAAGTATTGATTCTAACGGATGGTGTTTTCTTTTGCTTTCTTTTTGTATTCTGAGATTCCCGAAATAATTTTTTACCAGATGTGATGGCTTGTACTATTTTTTGGCAGGATACAGTTTTAAAGCATGATCCATCGAGTTTTTGATGATCTTCTTAAGAATAGCAATGTCAATATCCACTAATTTTTTTGCATATATACATGATTTTGAACTGGTATGTTTTCCGAGTTTCGAAAGTAATTCCTCCCGTTTCTCAAATTCTGTTGCCATATATAAAACCAAAGAATCTTTGCGTGGTGAAAACCCAGCCAATGGAGAATCGCCTTCATGACCACTGGCATATTTGTAATGATAACTTCCAAAGCCAATAATCGATGGTCCCCACATTTTAGGTTCAAATCCGGTTACAGATTTAAAAATTTCGATCAACTTGAAAGCATCATTTCGTTTCACCTCATTTTCAACTTTGTTCACGAATTTCGTAACACTATTCTTTGTTTCTGCTGTTTTATTTTTTGCCATATGTTTAATTAAAAGTGGAGTTCAACCAGCCATCGGCCGGAATTAATGATAAGTTTTATAAATGGATTTATTTTTAAACTCAATACTCAAAGATGCAATTTCCCCATTCGGGTTAAATACTTTTATTAATTGATAGTAGGTGCTTGTTTTTCCAGTACAACCAAAAGCGTGTTTTTTCTCATGGGTGTATCTTATTAACACGCCATTTTGATTATATGTTTTGGTTATTACGTCACATCTATCCGGATCCTTCTTGCTCCAATACAATTTTTTTTCTACGATTTTGCCATGATCTGGTGTGCTATTCACAGCACAGATTATATTGCATCCAGTATTCGATAGAAGAAGAATAATACATACTATTTTTGGCCATGCAACCTTCATAATACATCTCTTATTCAAATATAACAAAAATTCAATTCTTCGGTAATGGACCTGTTTTGCCAATACTATCTAGCCAAAATCCTACTTAACTTTGAATTGACCGTTTTCAATGGTAAAACTGAAGATCACCATACTATCAACATTTTTCCCATTGTATTTTCCTGCTTTCCAGGTGCCAAGTGAACTAAAGATAGCCACAATCTGTTGATCAATATCCGGACTGGTTGTATTTTTATCCATTTCACATAACACCATTTTTCCATTACAGCTGATCCAAATGTCTACCATTCCCTCCGCCTTATAAGAAGAGGCGCTGTCGGTCGGAAATATAACTTCTTTGTTTAACCTGGTTTGTATTTGGTTATCTGAAAGCGGACAAACCGGATCTTCGCCTCCTGTTAGAGAAAGAATGCTGTAAACTTTGTTTTTATTACAAAGGCCGGGAATATCCTGATCAACCTGAACAATGGCCACAAACTGAGCAGATAAATTATTTATCAAGGATATAATAAGGATGGCAAACAGAAATTTTTTCATGAGGGTATATTTTTTAGAAATATAAGCATTTTTTTTAATCTTTTATCCATGTTTCTTACCTGCTGATTTACTCGTTTTATATTTATTTTCTAATTGTACTCGTGCTTTCACCTCTTCGGGGCTCTGGTCTGATTTTTGGCAACCCGGATTTTTCGGGCTGATCTTACCATTAATTTTTTGATCCGATTTTCCAATGGGTATAGTGTGGCCGCAAGCAAAATATTCATCACCAGTTGAAACACAGGAATTCCATTGGTATATTTATCTGCATAACCGGAAATATATAACATCAACGATTCAAATAGAATAATGATCGTAAGTACCGTCATTACTTGTCCTAATCTGTTTTTCTCAGAACGGGTTGCAAACCGGAAACTTAAAAAAACGATTAACAGAAAGATGAGAATTTCGCATACATAAAACAAACCGCGTTGCCAGAATGGTTTTTCCACGTGGATAAGCAATTCGATCTGGTTTGTTTCAAATCCATTTGGATTGATGGCTTTCACCATTAATTTATAATTTCCTGGCGGTAAATTTGCATACGTTATCTCCCGATGATCCGACTTTGATGACCAATGCTTATCATATGCTTCCAATTTCCATTGATACATTACCTTTGTAGCGTTTGTAAAACAAAGAGACGCTACATCAAACTGAAGATTATTCTGGTCATGTTTTAAATTTAACTTTGATAATGTACCACCATTGTAGGTCTCCAAATAAAATAACTGTTCGTTTACCCAGATCCTTTTTAACCTCAGCAATCCCTTCACGGTATCTCTTCCGATTTTGGCTACTTCAATACGTGTTGCACTGGATGAAGTACCCACCCAAACATTTCCCTTACGATCGGTAATGGCTGCGGTGGCATTACTTTCAATCGGCGTAAATCCCTCTTCATATCCGTAATGGCGAATACTTCCATTTTTTAAATCGACACATTCCATACCATTCACCAATCCAATCCACATTCGCCCTGATTTATCCTGTGTAATGCAGGAGGCCAGATTTGCATGTAAACCATTGGTTGAATTCAATTGAAAACTCTGTTTACCGTTCCAGACAATTACGCCGGACTGTGTGGTAAGCCAGACCAGCTTATTTCGTTCATCATACATCCCATCCTCTATCAATGCATGTTTTGGATTTACTTGAGCAGTAAGATCAACGGTTGATCCGTTGGCGTACGCAAATATCCTATCTTCTGCCAGGGCCCATATTTCATCATCTTTTACCTTTATGAATCTTCTGAAATAAGTTGCATTCATACCAGCAATTGGGCGAAGATCTTCTGATGATTCGTCTAAAATAAAACCACCCGCCGAGGTTCCCATGAGAATGGAATCGTTATCTGCCATGGGGAAAAATGAATTGACCCTGGCAATACTATCAGGTAATTCCCACTTCCAAACAATCTTGTTGGATTGCATTTTGATGATCCTTTTAAAATTGGCCAGGATGTACATAGAACCATCCGGCTTAAAAAAAGTGGCCATAGGAATAAAAGGGGCCTCAAATTCATAAGGATATTTTTCGATTGTTGAATCATTGCAGATAAAATATCCCATCAGATCTTTTGCTATCCAGATGTTACCCGATGGGTCTTCTGAAATACTAAAAGTCTTTAAATCTCCGCCAACACCATCGTCATTGAAATGCACAATACCCAAATCATTTATAATGCTGGCTCCCGCTGTTGTGGCTATCCATCTGTTTCCAAATGAATCTATAAACCCAGATTGGGCAAAGTCGCCGGCAAGTCCGTTTTTTTGTCGAATGAGTTCCGTTTTGCCTTGCGAAATTTTCAGCAAACCTTCTGTAGTACTACAGATAGCCTCACCCCGGGTGGCCAACGGTAAAACATGATAAACATCTGTATGTTCAGGCAAATAGCCGGAATAATCTATTGTTTTGTCTCCATTTTTAAAATGAATAAAATTTCTGCCCACAATCCATTTACCTCCGAAATGATCTTCCGCCACCTGAAAAACCAGGTCGGGCTGGGGAAAGAATTCAGGTTTGAAGTTGGAGTAAGCACTTAATTGATAATATCCGCCTTTACCTCCTATAACAATATCACCATTTTTTAGTTCAGTTATTTTTTTTGATTTAAAATCGTGGGGGATCTCTGGGAATTCAGTTAACTTGATCCCACCATTAACCGAAATACGCACCAGGTTATGGTCGAGAACGGAGATCCAGGCATCACCATTGGAACTAAAAAGTATGTCTTTTACTTTGGTATACTTCAATCCGCAGGATTGATCGAAGACATGGAATTGCTTTCCATCAAATCTGGCAATACCTCTTCCCTGCGTTGAAACCCATAATGACCCGTGGTTATCAAATTCAATATCGGTAATATGACTGGCTTCAAGACCAGCATAGTAAGTATAGTTTTCAAATTCACGGCCATCAAATCGACAGATCCCCCCAGTGGTTGCCATCCATATATATCCCTGATGATCTTGCGCAATGTCGTTTATGGTGGATTGAGGAAGCCCGTCTTTGTTAGTAATGGTGGTGAATGGATATCTTTGAGAATGAAGTATCCCTTTGCACGCTATAAAATAAATAAGTACAACAATAGCTCTATATAGTTTTTTTCGAGGCATACGGTGATGCTAATATAGCCATTATATTTTCCTGATCGAACGAATTTTATGGAGTAAAATCAAAATCACAAGTTGTATATACAACCAGGGAATCTGAAGTTCTCATAAAATCACCGTAGTAATATCCCTTAATTCTTGCCTGACTGAATTGATCGATGAAGAGATTTGTTCCTCCATAAAAGGTGGGATAGTAAGTTCCACTGTAAAACGGATGGGAAATAGTAAAACCAAAATTCTCATTAGCTGTAAAATAATTATTGAGCTCATGTTCTTTTACCTCTGCATAAGTTGTAAAGAAGATACCCGCATCGTAACCGGCAATGGAATCGAATTGAGCGTAATCCAAATCAAACTGACCCAGAAAGGTTGTGGTATTAGCTTCAGGGACCTCATAGTTTATCCAAGAAAGATGCTTGCTACCAGTGAAGTTGATAACCGATGTATCGTTCATGGTAATTTTAAAACTGCCTTGATTATACTCCTGTTGAAACCGTTCACTTTGACAGCTAACTAATAAGAAACATGCCCAGATTAAAATTGCAGAAACAACTCTATTCATACCTAAATATACAAAAGATTTTGAATCAAACAATCTCCAGATCAATTTTGATTCTTCCAAAGCTAACTAAACCTGTTGTCAATGTTTCGTCTTAACCCCGTATCGTATTGCCGATTCAAGTATTTCGATGTTTATATCTTTCAGCGTTTTGAACTTAATGCAGTACCCGGTCACGCTAGCCTTGCCTATTTTTTTTCCATAGGTTTTGGCTAAGTATGTTTTATCATCGATACCAAGGATATAGACAGAGATCCCGGTTGTGTTTGCACTCATACCAATTTGATAAAATTCTTTGGTTGTTCCATCAGCATATTTGATGGTGTAAAGTCCATATCCTATATTAGGGTTGGAAATAATTTTACCATCGCTGTTTTTACCATCCAGGAACCATAATTTACAGGCTGGCATTATACTTAGAATGATGCGGTGCAATGCCTGCATGTCGCTGCGTTTTGCTTCAGGTTGACTCGTAAGGTGGTCTTTGATTTGTTCTTTTACGTCCATATAAATGATAAAATGAATGGGTGTTTACTTTGACTTTTCTACCTTACGCTTTACCCTATTGGATAAATTCATCTGAACATAATCAACATCATAGTCGTTGCTATTCAAATCGTTTTTCTTTGGTATCTTTCTTTTGAGCCAAAGGATATTGTCACTATACCATTTTGCTTCCAGTACTGACCAGTCCATGAGGTCAGTCTTCATAAAAAGACTCAGCATGTTTTTTTCATTTTTGTAAATCCTGAGATCTTCTGCTTTATATCCGGGACCTGAGCTAAAAATATAATTATTTTGGGATGAAACGAGGGGTTTACTATAGCAAACAAGATAAGTTTCCTGGAACAACCTTTCCTTTGCGATTAGTGAGTAATGGATAGCTCCACTGCTGTTTTTGCTCTCTATAAGCCAGCATTGAATACCAGTATAGAAAGTAATGTATTTAAAGGTGGCAATTTTGCTATTGGGATGCATATGATATGAATAATGTGCTGCAAAAACATAGAGCGTATCATTTCTCCATTTTACCCTGGCTGTGTCAATGGCAGAAGTGTCCTTAGAAGTGGGGAAGACAGAGGATAATTTGGAAAACTCTGAAGAATCCACTTTTTCAAGGTAAAATGGATTGATTGAATCAACTGGTTGACCCTGGTGAACAACAATCAAAGTATCTACAATAGCTTTCTTAACTGTCTGTCTCTTCATGTTACAAGAAACTGCGAGGAATAAACAAAATATGGTGAGAAGAGGGATGTTCTTTTTCATTGTGGATTAAATATGATCAAAAACTATTTTGGTTTCACTTTTGTATTTCCTTAGTTTGAAGAATTATAGCTAACGTAACCGCAATTGGTTAAAGATAATAAACTTTACTTATTTCTCAAATGCTAACAGGGTGTCAGTTTTTATAATATGTCCCTGCAAACTAACATATTTACAGAATGAGGGTCAATTAAATGTACGAAACTTTAACCAAATCTAAAAAGTCTAGCAGGCCTTAACTTTTTTAAATAAGGCCAAGCGGGTTAAGTGCTGGAAGCATTGATTTTAGGCGGATGTAGAAAATTTTGCAAGTTGTAAGTTAGATAATGGCGATTCTATTCAGCCGTCAGTTTACCTTTTCCTATGATCTTATCTTTTTCTATCAAGGAATAAAAATACATTCCGCTGCTTAAATCATTTCTAAGAACATTCCATTTATTGCCACTTAATCCGTCAACGGTGATTACCAATTTCCCTGAAATGTCAAATAGATTAAATGTTCCATTGTCAATAGACTTAAATGATTCAATGACGAAGTTTGTTTGGAATGGATTTGGATAAACATTCATATTCGTTTGAAATTCATTATCAGCAATTCCTGCATTAGCATCATCAAATTTGAATATTGTTCCACAGTCGCTAGTTGCAGTGAAAGCGTAAAAAGTATTTCCATCGAAAATAGGACGGCACCAGGGTTGTGATCCGCATCCTGAACCGCTAAAATCCATTAACGTAGTGAAACCTGAACCATCAGGATAACATCTAATAATGGATCCCGCCCCATTTACTCCCCCCTCAGT
>JANWKQ010000190.1 GCA_025451295.1 Flavobacteriales bacterium | reverse complement strand
CTTACAGGACCTTTACCGCCTCCACTTGCATCGGTGGCCTGCTATTCCGTATTTTCTTCCAGTGGACCGGTTACAAATTCTGGTGTAACGTATGTTTTGGGTGATGTTGGAACCAATAGCGGTTTAACAACTGGCTTCAATCCACTATTTGTTTCAGGTATGATACATCCTATACCCGATGGTTCAACGGCAGCAGCAGCAACAGATTTATTGAATGCTTATAATTATCTGAACCTGTTACCCTATGATATTGAATTGTTATATCCTGCACAGTTTGGAGGAAATCTGGTACTTACCCCACACAAATATATGATGAATGGAGCAGTAACATTTACCGATACTGTTTATCTGAATGCACAGGGAAATGCAAACGCAGTATTTGTGATCCATACATTTGGAGCTTTTTCAACCAGCACTTATTCCAAAGTAATATTGATCAACGGAGCACAGGTAGAAAATGTATATTGGGTGGTTGATGGAGCTGTGGACATAAATGACTATTCACATTTCAGAGGAACGATTGTCTGCAATAACGGAGCAATGGATTTAAATACCGGAACTACATTGGATGGCAGAGCGCTTACCACTACGGGTGCAATAAATACCACCGCGGTTACTGTTAATATGCCTTTAGGTTGTGCTACGGCTACCTATCCTCCAAACATTGTAACTGGACCTACAAATC
Source organism: Flavobacteriales bacterium (assembly GCA_025451295.1). Lineage (GTDB taxonomy): Bacteria > Bacteroidota > Bacteroidia > CAIKAF01 > CAIKAF01 > JANWKQ01. The sequence continues at coordinate 13,936 of JANWKQ010000190.1, read as the reverse complement.
AATCAGCCTGTATTGGAGACTCAGCAAGTTTTACTGTCACAGCTACGGGTACTGGTTTAACTTACCAATGGAGACAAGGTGCCTTCAACCTGTTCGATGGAGGAAATATTTCCGGAACAAATACAGCGACACTCACTTTTTATCCTGTGAATGCTTTAGATGCAGCAACCAACTATAATGTTATTGTTAGCGGAGTTGCGGCACCAAATGATACTTCAGCGAACGCTTCCTTAACAATCAATTCAGTTACGAACATTACAACCTGGCCAACCAATCAAACAGGATGTCCCGGGGATTCAGCGAGTTTTTCCGTAACAGCAACCGGCGGCGGCATTACCTATCAGTGGAGAAGAGGAATGATCATTTTAGTCAACGGAGGAAATATTTCGGGAGCCACTTCGGCCATTCTTACGATCGATCCAATGAGTATTGCAGATACCGCATACAACTATAATGTGATTGTAACCGGTCCTTGTTCTCCAAGTGATACTTCAGCGAATGTTTCTCTTACAATTGGTGCTGTTCCAATGATTACCACTCTTCCTGTGGATCAAATGGCATGCGACGGAAGCAGCACAAGCTTTTCTGTGGTTGCAACCGGAACCGGGTTGACATACCAGTGGAGAAAAGGAATATTTTTCCTGGTGAATGGAGGAAATATTTCAGGAGCTACTTCTGCTACCCTTACTATTAATCCTGTAAGTATAAATGATACTGCATCTAACTACAATATAGTGGTAAGCGGAACCTGCATGCCAAGCACAACTTCATCAAATGTATCTTTAGTTGTTCACCCAAAACCAATTGTTAGTTTAGGTCCAGATAATATTATCCAACCGAGCCCAACTGCTACATTGAATGCCGGTGGCGGATTTGCAAGTTATGTATGGAACACCTCTGATACTACCCAAACTATCGTGGTAAATACAAATGGTATCTATATAGTAATGGTGACCAATTCGTTTGGGTGTTCCAACAGCGATACGATCCAGGTTAATTTTACCAATGGGATCATCAATGATGATGGAACGGTTAGCATTATGACCTTGTATCCAAATCCCAGTACCGGACCAGTTAATCTGAGTATTGAGAATCTATTCACCGAGGATCTGGTTATCGAATTTTTCGATATGAGTGGAAAAGTTGTGACCAACCGATACATTGGTTCTGTTAATGGAAATGTAATTTATCCATTCGACTTTACAAACCTGGTTGCAGGAACCTATATAATTAGAATGACTGCCAATGGTAAAATAGGTCAAATGAGATTTATAATTAGTAAATAACCGTTGTTATGTTTTTAGGCAAAGAGGTTGTTTGTTTAGAACAACCTCTTTGTTTAGTAAACAAAATCCATTCTGATAATCAAAATAAAATGAAAAAATCAATATTGGTCATTTCGTCTACGGTATTTATCATCGGTGCATTTTTATCAAGTTGTAATAATCCTTCAGAAACCATGATAATTGCGGAAAAAAAAACCAAGGAAGCCAATGAGAGTTTGGTGAAGGTACAGTACGAATTTCTGAAGACAATCGAACAATACCGCCTTCGAACAGCTCGTCGGATATTAACAAATACCCAAAGCATCGAAGAATTGAAAGCAAGAACAAAACTTGAGAAACGGGAAGCAAATCACAACCTGGAAAAGAAAATCCTTGCTTTAGAACAAAGAAATAATGAAATGAAAAAAAGATTAGACGATTACAAGGAAGTAGAAAAGGATAAATGGGAAATATTTAAAAAAGGATTTAACAAGGATATGGATGAGTTGGATAAAGCGTTTCAGGACTTAGGAACTAAAAATACAGAATGACACTATTGAATCACACCTCAACCTTCTAAAGCTTTAACATTTATATAGCCAGCTATGACAAACGAAACGAAATGGTCTTTAGACCAGGCAAACAGTAAAATCACATTTAAGGTGGGTCATATTATCATTTCCAATATTAGAGGATCCTTTAAAATATTTGATGCAAGCATCTACACAAAAGAGAATGAATTTAGCACAGCTGAAATTAATTTATGGATTGATGCCAGCTCCATCATATCGGGTGATGGAAATCGTGACGTACAATTAAGAGGGCAGGATTTTTTTGATGTTCAGAAACATCCACAAATAACATTTAGTTCAAGCACCATAGGGGAACCGGATGAGGAAGGTAATCGTGAACTATGGGGTGAGTTAACCATAAAAGGCATAAAAAAAGTTGTGAAACTAAACATGAAAGATCATGTCTTTGAAAATAACAGAAGTGACGGAGGAATGGCGAAAATTACGATTTCCGGAAAGTTCAATAGATCAGATTGGGATTTGTATGGAAAATCATCCTTTGAATTTGGTGGTATGATGGTTAGTAAGGATGTAAAACTTTTATGTGATATCCAGCTTATAAATATGGGTAAAAACACTTCAATGGGTGAATTGAATTCTCAGGTTAATAAAAATGTTTTCTAAAAAATTCAGGAACCATGACTACAGAAAAATGTTTAGGAATTTGGATGGATCATGCTGCAGCCCATTTAATTGAATTTGATTCGGGTTCCAGGGGAGTGACTGTTGTACTATCCCGGTTTACTCACCAGGTAAAAGCTGAAAGTTTGAATAAAGGGGAAAAATTGATGCACAACAAAGAGCAACATCTAGAATCGGAATACTACCACGGATTGGGTAGGATCATTCAAAAATATGATAAGGTCATTCTGTTTGGACCCACGGATGCAAAGGTTGAGTTGTATAATCTTTTAATGGCAGATCATCAATTCGGAAAAACAAAGATTAAGGTACAGAAGGCGGATAAGATGACCGAGAATCAGCAACACGCATTTGTTCGGGCTTATTTTGAAAAGCCTTAGTTCTGAGGGCTAGGCTTAGTAATTGAATTAACAGTTAAACATAAATTTTACGATGGCCATCACGTATTACATGCTCCAAATACCTTCATTATTGTTGTTTATAATGATCATCTCTTTCGGGGCAATAGTTGCGGGATCAGCCACTTTTCTTTTCCGCAAATATATCAGGTTGAAAATTCTCCGGTCTCACAACGAAGTTACTGGTTTTCTTTTTCTGGCTATTGCCAGTTTTTATTCGCTCCTGCTCAGTTTTGTTGTGTTTCTCGTATGGGATCAACTAAATGAGACTCGTGGCAATATTAATAAGGAAGGCAGTATTTCGTTGGGATTGTATCATGATATAAAGTATTATCCCGACACTGTTGAGTCAAAACAACTGATGACCTTATATCTTGATTTTGCGTTTAATGTGGTAAATGAGGAATTTCCAAATATGAAAGTTTTAAAACCAAGCCGAAAAACATCGGAATCGTTTGACCAGGTATTTAAAAAAATGGAACATCTCAATCCTAAAGACCCATTTCAGATCCAATTGGTATCCGAAATGTTTCATCATTTGAATGAGTTGGCTACATACCGGGAGCTTCGCCTTAATTCCGTTGAGACAGAAATTCCTTCTCCAATGTGGTTGCCAATGATATTTGGTGCCATCATTACGATTGTTTGCGCCATATTGCTCGATATTGAACATACCCGTATGCATGTAACGCTGAATTCATTGTTGGCTACTTTTATCGGAATGATCCTGTTCATGATCATTCTGCTGGATCATCCATATACGGGTCCCTTATCCGTTAAACCCGAATTGTATATGAAGATATTTACGATGGAGGAGTGGGCCAAAGAATCTCATTAAAACAATAAATAAAGAAAATGACTGTAGGGCGCATCTTTATATTAATGATCATAAGTGCATGTTTCTGGTTGATGATCCTGGTTTCTTGTGAGTCACATCAGGAAAAATCAGACGATGCATTTGAAAGAGTAAAGGAGGATAAAGTAAAACCAATAGGTGACAATAAGGGTGAACAAATGATTAGGGAATGGAAGAATGCAAAGAGTCTTGTTAAAAAACCGATTAAACCAAACAAAATTATCGTCAGAACAAAAGTCAGGTTTTTAGAGGGTACTATATCTGTAAAGCACGACAGTATAGTTTTAGAAAACAAAACAGATCAAAATCAGCTAAACCTGAAAGAGAAGTGGGAACGACTGGAGAGAAAATAACACGAACTATCAATAATAGCCGAAAGGATTAGAACAATCACCGGTAAAAGCCTTGATTCGACAAACAAATTAGAAAAAAATAAATCGTAAGATTATGTTAACTAAAACGAATTATCACCCAGTAGTGGAGGACCTGGTAAACCTGATTCAGACAAACAACTGGAAAAATGCTTTTGAGGAAGCCATCACTTTAGCTCATGACAATAATGTACCGCTTTTGGACGGTGTGAAAAACCTGGATCAATATCTGACCTGGATAAATAACTTCCTTTATTGGATCCCGTCAGAAAATTCTTCTGGTCAAAATGTAAATGATCATTTAAGTGCATTTTACTTCATTGCAGACCAGGAACCGGTTTTATGCTTGCAAAACAAAGTAATTCCCAATGATCAAGCTCCTCCTATGACCCCATTTTCTGAGTGGCTTGTAAACTATGCCAATGCTTTGGGTTTATTTCTCGATTCTCCTGAATCGCTAACTGAAAAATCAGAGAAGACCTTTTATGAATCTCCTTATTATAATATGCATGAGTATACACGTCCACATGGTGGATGGAAATCATTTAATCAGTTTTTTGCAAGAGATTATAAACCGGGATTTCGACCGATAGCGGCCATATCTGATCAGACGGTTATTGTATCACCGGCCGATTCAACGTTTGGAGGTCAATGGGAAATCAGGAAAGATTCCAATGTAACCGTTAAAAATTTGAATTGGAAAATAAGTGAGCTACTGGAAGGAAGTCCATATAAAGATCGTTTCGAAAATGGACTTTTCATGCATACCTATTTGGGGCCGACCGACTATCATCGTCAGCATGCGCCGGTGGGAGGAAAAGTTTTGGAAGCCCGTGTCATAAAAGGACAGGTATACCAGGAAGTTGAGGCGGTTCTTGTAGACGAACATTCCAAAACAAAACAAATACGTTTCAAAAAAAACTATGACTCGTTTGATATCCCCGGATACCAATTTGCTCAATCCAGGGGACTCATTGTATTGGATACGATTATCGGGTTGGTGGCGGTTTTGCCTATTGGTATGTCACAGGTCGCCTCGGTGATCATCACTGCAGAAGTTGGAGTTACCATTCGAAAAGGAGAAGAATTGTCCTATTTTCAGTTTGGCGGTTCTGATTGTATTGTGTTGTTTGAATCCTGTAGCAATGTTAGTTTTATTGCCCAACCAAAGGTGCATTATAAGATGGGTACCCGGATAGCTCAGGCTTATCCAGTCATATATTAGTTAAAGGTTGGATAATGGATTTGGCTCAAATTAAAATAGTAACTTATTGGCTGGGGGAAAAGATCGATCTGAAAAGTTTCAACTTGGCTTATAAGGAACCTATTTACTCAAGCACATCTACGGAGATATTCATTCGGAAGGGTGAACACTCATATATTTATATTCAAAACTACGGTGAAGTTTCCTTTTCCGATTGTGATGAAATCACCATTGATGAATTCATAGATCAAATTGGATTTTTTGTGCATAAACCTGTTTTACAAAGGAACCAATACAGGGAAGACTTTTTGATAAATGTGGACATAAACAGCAAGCTCCATTTTGAATATACGTCCATTCGGATTCCTGAGATCAATGCAGATGTAATAAAGATCATCCTGTTAAATGTGAGCCAATCCGTGGTACTTGATCATTTTAGCGATTTATCCAGAAGTCTGTTGAATGATACAAACAAGATCACCCTTGAGCTTGAATTAAAGGGTAAACTGGGCATTTCAAAATCAAAGCTTATGAAGTTCATTGGAAAGACATTGAATACACAAAATCGGATCATAGATAATCTTTATTTTCTTGATGCCCCCGATACAGTTTGGGAAAATGAATATTTGTCTAAGATCAATATTGGCCTTTCCAGGACTTTTGATCTAAAAACCAGATTTCGGGAGATTGAATACACCTTAAAAATAATTGATCATAATCTGCGAACTTTTGCTCAACTGATCCAACATAGGGATAGCAATAAACTGGAATGGATCATTATTTTTCTGATCCTTTTTGAAATTCTTCATGCCATTGTAGGAATTCATTTTTAGGATTTGTTTGTCCATTGGAATGGAGAGGTGCATAGGATATAACTAATTTCTGAAGTTCTGTAATGTTTTATTGCTTAAACAAGTTGAACTTTACAGAAGAGTATTTTTTATAATTTAAAATGAGTATTATGGAAAAAAACATTCTGGAAGAGCAAAACGGGAACTCATATTCACCCGAAGCAATAAAAACCAATCCCGAGGTTATTATTTTCTATGAAGCCTGGAATTATGACAACCGAAGTTATGGAACCATTAAGGCTAAAGGTTACACTGCGTTAACTGCTGAGGTTCACAAAGAAAAGTTAAAGCTTGCCATTCTGGAGTTAAGATCTTAGACATCCTAGGAATAACATAACTTATTCTCCCCATTGTATAATGCTTGTAGTTGTAAAGTAGACCAACTTTACATACGTGAAAACTCATTCACATATTAAACTACATTCGATGAAACATAAATTACTTTTTATTTTGACAATCCCCCTATTATCTATCCCGAATATAATTTTCGGACAAGCACCTACATTAGGTACTGCTGCTGACTTTGTTCTCTTCACCACAGATGGCGCCGTAAGTAACTCTGGTATTTCCCAGATAACCGGTAATGTAGGCACTAACAATGGCTCATGCACATTTTTTGGAAATGTGAATGGTGGTATGCATGAGGCTGATGGTGCTACAGCTCAATGTTCAGCGGATCTGCTCATTGCTTATAATCAATTAAACGCTACGGTTCCAACCTTCTTTCCAGCTCCTTTGCTTGGAAATGGCCAAACATTGATCCCAGGGGTTTATTCTGTTTCTGGTGCAGCTACGCTGAACCTTGATCTTATTTTGGATGCACAGAGTGTTCCAAATGCGGTTTTTGTTATCCAAATTTCCGGACCCCTTTCAACAAATGCAAATGCTAAAGTAAAATTGATTAACGGTGCACTTGCTTGTAACGTTTATTGGAAGGTGGAAGGTTTGGTGAGCATGGCTTCAGGTACCTCCATGAAAGGAACTGTGATTGCCAACAACGCAGCTATTAATATGAACACAGGTGATACACTTGAAGGAAGAGTGCTTTCAACCGCTGGTGCAGTTACCGTGGATGGAGTATTCGCCTATACACCTATTGGATGTGGAAGCCCGGTACTTACCGGACCCATTGCACCTGCACTTAATTCTGTTGCATGCTATGCTTTATTTTCTTCTACTGGTCCTGCAACGAATACTGGTGCAACGTACGCTACCGGAGACATCGGATCAAATAGTGGTTTAACAACGGGATATAATTCTTTGAATGTAACCGGAACAATTCATCCTATACCGGATGGTTCTACAAATGCTTGTGCAACAGATCTATTAGTGGTCTATAATTATCTGAATCTTCTTCCAGCTGATATTGAACTGCTATATCCTGCCCAATTTGGAGGCAATCTGGTTTTAACCCCACATACTTATGTGATGAATGGTGCAGTAACCTTTACTGACACACTTTATCTCAATGCACTTGACGATTCAAATGCTGTTTTTCTGATTCAAATAAATGGTGCAGTTTCTACCAGTACTTATGCAAAGGTCTTATTGATCAACGGTGCTAAGTCAGAAAATGTTTATTGGAAAATTGATGGAGCTTTGGATATCAATGATTATTCTGAGTTTAAAGGAACTGTCATTTGCAATAATGGTGCGATTAATTTAAACACTGGAGCTACCGTTGACGGCAGGGTTTTAACAACAGTTGGAGCCTTATCGACAGCCGCAGTTACGGTGGATGCCACAAACATTCCGGGTACTTGTTCAACGTTAAGCTTACCGGATGCAGAGGGAACAAATACGAACGTGGTTACTATTTATCCTAATCCTTTTACTGCCTACACAACCATACAAATTAACGATCCTTCACAATTGGCCGAAGCCGAATTACGGATATATAATGTGTATGGAGTAGAGATACTCAACTCAGTCATTTTCAAGCAGACCACCACTATTCCTATGGATAACTTACCTTCTGGTATATATTTCTATAGTATAATGAGTAATAACAAAATCATAAAGTCAGGTAGACTGGTTTCTCAATAGTAGATAGATTAACAGAAAAAAAACCCGCCGATTGAATTCAGCGGGTTTTTTTTTGAATAAATCGGAAAAGGGAACTATATAACTTATTAAAAAAAAATTGTAATGCTAGCCTGAACTAAACCCTGCAACTTTGTGGCGTTCCCTATTTAAAAGAAGATGGAGCGAATTTTTAAAAGATGAATGACTAAAAATTAATTACATGAAAAAAATAATTATAAGTATACTTTCTCTTACCGTTATCAATCTAACGTTTGGACAGATTACTACACCAGTCAACACTGGTACTACAAGATCCGGGGAATTTCCCCTTGCCAATAGTTCGACCAGAGGTGGTGATTTTGACGGTGATGGTGTAGATGACGTGAATGACCTCGATGATGATAATGATGGAATTCTGGATGCTACCGAAATGTATAGTTCCCACAATGGTGGTGATACTGATAACGACGGTAACCTGGATGGGTACGATCGTGATAGTGACAATGATGGAATTGCAGATATTGTTGAGGCAAGAGGAATTGATATCAATGGAGATGGGGAAGTAGATGGATTTGTCGATCTCAATAGTGATGGATGGGATGATGGCATTTCTGCTAATCCATTACCAGGTGTTGATCCGGATGGTGATCCAAACTGGAGTGGCGTTGATCTTGATAGTGACAATGATGGAATAACGGATGTTATTGAAGCGGGTGGATCTGATCCTGACAATAATGGACAAATAGGAACGGGAACGAGTTTGACCATTTTGGATTCGGATTTCGATGGTTTCTCCGATTTGGTGGATACTGACAATGGAGGAATAGCACTATCGGTACCTAACACCGATGGTTTAGGAAGACCTGATTATGCAGATCTCGACAGTGATAATGATGGTATAGTAGATAACATTGAAGCGCAAACAACCGCTTCTTATTTGACACCAATTCCTTCCGGAAATGATTCGGATACAGATGGTGTTATGGATACCTATGATAACATTATTGGCTTTGGTGGTATGGGAATTCTCCCAATAAATACGGATGGAACAGATCGCCCGGATTATATGGATACCAATTCAGACAATGATGCTGATAGTGATGCATTGGAAGGTTGGGACACTGATAATAATGGAACAGCAAATGTAGTGCCTTCTGGATTTGATAATGATGCAGATGGTTTAGACAATGCCTTTGATGTAAACGATATTGTATGGTATCCGAATAATCTCCAATCACCCACTTCTTTCCCGAACATGGATTTTATTTCAACATCAGAACGGGATTGGAGAGAAGCAGGATTTTTGGACACAGACAATGACAACATTGCAGATAGTTTTGATATTGATGATGATAATGATGGATTACCTGACTCCGTTGAGTTGGCAACAGCTGTAAATGCCGGTGATACGGATCTTGATGGAGTTGCAGATAATTTAGACCTTGATAGTGATAATGATGGGATCAGAGATGTAATTGAAGCCGGCGGAATTGATCCGGATAATGATGGAATCATTGGAACTGGTCCAATTACCGATACCGATGGTGATGGATGGAGTAATATTACTGATAGTGATAATGGAGGAACAGCTTTGCCAAATCCGGATACAGATGGGGATGGTAAAAAGAACTTCCAGGATGTAGATAGCGATGGTGATACTGTATTGGATTCAATAGAAAATGATCCTTTTGCAACCGGCAATGGCCCGGTTGATACAGATGGAGATGGAATTCCTAATTATATTGATACGAATGATGACGAGGATTATTTGATTACTACCAACGAAGCCGACGAAGACGGTAACGGTACATTGGATAATTGTGATGGAGATGCAATACCTGATTATCTGGACCCGGACCCTTGTGGTTTATTTATTCCAAATGGTTTCTCTCCGGATGGTGATGGCATTAATGACAACTTTGTGATCAATGGCCTGATGCTTTATCCAGGCACGAAGCTAAGTATCCTTAACAGATGGGGTAACCGTGTATACTACCAGGCAAATTATAACAATACATGGGACGGAACGGGTAATGAAGGAGTAACCATCGGTGGAAATTTATTACCAATAGGTACTTATTTCTATGTACTTGATCTTAACAATGGCGAAGAACCGCTGAGTGGATACGTTTACATAAACAGATAGAATACGAATGCAAAAGCATAATAACTAACAAGAATTAAAAAGAATATGAAAACAATTAAACATATCTTCTCAATCGGACTTTTCCTTTCCTCTACCTTATTGGTGAAGGCGCAACAAGATCCCATGTACACGCATTATATGTACAATACCCTAGCCTATAATCCTGCGTATGCAGGTAGCAGAGATGCCATGAGCTTTCTAGGTCTGGCCCGCTTTCAATGGGCAGGTATAAGTGGATCCCCAATGACCCAAAATTTTCAGATACATACACCCATATATGGCGGATTGTGTACCGGTATAAGTTTGATCAATGATAAAATCGGTCCCACAAATAATACCAACCTTTCACTGGATCTTACCTATAGATTTAATTTAGGAAGACATCACAGGTTGGCATTTGGATTAAAAGGTGGACTGGATTTTTTCAATAATAATCTTTCTTCGGTTGCCACAAATGAACAAAATGATCCGCAGTTCAACCAAAATATTTCGAGGACATTGCCAAACGTTGGTGTGGGTATATACTATGACCATACAAACTTTTACATTGGTTTCAGTGTTCCTAAAATAGTGGAGCATCGTCTAAATACCGGACTCGGAGAATTGAAAAGGAATTATTTTATCATGGCAGGATTTATGATCCCGGTAACAAAAAACTTTGCGTTGAAGCCTACCACCCTGGTAAAAATTACTGAAGGTGCTCCGGTTCAAGGGGAATTTACTATGGAGGCCCTGTTCTGTAACAGATTTTCGGCAGGAGCTTTTTACCGGTCATTGGACGGAATTGGTATGTTGCTGGGAGTAAACATCGTCCCCAATTTACGTATAGGTTATTCGTTTGATTGGCCGCTGACCGAACTAAGTAGAATTGGTCAATTTGGAAGCCACGAAATTATGCTTCGGTATGACCTGAAATTCGGGAAAATGAAAAGCATTAAAAGCCCAAGATATTTTTAAACCAAAAAAATAAATAACCCCTGGATTTTAATCCATGGACAACAATAAAAGATATGAAAAGAATACTTAAATATATAATCTGTAGCATGCTACTTGTTATGATAGCGCATCCTGTTGCATATTTACAGTCTGCCAGGGTTAAATCAGCTGATAAATTGTATGATGGATATTTATATCACCATGCCATTACGAAATACGAGTCGGTTGGAAAGAAAAAGAGAGATGCACATGTACTAAGACGGTTGGCAGAGTCTTATAGACTTATTGGTAACTCAGTAAAAGCCGAAAAATACTATGCGCAGTTATTTGAGAAATACAGGAACGATGTAATAGCTGAAGATCATTTACGCTATGCGGATGTACTGCGGATGAACGGAAAATATCCGGAAGCAACCATGCACATGGAAGATTACAGTCAACTCCGATCGAATGAACTAAGAACTTCCGGTCAATTGAAAGATCCTTTATATTATAATGATCTTCTGGTCGACAAAGGTCAGTTTGCTATTCGGAATCTAAAAAATAATACGGACGAAAGTGATTTTGGAGCCGTTTATAACGGGAAACAAATAATTTTTGCCTCCAGTCGTCATGCCGCTACGATGGTCAACTATCAATATGATTGGACGGACAGACATTTCTATGATTTGTATTCAGCTGAGGAAAACCTAAGAAATAACAAGAAATTAAAAAAAGTAAAGCATCTCAAAGCCGTTGGCGGATTGAATAAACGATTCCACGAAGGGCCTGCGACTTTTAGTTCTGATGGAAATCTAATGGTATTTACAAGAAACAGCTATGCAAAAAGAAAAGATTTAAACTCAGCCCATGTAAGACAACTGGAACTTTGGTATTCTGTAAAAAATAGTAAAGGTAAATGGGGTAAAATTCAACCCATGCCTTTTAATAGCAAGGATTACAGTGTGGGTCATGGTGCATTGTCAGCAGACGGAAATACACTCTATTTTGTGAGTGATATGCCCGGCGGTTATGGAGCGACGGATATTTATTATTCTACCAAAGAAAATGGAAGCTGGAGTAATCCTGTAAATGCTGGAAGTAAGATCAATACAGAAGGTAAAGAAATGTTTCCGTTCTATCATGAAAAGGGCATTCTTTTTTATTCCAGTGATGGATTACCGGGTCTGGGCGGACTGGATATATTTATCGCCAGTGCCAGGAGTGGAAAAATGGGAAGTCCCAAAAATGTGGGAATTCCGGCAAATGGACCCAGTGACGATTTTTCTTTTGTGCTGGACAGAGATATGAAGGAAGGGTATTTTGCATCAAACCGTGCAGGAGGTGAAGGAAGTGATGATATGTATGGTTTTGATCTTTTAAAACCGTTTAAACTCAGTAAGAAATTGGAAGGTTATGCAAAAGATTCTAAAACCGGAGATATACTTGGCGGAACGATGGTAAAATTGTATGATGATAAAGGGAATGAATTGAATACAATGGAAACGGATGCAAGTGGTTACTATACATTTGAGGTGGAGCCTGATGTTGAACTGGTATTAAAAGGATCACATATTAAATATAAGGATGTAACTAAAAATATTTCCACAGCCGTAGATGAAGATGTGATCACCGCAGATCTCTTGTTGGAGAAAATCCCGGAGATCAGCATCCTGGTTGCCGTAACAGATGCTAAGACGAAAGAGCCTTTGGAAGGGGTCCATGTTACCATACAAGATATAGAAACAGGGAATGTAGTTGCCAATGTTTATACTGATAAGGCTGGAGAGGCCAGAGAAAAACTGAGCTCAAGTCTGATGAATAAAAAGATTAACTATAGACTTATATACGAAAAGAATGGGTATGTGGGTAAAACAACCAGCTATGTTCATACGATTGATAAAGAGGGTGAACTAAAGGTTAGCACAACCATGGGAAAAATTGAATTGGGAACTGATATCGGAAAATTAATCGATATCAATCCAATTTACTTCGACTACAATAAATCGAATATCCGTCCGGATGCTGCTTTAGAACTTGATAGGATAGTTGCTGTAATGATTGCTTATCCCGACATCGAAATTGAGTTGAGATCTCACAGCGATTGCAGAGGAGGTCAAAAATACAACATGAAACTCAGTGACAAAAGAGCCAAATCTTCGGCGGCCTATATTGCGAGCAAAGGGATTGCAAAATTCCGAATTTCAGGAAAAGGTTATGGAGAAAGCAGATTGGTGAATAAATGTGCATGTGAGGGAAAAGTGATAACTGATTGTTCTGAAGAAGCCCATCAGGAAAACAGAAGAACTGAATTTATCATCATCAAGATTAACGTACCAACGACCGTGTTGAATAAATAGTAGGTTTAGTGTGATTGAGAGAAATTAGAGTATGAAGCAATTCATGCTCTAATTTTGTTTTTAGAATACCGGGTCTGATAATTATGCAACTTGTTATGAGTATTATACAACAACAATGAGGTCAGGAGTAATCATCTTTGATCCAATCTTAAAAACAAAATTATGAAACGGAGACTTACACTTACCAAATCAATAATAGCCATTGTAGGCTTAACTTTTATCTTATCGTCGTGTTCATCATGGCGTTATAAAAACCCACGTGTAAGCGTCGAAAAGGAGAACACTCCTTATGTGAGCAAAGAAGTGGCTTTGCCAACTCAACTAGCCTCTG
>JANWKQ010000189.1 GCA_025451295.1 Flavobacteriales bacterium | reverse complement strand
GTAAGGGACTGCACTTTCATACCCAATACATTATAAACATCGAGCTGTACATTTGCTTCAGAACTGAGTGAATAAGCAATGATGGCATTATCCGATGAAGGATTTGGATAAATATTGAATCCGCTTATATCCGAACTAAAATCTTCGATCCCAATAGGTCCCACAATATATATTTTCACCGAATCAACCCCATAATTGAGATTTAAGAATTGTTGATTCAATGCATCAATGGTAATGTTATAGACAGAATCTCTTTCCAATCCTGGAATATCCACATAAATAGTATAGTTTCCATTACCAAGGTTGGCAAATACATAATGACCAGCTGTATCTGTTTCGGTGGCGGCAATAAGTGTAGAGGAAGCCGTTACCCCTAGCTTTACATCAACACCATGTACCGGTTCTCCATCAGCTCTTCCAAATCCAGGACCCGTAAGCACATATCCGGCAGCCATACCAGTCCCCGGGTTTGGAGTTGTTTCAACCATTACGATATCCACACCAATATCATCCACATAACATCCATGGGTTAACACGGTAGCAGAATCCCATACCCATTCATTGTCATAATAAGTAGAAATGATTGTTGGGAATAGTACAGTATCTGAAAAGATTTTAATGAGATAATCATCATTACAAACATTCGTGAAATGATAGGCTCCGAAAGAGTCCAACGTATCAGTTTGAAGTGTATCAAACGCAGTATAGGAAGATTGAAAAGGCATAAGCACGGCTATTCCACTCGTTAGAGGCCCACCTGAATATGTTACGTTGCCATAGATATCGGTACCTTGTACAATGGTATATCCGGTAGTATCTGCCTGATTACAATTTCGTGCAATGTGGCTTACGATCCAGTTTCCTGGAGAAAAAATATGTGTTGGATTTTGTGCTAAGGAACTGGAACCATCTCCAAAGTCCCATTGCCAGAAAGTCTCATTAGAGGAGGTTTCCGTAAATGCAACTGCAGTACCATTACATTGCGGCGCATTTGTGTTAAATCCAGCAATGGCAGGCGTTCCACAAATGATATTATAATTAGACCAGGTATCATGAAACCAACTAGGGGCTCCTAAAGCATAACCAATATTATCAACCTGTATACAATAAAGCATTCCACCACCGCCTAACGCATTCATCATGGCAATGCTGGTATTATGGCCATTTTTAAGGTTCAAACTTGTCAGGAAATTATTACAACAAACCAACTGAACAATAGCCGTATCGGTAGAAAGATCCAGACAAGTAAGTTGATTGTTTTGGCAAAAAACGGTATTCAGTAACGGCATATAAAATAAACTCAGGTTGTTAAGGTTATTGCCGGAACAATCTAAAAAATTAAGACCCTGACACGCATGTAAATCAAGTGAGGTAAGTATATTGCCTGCAACATCCAGGGAATTAAAGTTGGTAAAGCATTGGATACCGGTTAAATCGCTAATACCCAATCCGCTGGCATCTATACTACCAAGATAGGAACTGGCTTCATTCGAATCGATTTCGCCGTCGCCACTGGTGTTAATAGCACCGTCACCAACAAGCAAGGCTTTAAAAATAGGATCTGGAATATTAACGAACTGGGCGTTGATTCCGGTTGAGAAGAAGATAAGGAAAGGAAGAGCGATAATGAGAGTAGAGCGTTTTTTCATGATGGGCTTGATAAATGAACAAGTAAATATAAAAATAATTGATGAATTACAAGTGTTAACAGAGTAATTTGTTCAAAGCCCGGAGTGGGTTGAGTAAAACTGCAGGCTGTGAATTTGTGGGTTCATACGCAGAGAGGTTAGTATAGTTTCAGTTTTTTTTCCGGGAACCACTCTCATTTTGCTACCAATGCCTTATAGAATGCTGGTTCTAAGCGGTCAATTTCTTTTCAAAACAAACACTGTTGTCCATATTTTCGTATTGTCCGAAATTAGGAATAGACTGATAACCGTTTTTTTCATACAATCGAATTGCTTCTGGTTGTTTTTTGCCGGTTTCGAGAATACATCGCTTGTAGTTCAACTCTTTGGCCCATGTTTCGAGTTCTACTAAAACGATAGAGGCTATTCCTTTTCCGCGAAGGTGTGGAGGGACATACATTCTTTTCACCTCTGCGGTATCAGCATTATATGTTTTAATCGCGCCACATCCAATGGCTTTCTGGTTTTCATAAGCCACCACTGCATACTTGATCATGTGAATCTTATTGAACTGATCATAAAAAGGATGATCATCTCCATCACGGATCTTTAGATCTGCGTCCAGTTCAGCTACCAGATCTTTAAAATCCTGGTTTTCGGAATCGGTCCGGATACAGGTAATCATCAGAACAAAACTAAATATTTCATATTAACTTTTTCTAACGATAAATATCATATCCTGCCAGGTCTCTCCATTGTGCCTGGTAAATTCTTTACGTTTCAGGTTTAACAACTCAAAACCATGCTCCATTAATTTTTCAGTCAGGTAGCTTTCCTGGTGATAATAAATATATACCTGGTCACCGCTGCTTGCGGTTTCAAAGCCTGATCGGGAGTCTTCTCCTTCCATCGTGCTGAAGTAGAATATACCATTTGCCGGAAGAAGATCCGCACAATCCTTTATTAACTTGTTGCATTCTTCATTTGATAAATAAGGCATGCAAAAACCACAGATGATAGCATCAAATTTTTTTTCGATCCGATGGATCTCCCTGCTATCCATGATCTCAAATTTTACCGTCGGATTGTTGATCCTTGCCAGTTTGATCATATTAGAAGCCAGATCGATTGCCTCAATCTCCAGATCTGGTTTTTTTGATAAAATATATCTGGTAATATTTCCCGGACCACAGGCGATCTCAAATATGCTGGCATTTGGTTTTATAAGCTCACAGAAATCATCATACGTATCATTATAAAAATCAAAATCCATGAATCTATCCTGATAGGACTCGGCCACCTTGTTGTAGGTTTCTATTGTAATTTTATGAGGATCCATATTATTTTTTTTCTGACCCTTTTATTCAGCGTCTTTTTTCATTAATAAACATTTAAATGAGAAGCTTAACACCATAGGCTATTCCTCCCACAATCATTCGTACATAATAAATACCTCCCGGAAGAATTTGTTTAGCTGAGTTCCTTCGATCCCATTTGAAGTTATGATCTCCCTCTGTCTGCTTCTCATTGATCAATTCGATGACTTCCTGTCCAAGCGAATTATAGATCTTCATTTGCACAGACGAAGTTTTGGTTAAATGATAGCTAATGTTGACATCTGATATAGCAGGATTCGGAAACACATTAAAATGGAAATCGGCGATTTCCTGTTGATCAATTCCAATCGCTATCGAATAAGCCGTTTTTGTTTTCCAGATCCCTCTGCCATGTGTTCCGATCCGTAACGTGCTGTCACCTGTATGATAATGCATGTCCTGTACATTTACAAGTGGCAGGTTATCGTTAAATGCATTCCAGCTTGATCCTCCATCTGTGGTAAGATAAACGCCCAGATCCGTCGCCACATAAATATGATCGGTTGTAAAAGGGTCAATAGCAATTGCGTTTACCGGTATACCGGGACGATCCCCGGTAATATTGATCCAGCTATCACCCAGATCAATGGATTTAAAAATTTGCTGACCCGGAGTATAGGTACCTCTGCAAATATAAAGTGTACTCGCTACCATAGGATCGGTTTCAATGTCAATTATTTTATTTCCGGGTTCTGAAAGAATAGCGGTCCAGCTTGTGCCTCCGTTCGTGGAACGATACATATATGAAGAAGAAAGGGCAGGGTCAGTACAGGTATAAATAATATTCGTATTTATTTTGTCGATCGCCATCACAGTCATATAAGGTAAATTCACCATGGATGTCCATAATAAACCTCCATTCGTGGTTTTATACACTTTAGAATCTGTACTTGTAAATAATACCTGGTTGTTGGTCGGGTCCATTATCATAGGAATAAGAAAAGCAGTTGGTTCGTTGATCCCATTTTCAATTGTATCATAGGTAGCACCGAGATCTGTTGTTTTTAATCTACCTTGAAACAATTCACTGGTATACCAAACTGCCGGATCTAATGGATCCATGATACAGGTAAAACCATCACCCGAAAAAGATTCGACCCAATTAGTGGTAGTATTAATAGCAGTGTTATAAAATACTCCATTATCCTGTGTTCCGCCAATCATTAGATTGGGATCAACTGGCGAAGAAGAAATCGAATAAAATTGTGTAGTCACCAACCCGTTTGGTTTTTTGGTCCATGTATTTCCTCCGTTGGTTGATTTAAAAACACCCGCATCGTTGAGTGAATACATCAACTGAGAATTGTGTGGACTGATGGCAAAACTATGATGATCCGGATGCATCCAGGGTGGATTTTCCAATGGAGCCCAATCATAAAAATCCCAGACGGTTCCACCATTGGTGGAACGATATAAAAAAATACCCCCAGCAAATATTTCATTACTGTCATCAGGCGTTACCTGGATCACATTCCCATACCATCCCTGACAAATGGAATCAAATGGAGGGGTATAACAATAAAAATCAATACCGGTATTGATATTTTGCCATGAACTTCCTCCATCTGAGGTTCTGTAAAATCCCTGCATGGTACCGCATGTTGGATGGGATTCGGGTGTGGAGATCCCGGCATACAACACATTTGGAAATGAATCACAAATGGATAGACAAGTAAAACCAATATCTGCTGATGCAGGTGTGCCATTGGTGAGTAATTGCCAGTTGACACCATAATCTGTAGAATGATAAATGCCACCCGTTGAACCCATATAATCCTGAAGAGATGCATATACATTCGAAGGGAATTTCTTATTGATTACTAAGGAAGTTCCTACACCACTCAATGTATTTGTCCAGTTAACTCCGGCATCCGTAGAAACGTAAATTCCAAAAGTGGTGGAGAGATAAACATTGTTTGTATTAATGGGATCCCAGGCAAAACCGAGACAAGCAAAAGCCAAAGAATCATCCACGGATAAATTGGTAGGGTTCCAGGTTGCGCCACCATCGGTGGAACGGAGCACACCGATTCCATATTGAAACCATGGGCTCAAAATATAACCTTCTCCAGTTCCGATCAGCATGATATTCGGATCCTGTGGTTTGATGGCAACAGCACCAATGGCCATGTTAGGTATCTGATCAGTCATAGCATTCCAGGTATCACCACCATCCGATGTTTTCCATAAGCCACCGGAAGCAGCACCCACCCAAAAAACTTCGCTATCGAAAGGATCAAAGGCATGAGCTATCATTCTTCCACCCTGATTTTCCGGACCCAGACATTCCCAATTGGCCGTAAATGATTTAGCAGATCCGATCCAGCTGGGCTGCATCTTGCGATACACATTCCACCTGGCGAGTTCGGTATTATTGACTTCAGGATACTGTTTTCTTCTGGCAAACCATTCCTGACGCTGCGCTGCATTCTCATTTTCCTCCGGAACCCGTAAAGTTTGAGAAAAACAGATCAGCTCACTGAAAGTGAACAGGGATATGATAAGAAAATATTTTTTCTGCATTGCGTCATTAAAACTACATATTTATCCTCAGGAATCAAGGAATTACTCCAATTTGGAAACCTTGGCGCCCCCTTCGAAGATTTCAGCCAATGAACCAAAGACCTTGGTGATCGCGAAAACAATGATGCCGTGATGGATACCTATATCCCAATGCAACATTTCTTCAAAAGTAGATTCACCAAATTCGAGTAAACCTGTTAATAATAAAATGATCCCGTTAAATAATCTGGTGGTAGGATGATTGAAAATGTAGGAGAACTTTTTCATGATAACTGGCATAAAGGGATTTAGTTGTAGTTCAAAAATAGAAATAACAGGAAAATCTTCAAATCTTTTGGTCACCAAAGTGGAATATATTCCACTAAAATGTGTTTTCTTTATGGTAACATAACGTTCAGTATGATGAAGAAAAATGCACCTCGCTTTTTACTTGGACTACTTTTGATAATCGTTTATTCATGCAAACCGGCATCAAAACCTAAACTTACAGAACAAAACCTTCAGGGCACATGGAATGTAATGCGTTTAGCCCAGGGAGGAGGAGATGAAGTTTGGTATGTGGAAGGACAGAAGTATTTTGTTTTTGAGGATAATAAGTTTAAAATGGTCAACACGAATAAACAAAAGGAACCTGAAATAACGGAGGGTACCTATAAGATCCTTGAAGAACCAGGAAATCTAACTATCCTCCAACTAAACGCAGCCCGTTACATCGTGTTTGAATATACAAAGGATGTTATTAAAATGAGTAGTTCCGAGCCAGTGTATACAATGACGTTGGAAAGGGCGAAGTAGATATTGACAGCAATATTGAGATTAGTTTTTGATCAGCTTAACCATACCTTTACCATTACCCGAAGAGATTACCAGGAAATAAATTCCTTTACTTAATAATTCACCATTCACCATTAGATGATTTTTTCCGTTTTGAATAGTGGAAGTAGTTTGAATGCGTTCAGTTGCATCTTCACCGATTATGTTCACCATCTTCATTGTAAATGGTTGACTATTTAAAGTTGTCAATTCAATATTAAACTGGTCAATAAAAGGATTTGGATAGACTGAAAGATCTATCAATTGTTCCTGCCATTCCATTCCAGTGCTTCCATCAAAATTAATATGCTGGGCGTAAATGTCACGCGGACCATTCCGGAAATCTTCCCAGGTAACAATCGTTCCTCCATGTTCATCACTCGTATTTTTAGGACCTGCCTGAGAGGTACTTGCATTACTTACGATGGTCCCATTCGTATTCCAGAGTTTTATACCAGATGAATTAATACGTTGGGCCATTACATCATATTCTGAACTGGCGGTTGAATCCTGCCAGCAGATCACTGCACCGCCTGCACCATCACCTGCAATATTCGGATTGAGCTGCAGGTATAAATTATTTTGTACTGCAATGCCATTCGTAGCCCATTGAGGGTTTCCATTGATGTCAAGTCGCTGTGCATAGATATCGGTATTTCCGACCCTACTATCTTTCCAGGTGAGAATGATCCCCGATACGTTTGAATTACTTAAAATATCCACGGCACTTTGGTTATTGGCGAGTGCACAAACCGCCACACCATTTGGAGTCCACATGATATTACCAAGCGAATCTATGCGTTGGCAATAAATATCATTATCACCATTCCGATCATCCACCCATGCAATGTATACACCTCCGTCTATTACATCCGGATCCATTTTTGGATTCGTTTGATCAAAGGCAGCATCTGATACCATCAATCCATTCACTCCCCATAAACGAGTCCCGTTACTGGTAATATGCTGCGCATAAATATCATATTCGAGACTGTCTCTTTTATCCTGCCAGGTAATATAGGTTCCACCGCTATGATCGCTTTGGAGTTTTGGATTTCTTTTATTCCCGACTGTTGTTACTACCGGCATTCCTCCGGCTGCCCACAATATATTTCCATTGTTGTCTAAATGCTGGATCCAGATATCCCATTGGTAGGTGGGAGAAATTTCTTTTTCGAACACAATGAAACAACCTCCGGCTCCGTCGGAACATATTTTTTCGTTATGCTCCCTTTCAACCTGGTTGGCAACCACAACACCATCCAAGGTCCATAAAATATTTCCACTGACATCGATCTTTTGTGCATAAATATCTCTTTCGGTTCCTGATCGCAGATCACTCCAGGTAATAATTACATCTCCATTATCTTCTATGATCAGTGATGGTGTACTTTGATCTGCTGCTTCTGTGCAGGCACCGATTCCATCGATGGTCCATTGGACCACACCATTGCTGTCTACATGTTGTAAGTAAATATCCGGTATTCCTGTTCTGTTATCCTTCCATGCAATATATGCACCTCCCATATTATCCGATTCTATTTTAGGATCTCTTTGTGCACCTGTGGCAACGCATATAGGAGTATTCAGGGATACATCATTCGTCCACTGGGAATATCCTGAATTGGATAAACCAACTAACATAATACAAATGAATAATAGCTTTGCGAAGTAAAGTAGTTTCATAAATGAGGGGTTCTCTTAAGACATTCTAAAACTAACAAAAATCACATTAAACAAAAAGATTTTAATCGGCTTTTAACAGTTTAGATCGTTTTGCCCTCGTCCTGATAATTAAATGAACGATTAACTGAATGACTCCCATCGCAACAAAGGGCAATACTATATTTTGGAATAACCAAATGCCATCATCCTGGTTTCGTTTCTCATAGCTATTCATCCAGTAGTCTGAGCAAAAATAAAAGTAAAGTCCGACCAGGATGCCTGTTTCAATCATTATATGTAACCAATAGTATTTTCCGAATATCAGCTGAAGAATTCCAGAGACCGATAATCCGGTACCAGCAATTCCGGCGAGAAAAAGAAATAGTATAAAACCAATGGATGCACCGAACCTTTCTTTGGTATTTACTTTACTACATTCTGACTCCGTCCATGCATAAATTGCTCCCATCAATGCAAAAAACATGAGACAGCCAAAAAAAAGCAAAAGTGGAGTGATCTTGAATTTTCCCATAACAGAATATTTTAAAGGTGGAGGATAACTACCTTTAATACTCGTATG
>JANWKQ010000188.1 GCA_025451295.1 Flavobacteriales bacterium | reverse complement strand
TTTGAGGTCTTCACTGGTAGGGGCTTTAAAGCTATACACCTGGCAACCCTGTGGATTAATACCGGAGAAAATACGTTTCACACAGGAATCTTTTCCACTTCCATCCATGCCTTGCAGAATCACCAACAACGACCATCTTCCATCTGCATAAAAAACTTCCTGTAGTTCCGCCAGCTTTTTGGATTTAAGACCGAGGATGACGTTGGCTTTTTCCTTGTTCAGCTCCTTACCTTTGTATTCGGTAGGATGTTGAAGGACATTGAATTTTTTTGGTAGAATGTATTTTTTGGGAACTTCGTTCATAACAGGATGATTTGAGTAAATATATGAACTTTCAACAAACCGCCAGCGGCCCGGGGTGTAGCGGCATCCTTTTGTTGTTGCCACGCTAAGACTTTTCGATGCCGGGTAGAGACGGAATATATTCCGTCTCTACCTTATATGGTAATAAATAACAGGCAACAACAAAAGATACAGCGAAACACGGGATAAGCCGCCTAAATCACTATTTTTGTTTGTCTTGAAAAAACTGGGAAGTCATATTCTTATTCTCCTTCTTCGCTTCTATTCCTTATTTCCACTTTGGTATTTATTGATCTGTTCCTGGTTCATGTACCTCGTTATTTATTACCTGATCGGTTACCGGAAAAAGGTGGTACGGGCTAACCTGGCAAACTCATTTCCGCAAAAGGATAAACAGCAATTAAGAACAATAGAATCAAAGTATTATCTGCATTTATGTGATTTGATTGTTGAAAATATCTGGACCCTCAGGGCCTCTGAAAAAAAGCTTCAAAAGCATTGCCCCATTATTGATCTTCATGTATTCGAGAAACTCTATGCAGACAAGAAAGATTTTATTTGTCTGCTTGGACACGTAGGTAACTGGGAATGGTGTAATCTATCTTATAGCAGCTATCACTTAAATCATCTTTGGGCTTTGTATCGTCCGTTAAAAGATAAACCGTTTGATGATCTCTTTCTGAAATTCAGATCACGTTTTGGAGCCAGGTTAGTACCTATGCAGCAATTACCAAGGGTGATCAATGAGGAACACGAGAAACCGGTAGTTTATGCCTTTATAGCCGATCAGTCGCCGGTGCCGGAATATGCTTATTGGACGAATTTCCTTCATCAGGAAACGGGTTTTTTTAACGGATATGACAAAGTGGCCCGAAAGAAGAATTTACCAGTGGTGCTGGCTTACCTTCAAAAAGTAAAAAGAGGAAAATATCAAATGAAAGTGGAGTTACTTGCTGAGAACTCGGCTGATTTAAAGGAAGATGAAATTACAGGTCGTTTTGCAAAGAGATTAGAAGCGATTATAGAAGAGAATCCGGCGCATTGGCTCTGGTCGCATAAACGATGGAAGCATAAAAGAACTCAGTAATTTTTCCAGAACAATGATAGTTCCCGGCAAACTCCTTTGTATACATCATAACAATAAAAGGAAAGGGTTAGCTCATTAGTATCGTATTCATAAGTACTATATTCGGAACTAACGGGTTGTCCAAATAATTGAATAAGCTCTTCTGGCTTCATCTTTAAGGTCGCCAACCTCGGATCATTGATCTTTTTTAGCTTAATGTAGTCATAAAAACCATTGTCAACATTTCCAATTAAACTAACACTATGAAGATTAATTCCATTTACAATTCCTGATTGTACATCGTAAGAAAAGCTCATCATATGATCACCACTATTATTATCATAGTAGTCAAAACCGGTATTCCCCAGTTTGCTGGTAGAAGAAGGACTCCCATATTTGGCTTTTACGTTTGCGATCTTTTCCCCTTTTTTGATACCGATCAATTCGGTAAAGTCGGAGAGTTTTAAAGTGGTTTGTGCCGTAGCATTGGAAATGAAAACACTTCCAACAAAAAGAACTATGAATAACCTTATTCCCATTCCCAAGAAATATTAATAGTTTTATAAACCTTTACATCATTTTCAAAAAAGAACAAACCTAGCTCAACCTCCTTAGAATAATATACAAAATCGCTAGAGCTTGACTCAGAAGGCCCGAACAGATCGATTAATTCAGCCGCATTCATATCAAGCACTTTTAGTTTGGTTTCTGACAGGTGCCTTGAGTTGAGAAAATCAATGACGCTGTGATCGTATTCTTCAATTGCTATATTTTCTACCTTGCCGGTTTCCACTAAATAGGTTATTATGATCTCAGTATCTCCGCTAAGTGGATAATACAAAAAACCAATTTTGTCCGACAATATCTCGGTTTCAGCGGGCTCACCCAGCAATTGTTTTACTTTGTGGAATGTATCGCCTCTTTTTATACCCATGAAACTGGTAAAGTCAGAAAGCTTTATGGTGGATTGAGCTTTAACTAATACGGTGGTCAGACCCAATGAGAATACCAATATCAATAAGCGATTTCTCATCTACGGCATAGGTCTATCGGATAATCACTTTTCTGGCAACCGCATAATTACCTGAGGTAATCTTTACCAGGTAGATACCTTTAGCCAAACCAGCGGTAGACATATTCAGAAACTCTGAGGTTGATGGGATCGTTTTATGATAAGCGATCTTACCCACAATATCCACCATGGTCACCTGCACCTCATTGCTGAAGTTGGTGAGTTGGATGGTAAACTGATCAGTTGCGGGATTGGGGTAGATATTAACGGTTGGAGAGCTGGGTTCATCTTCAATACCAATCACACCCAGGTTGACACTTGCTGTCCCGGTACATCCATTCGTATCCGTAACCGTTACTGTATAAGGTCCCGAACCCACATTAATGATATTTTGGGTAGTGGCTGAGTTGCTCCATAAATAATCATAACCTGGTACACCACCGGAATAGGAACAGGTAATGGCTCCGTCATTCGCACCGGCAGATGATTCATTCGTTACATTTACATTCAGGGTGATCAGATCTTCTCGCAATGGTCCAAAGAAATTGCCGACTGCCATTAAAGCAAACAAGGCACAATCACCATGACTTAAAGATGGGTTAATGCTGAGAGCCTGAACATCCGTCGCACCGCGAACGATCATACTATCCCGGCAGGCGATTGCATTCCGGAAGGAAACCAGTTCGTCAGCTTCACAATAACCCATTCTTACCGGGCAGGTAGGTGCCCAATCATATAGGTCGTTGTCTCGTAAAGCGACCCGGAACGGATGGCTCATATCGGTTTCAAAAGTATCAAGCAACAGCGGTAAAATAATGAGATTCGGGGTATCGGGAATAAAATTTTCCACAAATCCCAAACCAACCGAACCATCCATTAAAGGTGGTACCGTTGTGTTATAAGGAGTGTCTAAAACTGCATCCCAGTTGGAATACATGCCATATACCATATTGTAAGAAAATAATACGAAGGGAAGATAACCCGGAGCCCCATAAGAAGTATCGTTTGTGATCACCTCGGCCTGCACCCCTGAAACTTCATATGGGCCTGATAATGGAGCGGCGGCGGTAACCGTGAATTCTCCCGGTAATGTTTCCTGCATCATTCTGTGAGTAGCCATGGAAGCATGGCCTCCTTGTGAATATCCTGTTAAGAAAAGTTGGTCGCTATATGCATAGTTAATGCTATCCATCCATTCTTTGGATGATCGTATCATATCGATGCAGGCAGTTGCCTCCGAATGAGCATGTATATATGGGTGAAGTCCGGGGCTTACGCTTCCCAAACCCAGATAATCAGGTAATACGGTTATATAGCCAGTGGCACTAAAACAGATACCAACCACATATTCCCCCACTTTATTACTCGGTGCATCGACCTTTTTAATAATGGTTCCATGACAATAATTGAGGATGGGTTTCTTACAAGCACCATAGCCTTGAGGCAGGAATACGACCCCGGTGGCTACTGTTGCAGAGCTGTCATAGCTTACTGTGCTATAGGTGATTTTATATGCCTGAATTGAATTCCTAATATTGACGGCACCACTCGGAACCCCTTGTGCTGTAAGGAAACTATCAATTTGAGTTTCATCGAAATCTTCAATCAACTGGGCAGAGATCAAATGATTTTGAGCCTGCAAAAATAGGGTAGAAGTAAAGAGCAATGCAAATAGCAGGTAGATTTTTTTCATAAATACAGGGACTTTAAGATAAAGATAGATGTTTTTCGGAAAAAGAGTAGTGTTTCTTATTTTTATTCAAAAAATTGTTAATGCATTGCTAAATCTATACATTTAGGGAACGAAACTTGTTTATTTGTCATCAATAGAGAAAGCATCACACTTCCATGAGACTACGAATTTTCCTTTTCTTATTTTGCATCATTGGAGCCATTCAGATCGGCCATTCGCAAAAAGCAAAACCTGTTATCACTAACTATTCATTTAAGTTCAAAGTAAATGGCTTAAAGGATGTGGATGTTTACCTGGGATTCCACTATGGAGAAAAGAAATTCATTAAGGATACGGCCCACGTAAATATGAACGGTGAAGTAGAGTTTACCGGCAAGGATACAATTCAGGGAGGGATCTATTTATTCATTACACCCATCAAAAATTATTTCGAATTTGTGGTGAACGAACCCAAGATCCAGATGGAAACCGATACACTGGATATGATAGGGCATATGGTGGTAAAAAAATCAGCCGAAAATACGATCTGGTATGATTATATGCAGACCATTGTTTCCAAACAAAAAGAAATGAAGCCTTGCTCGGAGATCATCAACAAACCAGACATCGATAAAGGAAGCAAGGAATACAAGGATGCGCTGGCATGTGTGGAAAAAACAACTGAAGCGATCAACAAATTCAGGGATGATAAGATCAAACAGAATGGTGATATGCTGGTGGCCCGGATATTTAAAGCGATGAAGGAAGTAGAGATGCCTGCCATTGATACCACTAAAAGGGAGCAACAGGCCAGATACTATCGTGATCACTATTGGGATAATTTTGATCTGACTGATAATCGCCTTATCAGAACACCTGTGCTCGAATCAAAACTTGTTTATTTCTTCGAAAAAGTAGTGATCCAAATACCTGATTCGATCATTCTTGAAGTAGACAAGCTCCTTACCAAAACATCTGTCGATAAAGAGATGTTCAAATTTTTCACACATCATCTTACTTATAGTTTTGAACGTTCACAGATCATGTGTATGGATAAAGTATTTGTACATCTCATCGAAACTTATTATAAGGCCGGAAAAGCATATTGGGTGGATAAACCAACCATGGATAAAATGGTGGAAAGATCGGATAAATTAAAACCATTGTTATGTGGCGCCACCGTGGAAAATATAAGTCTGCCAGATACCGGTGGGACCTGGCATAGTCTATACGATTTTAAAGGTGATTATACGATTTTGTATTTCTGGGATGCAACCTGCAGCCATTGTAAAAAATCCACACCGGTATTGGTTGATCTGTATAAGGAATACTTAAAGCCAAAAGGTATAGAGATCTTTGGGGTAGAAGGAGAACTTGAAGATAAGGAGTGGAAAAAATACCAGGCAGAGCAACATTTACCCTGGATCAATGTATCCGATAATCCGGAGATCAATGCGAATCCTCAGAAATGGATCATAGAACTAAAAAAGACCACACTCTATAGTTTGAATTTCCGGCATAATTTTGATCTCTACAGCTATCCGGTGGTCTATATTCTGGACAAGAACAAAAAGATCGTCGCAAAAAAACTGGGTGTTGAACAGATCAAAGAGTTTCTGGAAAAATACATGAAATCCAATACGAAGACACAATAGGTCAGATTCAGCTTCTTACCCAGTTCATCGCTTCTTCTACTGTTTCGAAGATCCTATAGTCAAAGGAAGGTAAACCCTCTTCTTCAGCAACATCTCTCAGACCCTCTACGCCAAGCTGAACGGCAAGGTTCGATTTAAACACGAAAGCCATCTTTTTTACCGTTGATTTTAACCACAAAGCCCGTGTTTGTTGCACGTACCATAACTGTTGTTCATAGGTGATCTCATGTTCCAGGTGACGGCAATCAACCATTACATAAGCCGGTTTTCTTCTGGCGATCAGGTCGGCAAAAATTAAAGCATTTTGCTGGAAATCCTGGGGAGCAATATTTTCTGTGGTATCTCTCTTCCAGGAGGCTACCAGAACTTTACTACGTTCGTCCTGGTAATAACAGCGGGCGGGGGTTTCGCTAATGAGTTTCAGGTTATCTCTTAAAAACCTGTCCGACGGATCCTCTTCATTCATTTTTCAAGTAATTTAAAACCATCAATTAATTTAAACTGACCCGGGCTGGTTTCTAATTCTTGATTAATTTAGCCACAAATATAGAATACATGAATTTATATGCAATAAATACAGGACATTTTAAGCTGGATGGTGGAGCTATGTTCGGAGTAGTGCCTAAAATGATCTGGGATAAACTTAATCCTGCTGATGAGAATAATATGTGTTCATGGGCCATGCGTTGTTTATTGGTAGAAGATAATAACAAATTAATGTTGATAGATACCGGGATTGGAAATAAGCAGGATGACAAGTTTTTTTCTTTTTATTATTTACATGGGCAGGACACACTCGACAAATCCTTGGCGAAACATGGATTTTCGAGAAATGATATTACGGATGTTTTCTTGACTCATTTACACTTTGATCATTGTGGCGGTGCCATCGAAATGGATCATTCCAGTGGTAAATATGTCCCGGCATTCAAAAATGCAGTATACTGGTCGAATAAAGAACATTGGGAAGCCGCGGTGCATCCTAATCCCAGGGAAAAAGCCTCTTTTCTAAAGGAGAATATTCTGCCCATTGAGGAATCAGGACAACTTAAACTGATTGAAAAGGAGGGACAATGGACCCCGGAGATCTACATCTATTATAGTTTCGGACATACAGATGCTATGATGCTGCCCAGAATCAAATACAAGGATCAGGAGATCATATTTATGGCCGATCTGTCACCTTCCTATCATCATTTAAAAGTTCCTTACGTAATGGGATACGATACCCGACCATTGGCTGCTATGGAAGAAAAACAAAAAGTATTGCGATATGCAGCGGAAAATAAATCCATCTTATTTTTTGAACATGATCCCGTAACAGAATGTACAATTCCGATGCTTACAGAAAAAGGTGTGATCGGAGGAGAGAAAATGAACCTCGCAGATCTTTTATGATCAAAGTCATTTTTTGATCGTTGCACCCATTTTATTTTTGTTATATAATTCCCACAATTAACCTTTATTAATCAGGGGGCTTTATTTTTTGCACTAACTTGAAGTAATATCAACAACTAACACTATGCAACATATACATTTTAAAAAAATCCTATTGCCGGTTGATTTTTCATCAACCTCGCTTAAATCTTTCCAGCATGTAAAATGGTTGGCTCAAAAATTCTTCTCAGAGGTAACACTTATCCATATAAGGGAAACGCTTCCTCATGTATCCTTGTTCCCATCCTTATATCAGCCCGTTGTGGATTTTGATAATGAATATAAGAAATTCGCTATGAAAAAACTGGAAGAGCTTCGAAAGGAACTCATCGATAGTGGTATTGCCATTGTGCATACACAATATATGGAAGGAAGTATTGCCCAATGTATCAATGATTATGCAACGGATGAAAAGATCGACATTGTGGTGATGGGAACCCACGGATCAAAGGGGATCACAGAATTCTTTATCGGGAGTAATGCATTTAAGGTGGTTAACCTGGTTGATTTGCCGGTGTTGTCGATCAACGATAAGAAAGAATTCTCGCCTTACCAGCATATTGTGGCGCCGTTGGATGATTCGAAATATTCGCGGGCTAAATTTCCCTATGTAGCGGAATTGGCGGCTATCTTAAGTGCAAATGTGGAGATACTTTATCCAGAGATCTTGGATGCACATTTAAAACAGACTCTAGATAACCACTTACACCAGGTTACCGGTTTCCTTGATAAAAAAGGAGTGAAGTATACCATAAAAATGGTCGAAGGAAATTTTGCGCATGAGATCATCAAATTTGCTGAGTATACAAATGCCGATTTGATTGTAATGATGAGTGAAACTGAAATGACCATCTCTAAAATGCTGTTAGGATCACAGGCACAGGAAATCGTGAATCATAGTAAAGTTCCGGTGATCACTTTACATCCGGAAGATAAGGGAGCTCTCATGGAAATTTTTGGATAATTTAGAATGGATTGATCACTCCCAGCTCAATTCCATTTCTGAATTTTCTTTTGGCGATCAGATCTCCATTTCTGCTAAAAAACATCCACGTTCCGTGTTTTTTACCATTTCGATAAAACCCACTGGTCTTTACTTTGCCATCCTCATAATATTGCATGAATCTTCCGTTGTATCCATTTTCACTCATGCCATGTTCACCGGCTTTTACACCATGTTCGTAAAAGAATTCCCATTTACCAACCTGCTTGCCATTTTTGTATTTGCCCTTTCGTAAAACCTGACCATCTTTATAGTATTCAACGAAATCACCTTCGAGTTCCCCGTTTTCATAGTTAGATTTTTCTTTGGGACTTCCGATCGCATGCCAGCTATTCCACTCCCCGTTTTTCGAGCCTTTTATATAATTACCGATATACTCTTTGTTGCCACCATCGTAATACCCTTTCCAGATACTGTCTAAGGTCCCGTAATAGAAATAGCCCTCATCTTTGAGTTTTCCTCCCGGATAATAGCTGGCAAAATATCCATGTTCCTTTCCGGCTTTATAATTCCCCTTACTTTCCATTTTACCATTATCGCGATAGTAGATCCATTCTCCTTCTTTTTTATTCAGTTTAAAGGATCCTTTTTTCCATTCTGCACCATTATCAAAATAATAGACCCAGCTTGAATCCCTGTTGTCGTTTTTATAAAAGCCGGTATACTGAGCCTGATCGGTATTCGGATAATATTCTGTAAAGGGTCCGTTACGTTGGTTATTTTCAAAGGTACCTTTCATTTCTACATTCCCTTTGGTCGAATACCATGTCCATTCCCCACTCTTGGCCCCATTTGTATAATGATAGATACCTTCAATGGTGCCGTCCGGATAAAAAGATTTCCATTCTCCATCTGCTGAATCTTCTTTGTAAGTGGCTATTTCCAGTACTTGTCCATCCTCATAATAACTGGTCCAGGTCCCACTCTTTTTGCCATTCTTATATTCGCCTTTTATTTTTGTTTTTCCGGATTCGTAGAAAATCTCCGACTTACCTTCATCATAATTAATCACACTTTTTTTGGCTCCCGAAAGATACCAGGTTTCCCATTTACCAATAGGTTCTCCCATGGCAAATTTTTGAATGGCAGCTACCTTACCCGTATTGAAATAGATCTTCCAGTTGCCTGTTTTTTTACCGCGGCTATAATAAGACTCCGTTTCCAATGTACCATCCAAATAATAGGTTACATATTTACCATCCAGCAACCCATCACTAAAATTACTTTCTTCGCGAAGTTGACCATTTTCATACCACGTCCGCCAGGTGCCGAATTTCACCGAATCTTTTTCCCGACCCACTGTATAAGGACCACCTGGAGAATATACTTTCGTGAGGGTATCATAATTGAAATAAAAGGTACTCAGAGAATCCGTCTTATAATCCTTTATTTCTTTCAGCATTCCAAACGGATAATAATATTTCCATACACCGGTTTTTTTTCCATCGGTATAGTCACCGTCAGATTCTACCTTACCATCATAATACCAGGTTGTCCAATGTCCGATTTGTTTTCCGAGCTTATATTCGCCTATACTTTGCTTTCTGCTGTTTCCCCATTGTTTTAACCATTTACCGTCTAACTGGTTGTCAACATATTGGGAGACAATTTCTTTTTTTCCATTACTCAAAAAAGTAAGCCATTCACCCGTTCTATATTCTGGTGTGCCTTCTCCAACGGTTTGTTTGAAAGGTTTTTTTTCACCCTCTCTTAATTCATGATAAATGGTAGTTGTTTTAGCATCATAATCAATTTCAGAGCGGAGTTGACCCGATTCAAACCATTGACGCCATATACCCGTTTTTTCTCCATTTAAATAACTGCCGTCACTCATGGGCTTTCCATTGTCATGCCACATTCTCCACCGGCCTACTTTATTTCCATTATCGTAATAAAATTCGCTTTCCTTTTTGCCACCCTTATAAAAGCTGGCGTATTTATCTGTTAATTTCCCATCTATATAATTGCTTTCTTCTCTTTTGCGACCATTATCGTAAAATACTACCCATTTGCCATTCTTTTTTTCATCCTTAATGGTTCCGGTAGAGTAAATGATCCCTTTTTCATTATAGATCTTTACAGTCCCTTTCGTGTGATCCACAATATTTTTAATGCTGCCAGCAGGAAAAAATCCCTGCCAGATACCAATCTTTTTATCATTTGCATAAACCCCTTGTGATTGAACCCCTCCGCCTTCATAATAATCTGTCCAGGCACCTTCTTTTTTGCCATCGGTAATGGTACCTACGCTCTTAGGATAACCATTTGGCCAGGTCTCGATAACGGTTTGAGAAAATAGGGGAACAGCACACAGAAAAAATATAGCTATACCAAGGTATGGCTTCATAGGCAAAAGGGTTTAAGGGATTCTATTATAACTTCAAATCAAAAATAATGGTATATCTACACTCACCCTTTTATCCACTGCCTAATGTTTGAACAAAAATTATTAATAAGTTTACGGCGATGAAACCAATTCAGATCAAATCAGGCGCTTTACTCTATGCAGATCCGTTGCTGCATGATGCCTATTTTGGTCGGGCCGTGATCCTGCTTACAAGCCATGACTCCCAGGGGAGTGTTGGTCTTATCGTGAATAAGAAGCTTGAAGTTACCCTCAATGATCTACTCCCGGAACCTATTTCCGTTGATTTTGAGGTATATTATGGAGGTCCGGTGAGTAATGATAGTCTGTATTTTGTGCATACTATCGGGAATCATGTGCCTGATGCGGCACCCATTGGTAAAAAAATATTCTGGGGAGGCGATTTTTCCTTTATTGCCGGATTGATCGAAAACCGGCAGATCGATTCAAGCCAGATCAAATTCTTTGTTGGTTATTCTGGTTGGGGCAGCGGTCAACTGGAGGAAGAGCTTCGCAGTAAATCCTGGGTATTGGGTAATGAGACACCCAAGTTTGTGTTTAACGACGATGCCTGCCAGGAAGCCTGGAAGGAAAAAATGAATAAAATGGGCAACAAATATTCTGTTTGGGCCAATTTCCCCCAAAATCCTTCTATGAATTAGGGTCGCTTTGCTCAAGCCCAAGAGGTTTAGTCAACCTTTTCGTTCAATAAATAACTGAGCTTTGCGCTTGTATCTTTACAATCAAAGGTTTGTTCATCGATGCTTTGTACCCATTGAATACCCCTGATAGCACTGGTTGTAAAGGCTTCTGTTGCTTTTTGCAGCATATCCATCGCAATGGGT
>JANWKQ010000187.1 GCA_025451295.1 Flavobacteriales bacterium | reverse complement strand
GATCGGTCAAATGGGAGTTGTGACCGGAATTCTTAAACCCATTGGTAATATCCGGATAGGGGAAGAGATTTACGAGGCCAAAACTCATTTTGGTATGATCGATAAAGGAGTCAAAGTAAAGGTGGTTGCTTTCGATAATTTTACGCTGATTGTAGAGAAGGTTTAGATTTTTAGGGCTGCCATGCCTTCCGTTGGACAGGTTTTTCGGTCTACCAATATATCTTTATTTTCTCGCTATTAGGACTTTTTATCATCCATATTTTCGCCTCGCTTCGCGATGCTCGTTTTGTTTCCCGCAGAATTCGCAGAACTCACTGAACCATTCGGCTACTAATCCTTATTTGCTGCTTTTAATTCGCAGAAGGAATCGCAAAGCGATTCCCCTTTCTGCGAATTTTTTCATCCGAATGGGATAGCAGAGAACAGGTGTATTTTCAGCGGGTTCTACGAATTCTGCGGGAAACAAAAAATGGACGCCGGAGGTGACCAGGGGAACTATCTCATCAAAAAAATGAGACCACTTCTCCCGATAGCTATCTGGCCAGGCCGATCTGTATCAGCAGTATACTTCTTTCATAAATTCTTACTATCTTTATATCTCCAATTTCTCATGTATGAAAAGAATTTTCCAGGCATTTCTTATTTTCTTATTTCCAATTTCAATTTCTGCACAAAATCCAACCATTCAGGCCATCATCAATCTGGTGAACATCGATACACTGATGTTTAGAACAGAAGAAATTTCAGGGGAGACAAGTGTTACAGTTGGTGGGATCACCGATACCATCAGATCCAGAAACCGAAGCAAACCCGGAAATGAATTATGTTTTAAATATGCTAGGGATAAATTTATTTCATGGGGATACCAGGTAGATTCTATGACGTTTGGAGCCAATGGAAAAAATCTTTGGGCGATCAAACCCGGCATGCTCTATCTAAACGAACCGGTTATTATTTGTGGACATTACGATGCCATGCCTTCCGCAGGAACGTATGCACCCGCAGCGGATGATGATGGAAGTGGAACAGCCGCGGTTTTAGAGGCTGCAAGAGTGTTGGCGGGATATGACTTTGAATATACCATCATATTTGCTTTATGGGATGAAGAGGAATATGGACTTGCCGGCAGCAGTGCGTATGCCACCGCAGCAGACAATGTAAATGACACCATCCATGGTGTGATCAATATGGATGCGATAGCGCATGATAGTGACAATGATTCGGTGGCCAGGGTACATGCACGTCCACCAGGAAATTCAGAAGAAATTGGTGATACAGTGATGGCGGTGAACAATGATTATAATATTGGTTTAGATATGATCCTGGTAAATCCAGGCGCAACATATAGTGATCATGCATCTTTCTGGAATCATAATTTTGGTGCGGTGTTGATGATCCAGGATTGGGAAGGTGATCCGAACCCACATTATCATTTAGCTTCAGATAAGGTACAATATTTTAATATTCCTTATTTTCATAAGATCGCCAGATTGTCCATTGCATCAGCTGCTGCTTTTGCCGTACCCTATGTCCCATCGACTGCCGGGGTTGATGAAGAACATGCCGATGAGATCCGTTTATATCCAAATCCATCACATGGTTTGGTCAACATTCGCTGGCAGGAAGAATATATAATCATACAGGTGGTTGATATGGTGGGAAAAGTTGTATTTACTTCTCCATTGAATAACCAGGCGAAAAGTTTTGCTTTGGATCTGAGTTCATCCTCCAATGGCATATATTTTGTGAATCTTATCAACGGTAACCATCGTATTGTAAAGAAATTCATTAAAAATTAATGGGTCGGGCAAAGTATATTATTGTTTTTTTCTTTTTTCTTGATGGCTTGCTTTCAGCACAGACTATTGATTCTGTGCATGCCTTTTCAACGGGAAAAGTAAAACTTGGCATGACCTGGAACGAACTGAAACCCTACGTGGATTTAGCACCAGCTACCATACCAAATGTTAAGTATTTTACCCTGAAGAGTGGATTCGATAAAAAGTATCTCACATTCCCGATAACGGATGTGGAAGCCCTCGTGGAAAATGGGGTAGTTACCATGATCCAGATGAATTTTGGAAAGTATGATGATGATTTTTTTATTGAGGAAAAACTAACTGCCGCATTTGGTAAATCCACTTCCACTGAGGGTGATGGAAGTTTATGGCAGACGGTCTGGACAGTTGGAAAGTATCAGATCAGCCTGAATGGGGGAGAAGATGTATCACAATACTATCTGTATCTAAAATATAAAGACTAGGCGGAGGTGGAGAATTTATGTCGAAAAAACCAAAGCGACCCCAAACCTCCGAAGAAGAAAAAGCCAATGCCTTTACCCATGGATTAGGCTTATTTTTTGTGATCTGTCTCTATCCGCTTCTTGTTAAAAAAGCATACCTGGGTTCCCTATCTTCTATCATCGGTATTATCATGTTCTTTTTTGGAAGTGTATTCATGTATATGGCATCCACTGTCTATCATTTAGCCAAAGAACCGGTTAAAAAAGCAAAGCTCCGGGTCGTGGATCATATCAGTATTTTCTTTTTGATCGGAGGTACATATTCCGCCGTAGTACAAAAGTATGTCCCTATAGAGACCACAATCTGGTTTATGAGTCTCATGTGGGGAATTATAGCGATCGGAAGTATTTTAAAACTATTTTTTACAGGAAAATATCAATGGGTATCGGTGATGCTGTATTTATTCCTTGGTTGGATGGCCGTGTTTATTGCACGACCCTTAAGTAAAATGCCACAGGAAGTTTTCTGGTGGATCCTCGCCGGTGGGTTGGCATACACCTTTGGGGTGATCTTTTATAAGAATCAGAAACTGAAGTACAGTCACGCAATCTGGCATATCTTTGTGTTGGCTGGGACTTTCTTCCATTTTATTGCTATATTTAAAAGCTATTAGCATTGAAGGATGAATTATATATTATCGGTATTTTTTAGTTTATTTATTCATACAAATGAGCAATACTCCGCAAACAGTATCGATTGGCTTTGCTATGATTCTCAAACCATCACCTTAATAAAATTTGAATCTTATCAACTGGAACATCAGCCCCTTTTTGATTATCCGGATAGATTTCTAATCAATGGCACTGTTCTGAAAGTTTATAAAGGTTCATTAATGGTGGATCATCCTGTTACCATTTATTGTTCATTGAACTCAAAATTTGAACAAGAATGGAAGAGCATGGTAGGAAAGGAAATTTTCATGTTTCTAAAAACGATGACGATAAACAATGGATCCGCTTATTATGTAGAGGATCCAATGATGGGGATTATTGATCTTTCAAATCCGGATGATGAAGCCATTACAGGAAGCTTTGATGTTTTAAAAGAAAAGGTGGCTATTGAGGAGTATATGAAAACCTGTTTGCAAAAGCTAAAAGGCAAAACTGCTAAGATGGCTTTTATAGAGCTTCTTGATAACGACGGTTCGTTTCCCGTCAACCTGGAAGGCTTGTATGTTCCGGATATTTTGTATCCAAACGCCCAAAAGAATGGATTTAGATAAGCTGGATTGAACGAAATCCTTTTATCATTGTAAGTAGTTCAATACACAGCTTATGAATTATCTCTTCGCCATTATTTTTAGCCTTTTCCCTCAAAAAATCAGAGTAGCCACAAGTGTCGACTGGCTTTGTTACGATGCCAGTACCATAGCCATGGTAAAGGTGGATAACTATAAAGAGGAAAATTTCAAGATCAACGAGTATAGTTCAACCGGAACAATCACGGCAACCATAACGAAGCTTCTGAAAGGATCCAAGCCGTTGCTGAATCAGATCACTATTTATACCCAGTCGAAATTTGTAGGATGGGATTCATGGCCAATGTTAAAAGGAAAAGAGGTGCTTGTTTTTCTTAAATTGGAAGGTTGTGAGGAGGAATGTGTATATAGTTTATTGAAACAGGACAATGCCCTGGTGGATCTTTCAAATCCGAGGGATAAAATGATCACGGGTTTGTTTAAGGTGTTAAAACAGAAAGCTGATATGGAAACGTATGTATCTGCCTGCACGAACCAGCTAAAAGGTAAAACGGCGGAACCTTTTTATCTGGAAGTACCATACGAGACCGAAGCTTACGATAGTTTATATAGCGGCAGTTCCTGTTATCTGATTGTTCCGGATGTTTTATATCCACTCTCAAAAAAAACTTTTTAAAATATGAATCCAGCTTTTTATTTGCTTAGTGTACTCTTAAGTGTTGGTACTTTCGAGATCAACATTGCGAATAGTGTTGAATGGAATTGTTATGAGGCAAATACGGTTGCAGTGGTCAAGGTGACTTCGGTTCAGGAAGAAAAGTTCAAGCTGATGGATTATGAATCGGATGCTACCATCGATGCCACCATTATCCAAACATTCAAGGGTATGGAACCTTTAACTAAAAATATTATCATTTACTCCAGACTTACCTATATAGGCGGAGAAAAATGGAAAAATATGATAGGAAAAGAGGTTCTCGTTTTTATGAAGGACATGATTTGTGAACGTCAATGTGCCTATTCAATTTTTGATGATGATTATGGAATGATCAACCTGGATGCACCAGGATCGAGGGCATTAACAGGCAAATTCACATACTTAAAAAACAAAACTGAGATCAACGATTATGTAACGGATTGCATTAAAAAACTGAAAGGCAAAACAGCCAAAAGGGGCTTTCTGGAAGTTCCATTTGATACAGAGGCCCATGGAGCTTTATATGCTGGCAGTAGTTGTTATTTGATTGTACCGGATGTTTTGTATCCGAAGGCAACGGAAGGAATGCGTTAATCCATTTTTATTTCTGTCTTATTATACGCAACCACCTTGAACTCACCATTTAAAAAACGAAGGTTATAGGTAGCATTGGCACCGCCCTCCTGGTAGCTAATATCTACATGGACAATGATCTGATCGCCTTCGATGGTTACTTTGCTAATTTGTTCTCCAATCCCATCGTTGGAATAAAGGATCATATTTGTCTCATTTTCTTTGGACATCACATCTTTTACCTGGTAATATTTGTTTGACTCAGCGGTTTTGATAAAAACAAGATAGGAGTATGAACAGCCTGTTAATCCCTCTTCATCTCCCACAGGATACCCATAGTTACGATAAGCAGCTATTTCGTAACTGATGTTGTGATAAATAAACGTAGTTTTTTCATATAATTCACCACCTTCCCTGTCATCGAAATAAGCATATTTACCATACACCCATCCTGTAGAATCACCAGCCCATTTTACCTTTACCCATTTATGTCGATCACACATATTATTTTTTTCAAGATCGTCCCATTTACCGCCCTCTTCAACTATTTTTACCTGTCGGATCCCATGTACCTTGCTGATCTCTTTTCCTTTGGCAGAACCCTCGGATCTGATACGTACACCTTCGCCGACAATGAAGGATTTATATTCCGTAGATTGTGCCGTTAACATGCATGGAAACAAGAGGCATAAAAAAATAAATTTAATCTTCATGGTGGTTGATTTATTGGATAGATTAATATAAATAAAGATCCAGACTCCAGTTATTTTGATCATCCTGTGTGCCTTCAGAGAGGTTTAATTTTCTAAAACCGTAAGGACCATCCGCACCGACTTTATTATATTGTTCAGTTCCTTCCCAGGTTAGAAATTTACCATTGCTGTCTTTGCAATAGGCATAGAAGTAAAAGTATTCTTC
>JANWKQ010000186.1 GCA_025451295.1 Flavobacteriales bacterium | reverse complement strand
TCATCATTTTATTTATTGATTAACTGGTATTGCGAAACTGAATTTTGAGCCTTTCCCCAATTTAGCGGAGGCTTTGATCCATCCATTATGCTTTTGAATGATTCTGTGTACAATGGCCAACCCTACACCTGTTCCTTCAAATTCTTCGTTTCCATGAAGACGCTGAAACACTTTGAATAGTTTGTTAGCGTATTTTGGATTGAAGCCCACTCCATTGTCCGACACATGGTAGATCAAATGATTCTTTTCTTTTTTCCAGTTGATATGAATGTGGATGGTATTTTGTTTGGAAGAATATTTTAAGGCGTTTGAAATAAGATTATGCCATACCTGTCTAAGCATCATAAGATCCCCCGAAACAGATGGAATGTCACTCAGATCAAACAACACTTTTTTATTTGGATAATGTATTTCCAACTCGTCAAATACTTCTTTTGCCAAAGATCTCATGTCAACCAAACTCTTGTTGGTTTCCAGACGACTTATTTTTGAGAAAGCCAAAATATCATCGATAAGCAATCCCATTCTATTTGCATTGTCTTCAATAAAATGGAGCCACCGTTCCGCATTCTCATCAAACTTCCCTTTATAATTTTCAAGTAATGCTTTTGAAAAACCCTGCAATGATCTTAAGGGCGCCTTCAAATCATGAGAGACAGAATAACTGAAGGCTTCCAGTTCTCTGTTGGCATCTTCTAACCTGGTATTCATGCTGTCTAAAAATCCATTCATCCTTAAAAGATCTTCTTCGGCTTTTTTACGATTTGTAATGTTCACTGCAAAAGCCGTTGACCCGATCACCTCATTTTTTTCGTTGATAATCGGGTTATACCGTGTTTCGAAATACAAACGTTCCACATCTCCGTATTCCTCAGTTGTTGTATGCCATTCACCAGCCAGGGCCTTGTCGAAATTAAATTTGGCCTTTTTCCGGTCCTCCTCATTGGTTATATGATCAAGCAGACTCATTCCGGTTTCAATTTCTATTCCGTAAACAGCTTGGGTGGCAATTTTATGGGCTGAATTGAAGTTAAGATATTTGTAATCGCAATCGACTGACAGGATGATCATGTCCTTGAGGCTTTCAATACTTGATTGAAGAAGCAGTTCAGCTTTTTTCTTTTGATTCTCGGCTCCTTCTCGTTGGGTAACATCCTCAACACAATGGATAATGTAGATCACATCCCCGTGTTCATTAACTACCGGTTTATTTAGTGGACTCCAGTATCTTTCTTCGAAACTACCATCCGGTCTTCGGATGTCGTACTTTTGAATGGCCATCGCATGGGGTTTCTTTTTCTTCAACACCTCTTCAAGAGAAAAGCGAAGATTAGACACTCCATCCGCAGTAGGATCATCCGGATTATCAGGAAAGACCTCAAACAATCCACGACCTAGAATTTCATCACGTTGGGTCATCGTCGCATTCAGATAGGCATCGCTTACCGCCACTATGGTCAGGTCAGGCAATAGAATGAGATACAGCCCAGGGGCATTTTCCAGTAAAGCCTGAAAATTAACATTCTTCATATTTTCTACTCAACAATTTCCGTCGGGCAATTGATCGCCCTAGTTAAACTGATAATATTCTTCGCCAGCCGACACTCTTCGAAGCGCTTCCTCTAGTTTTTCCTGTCCTCCGCTTTTTAAAACATAACCTTCCGCACCTATTACCCTGGCTTCTTCAATATTGTAAGTATTGTCAGACATCGTATGCATGATCACTTTGATCTCTGGATACTCCTGTTTTGATCTTCTGGTAAGATCCAATCCATTGGCGCTGTTCAGATGCAGATCCATCAGGATCAAATCTGTAGAATTTCCTTTTAAAAAATCAAACAGGTCATCCTCATTGTCAAAATCGGCAATTACTTCAAAATCTTTATTTCGTTTAAAAATGGCATTTAATCCGTCCCTTATTATTTTATGGTCGTCTATCACTATTATTTTTTTTCTCATTATCCAAAATAGGGTTACAAAGATTTTTAAGCATGGTATAAGTTATTTTTGATCGCATACACCACCATTTCTGCTGATGTTTTTACCTCCATCTTTTTCATGATATTAAACCGATGTTTTTCGATGGT
This sequence comes from Flavobacteriales bacterium, assembly GCA_025451295.1. GTDB lineage: Bacteria > Bacteroidota > Bacteroidia > CAIKAF01 > CAIKAF01 > JANWKQ01. The sequence continues at coordinate 6,311 of JANWKQ010000186.1, read as the reverse complement.
ACGAGTGCTTAAAAATAATTTACCAGCTATCTGATAGTTGTTTTTCCCTTCGCAAACCATCTTAATGATCTGCACCTCTCTCATGGTAAACCCTCCCAGTTCAATGCCGGCTACATGATTTTTTTCCTTGGTCGAAAGTTTGTTCATTACCTGGAAAGCGGCTTCTGGACTATAGTATTCATCACCGTTTAATACAGTGTTCACAGCTTCCTTCAGGTCATTCTTGCTGGCATTCTTCAACAAATAACCCGAAGCACCTGCCGAAAGCATTCGGAGGATCACATTGGGGTCTTCATTCATCGTTAAAGCGATCACCAATACATCGGGATTATGTTCCTTAATATATTCTGTGAGCTCAATGCCATCCTCACCCTTTAATTTTACGTCCATCAGTACGATCTGGACCGGATCTTCTTCTTTAAGTATCTTTTTCATTTCCTTACCGGAACCAACAGCGGCTGCCAGTTCGAAATTTTCGATCTGGGAAAGCAGAATACCCATTCCATCACGGAACATTTCATGATCCTCTACGATCATAATTCTGATTCTTCCATTTCGTTTTAATACTACAGGGTTATTTTTCATACTGCTAAATCTGTTTTCTGTTACACTTGTTATCATAACTTATGGTTTAAATTAGTTGTTCATTTTCTTTGTTTTCTTGAAGCAAATGTAGACCAACTAAACCGTATTAAACAAATCAGGGGATTTTGGGAAGCTTTTGTACTACTAATTTCAAATATTTGATTTTCAATATATTATATCGTATTTTTTTTGATAAAATCCCAACTTTCAACGTTTCCATACCGGAATGCGCTTACCAAATTGCGTATATCCCGAAGGTCAGTTCGGAATTTACGTAGTGATCCCCGTAAAGTTGACGGATACAAGTTTGGTGATGATCACCGACCTTTGTTTTGATTAAAATTCAGAAGAATAAAAAATGAAAAATATGCCCCATACATAAATATCTTACAAGGCCTTCCTACCAAACTGTCGTCCAGACACAAAGAGTATTATCCTTAAACCAGGAATTGAAGCGGGCCTTTTGATATTTACCTTTCCTGGTTTCTTACCTCCTTTTCGTTCTGCGTAATCCGAACAACCTGCTCAGATCAACCCTTTCTCGGTAAGCAAACGAACCAGCTCGAGTGAATTTTTTACTTTCAATCGTTTCATCATTCTGGAACGATACTTTTCAATCGATCTTGGGCTCAGATTCATCATTTCTGCAATTTCGATACTTGTGCAGCCTTTGGAAATATATTTTACAATCTCAATTTCCTGGTTGGTGATATCCATATCCCATTTATTGGTCTCTGCCATCTTTAGCATCTTCGCCACTTCCTTTTCCTCCTTCATCATATCCGGGTCCTCGAAACGACTCACCGAATAATTAATGGCGGCATCTGCGCTTATATACGTTTTATCAGCCAGTACATTCGTAATGGCTTCGCAAAATACCTTTTTAGTAATGGACTTGGACAAGAAAGCAGAAGCACCAGCTTTAAATGCCTTATCAATCGTAAAACTGTCTGAATGCATCGTGAGAGCTATGATCTTTACTGCAGGGAAATGTTCCTTTACATACATCGTCGCCTCAATTCCATCAATCACAGGCATTCGAATATCCATGATGATAATATCCGGAATTTTTTTCTTCAGGAATTCAACCAATTGTTTTCCGTCTTTCAAAGAACCAATCACTGATAAGTTCTCAAATCCTTTGATCAGGGTCTTGAGACCCTGTCTAAAAATCTCATGATCATCAACAATGATCACCTTATATATTTTTGTACTTTCTTTTTTTATCATCACAGAACTGGTATCTCGGCAACTATCTGAGTGCCTTTACCTTTCTGCGAATATATATTTAATTGTCCACCTAAAAAAATCACCCTGTTCTGAATGTTTTTGAGTCCTATGCCCACCCCTGATTTACTGATCATTCCGGTGGTATACTCAAACCCTTTACCGTTGTCGGAGATCACCACCGAAGCCTTATTCCCGTTTTGTGAGATATGCACCCTGATCTCCGTACATTCCCCATGCTTTATCGCGTTGGTGATAGCCTCCTGAATGATCCGGTAAATATTCAACATCCCAAATTCATCCAGTTTGGCCGGTACCGAATCAATATCCAGTTTAATTTTTGTCCGGCCATTGAGGGCCTGGTTAAAATTACCTACCATGGTTTCCAATGAAACCTGCAGCCCCTGTTCCTGGATATATTTGGGGATAATATTTTTAGAAATGGTTCGTACCTGTACAAGGGTCATTTTTAAAATATCCTCTACTTTTTGCTTGATCTCGATCCCTTCTTCGTCGGTTGGTTCCAACACGTTTACATAAAGCAAAAGAGCCGATAAATTAGGGCCAATATCGTCGTGCAGATCCTGCGAAAATCTTCTTCGTTCATTTTCCAGCGTAATGATCTCTGCAGAAATTAAGGTTTTCTGCAGTTTCCGTATTCTTCGCTGATTGTACATTAAATTGATCATAAAAAAAATCAATATTAACGACAGAAAAGAAACGGCGATTAAAATGGCCAGGTATATTTCCTCTTCTTGGGTAAGCATATAATTGAAAACAAAAAGAATATATTAGAAATGATCAGAGCTAAATTTACTAGGATCAGAACATTTTTATAAAAATCAAGACTGTTTCCCATCCGGTAGTTCATAAATAAAAGTAGAAGTCCGCCAGAAAACGAACGGATCAGGATGCCAATCAAAAATAATCCGTGGCTGTCTTTAATGATACTATTATTCTTAAAGAACAACATAACATTGATCAGATAAACTGAAACGATAACAAGCAACATAGAAATGATCGAAGCTAATTTGGAATTATAGAACCCAATATCATGAATTACAAAATTTTCCAGTAACCAGCCAATCAAAATTAGACCGACAATTACCCACTTCGTTGCTGAAAGCGTTGAAGATTTGCCCTTTATCGATTCCCAAACCTTAAACAATACGAAAATAGCCAAGGGATAGTAGATCATTGTATAAATGTTGGCTACGATGTGATTAGGGATTTTCAAATAGGTGGTAATAAGCAAAGTGCCCTCATAAAGAAAAACAGTGAGGTACAATAAAAAAAACAATATGTTTTGAGAAATGATTTTGAATCTGATAAAAAAAGAAATGACGATAGCAGTTGTAAACAAAAACAACATATATGCTATCGTCATATTCATTGATTGGTTACTTTATGAATTAAGTGAATTGGCATTCCCACAGCTTGGTGGACAAAGTGCTCCTCCATCTCCTATAATTTCCAAAATATCATTTTCATCCTCCGTAACACCTGCGAATACCAGTTTAAGTTTACTATCCGTGCTAAGGCCAAAATAAAATCGAATACCTACACAATCGCTTTGATCTAAGATTGATTGTAAAGTGTCTTTGCTAAAAAAAATTCCTTTAGGTTGGTTCGAATAATTGTTTCTAAACGCCTTGGTAAAATTTGCTCCATCAGTTAATGTGATTGTGTGGTCTTCATGTCCTGTAAATGCCATAATATTAAGTATTTAGTGTTTATATGCCTAAATTTATCCTACCGGGACCAGAATAAAAAATGAGATACTCTTAAAATTTTATTTAATTCATTAGACGTCAGTAAATTATTAAAATTAATTGTCGTAGAAATACGACAAAACTATCGTAGAAATACGACAAGAAAATATTCAAAGGTTCTTTCTAAACGATCCTATTTTTATAATATAAATCACTGGTTTGCAGAAATTTGACATCTAATATTCCGTAGTCAAATAACTAAACCACACTTGATCCTTTTAAGAAATCCGACCTTACATTCAATTACCTGAAACAAAAAAGCCCTCCCGGTTTTCCGAGAGGGCTTCTATATGATAATATTCTTTACTTCTTATTTAGCATATTGTCCACCACCCATTCTCTTTCTGTCGTATCCTTTACCCAAACCAACAGGTGACCCTAAACGATCCATGCAACAACGGAAACCGATCCAGTCTGTAGCTAAAGTTTCGTCATGGAATCTACGTGTTCCAGGAACCAGCCAGTAAGCAGGATCTTTCCATGAACCTCCTTTTACAACACGTGCTTTATTGTTGATCAGGGAAACAATACCAAACTCATACATTAATTCATTTTGTTTTAATGGATCAGTATAAGATGGATCATTATAATAAACAGATGATTCGAAATCACCATCTAGGTAATCTCTATAATCCGATTTCTTATAATTTCTGCGACCTAAGGCATCATCCTCAGTAACGTTTACAGTAATAATGCGACCAAGACTATCTTTCTCTGCTACGTTTCCTTCCTGATCCAATAATTTTTTCTTGAATACATTTCCTCTGTGTGGACGGAACTCATCATTATCCAAAGTATTCAAAGGACGATACAGATCCATGGTCCACTCAGCAACGTTACCTGCCATACAATATAAACCATAATCATTCGGCCAATAGTTGAATACAGGAGCTGTAATGTCTGCCTGGTCATTTAAACGACCCGCAGCACCCATCATATCACCGCGACCTCTGCGGAAGTTAGCTAAGAAATCTCCTTTCCAATCATCATATGGATTACGGGCAATATGTCCGTTCCATGGATATAATCTTCTTTGTTTAACGATCTCACGATCTGTTTCAGGATCGGTATTTCCAATTAAAGACAGAGCGGCATATTCCCACTCAGCTTCTGTTGGGAGACGATACTTTGGAAGAAGAATTCCATCTTCTACACGTACCCGACGATATCCACCGCCCGGACCCAGGTTTTCCAACTGAGATTTCTCGTTGATCAAACCTTCATACTGACCTTCCAGATAAGCTTCTGTATTAAAGTTATCTTCAGCTACCTGATTTGGATTTACAAATAATACACCTTCACGGATAAGAATTGTTTCGTTTACACGATCAGTTCTCCATGCGCAATAGTCAGAAGCCTGTAACCAGTTCACTCCTACCACTGGATAATCCTGGTAAGCAGGGTGACGGAAATAATATTCAACATATGGCTCATTGAAAGCAAGCTTTGATCTCCAAACAAGGGTATCCGGTTTTGCTTTTTTTACCACCTCAGGATAATCTTCTCCGAAAACCCGGGTAAGCCAATACAAGTACTCACGATAGTCGAGGTTGGTAACTTCGGTCTCATCCATATAGAATGATGACACGGTTACACGACGTGGGATATTATCCCAGTTGTAGTTTACTTCTTGCTCCACACGGCCCATGGTAAAGGTACCTCCTTCAATGAGAACCAATCCGGGTCCGGTTTCTTGTTCGATGTATGGAATTTTTTCGTAACCACCGTTGTTAGGATCATTGTAGTTCCAACCAGTGGTGCGGCTTACTTCTTTGGTACAGGAAGAAAGCACGATTGCTGCAGAAGCAATCATTCCAACGTACTTAAGATTAGATAGAGATTTCATGTTGTTTGGTGAATTATATTAATAAATATAACGAAGTTTTGGCATTTTTGGTATATCTCACTTGATTAATAAGGTTCTTAGAAAGACGGACATTTAACAGTTCTGAATTTCTTACGGGGCTCTTTACAGCTAAACTGGAAGCCCAGGGAGATCTCATGAGAACCCGCAGTTGCATTGGTTAACCTTGAGATTGTAATATCATACGAATATCCGATTTTGAAGATTCCTTTCTGGAAACCAACCAAAGCGATGAATGAGTCATTGCTTCTGTACCAGAGACCACCCACAAACGGACCTTTACCGGCATAAATACCTACATTCAACTGGTAAAACGACTGTTGTAACTGGAACAGGAGGTTTGGAGAAATGAAAGCCTCTCCTGCATATTTACGGCCACGACCAATTGGGATCATAGCTCCCAGATGCGCCGTAAACTTGAATGGTAATTTAGAGTTTCCAAGGAATCCCTCATTCGGTTCGGTAATGTGGTGGAAAGCAACCCCTCCGTAGAAAATGTCGCTATATATAACCGCACCGGCACCGGCATCGAACATAATTTTATCAGCATTATCGAAAACCTCCTGAGTGGCATAAACAAATCCATAACGGTCGTCGATCTGGTCTCCAAAAGTAAGGTTCCTGGTATTGAGGGATCTTTGCATAAACCCGATCTCAGCTCCCAGTCTCATGGAGAGTTTACGGGAAAGCTTGATCTGGTAAGAATACATAATGGCCAGGTTATGACTGGTGATGGTGGCCTGCCCGGCTTCGTCACGCATAAAACGGATACCGATACCACCCTGGATGGGGTCTACATGCATATCGAAAGAAGCTGCATAGGTCCTGTAATTACCAGAAATACCAGTCCACTGAAGACGGGT
>JANWKQ010000185.1 GCA_025451295.1 Flavobacteriales bacterium | reverse complement strand
TGCACCAATAACCGAATGCCAATACAAATCCCAAACCGAATATCATGCTGAATGCATCTACCCCCATTGGATTGGTGGCAGCGCTTCCCATTCCCTTCCATACATGTAGTTTTGCATCCTCAACATTACGAATAATACCATCTATGCCACCAGCCCGGTCCATCCCTATATATATTAATGGAGCGATCCCAATAACGATAAGAAAGAACTGCAATACTTCGTTGTACACAGCACTAGTCAATCCTCCCAAAAAAGTATAAATAAAAACAATGCCTGCCGCAATCCAGACTGTAATAGCAAAATCCCATCCCAATATTGTCTCCATCAGCATGGCCAGGGCATACAAAGAAATACCGGAGGAAAAAATTGTCATTACAGCAAAAGTCAAGGCGTTAAATGTCCTGGTCTTCTCATCAAAGCGTAGTCGCAAATATTCAGGAACACTGCGGGCTTTACTGCCATAATAAAACGGCATCATATAAATACCAAGAAAGATCATAGCAAATGCTGCACCAAGCCAGTAAAAATGCACAGTGTATAGTCCATATTTAGCACCACTGGCAGACATTCCCAAAACCTCTTGTGCACCAAGGTTGGCCGAGATAAAAGCCAGTGAGGTTATCCATAAAGGGATTCGGCGGTTGCTCATCAAAAAATCATTCCCTGTCTTCACTCTTTTCTTCAGCATCCAGCCAATCCCTATGACAATTAGAAAATAGAGTGCTATAATACAATAATCAAATAGTTGAAGATGCATATATATTTTTTTATCTAAGATTTATCTATAAAACCAATTCGATATCTTTTCTCATTAGCTTGTTTGATAAAATTTATACGGGATTGTGACATAAGAAATTATTTATAGTGTTTACAGAAATCCCATTTCTTAAACCTAATTTTTATTCTTCTAATCATCATCTTCTTTTCTTTCTTTTTTGGGGATCGTCATTTTCTTTGGGTATGGTTTTTTACCCATCGCAGCAAACCACAAAATCCGGTTTAAAAGATCATCATCCCCTCCATCAATATGGTCAAACTGGGAAGAGGAAGAAAGAATTGCATATTCTTTTGCTTTCCCGTTTAATGAAGCTGAGCTTTTATTCATCTCATTTAAAGGAATATTGTTTTTTAGAAATGAATAGGATGCCTTATTGAAATTTTCACCGAAACAATCAAACATAGGCAATGCTGTAGCGTCAATAACATTCATTGGCGGTATACCCAAAATCTGTTCAATTGTACGAACCATACAGGTTTGGTTATAATTGGTATGAATCGTTTTTTGCAACCATGAATAGGGGCTTATTACAAACCCTGTTGTCCTGTAAGCAGATACATGATCCCATCCGCCCTGGGAATCGTCTTCTGTTACGAATACTACGGTTGAGTCCCAAAAACGACTCTTTGTAAGGGCCTCAATAATTCTTCCAAAAGCCAGGTCATTGTCGGCAATCATGGCTCTTGGAGTTGGAAATCCTTCCCGCGAACCTGATGTATGGTCTGAGGGCAAAGCCATTATCATCAATTCTGGTAACTGATCCCCTGGCATTTTTTCAAATGCTTTCAGTTCTTTAATAAACGCATCAGCCCGAAGCTGATCGTTGATCAGTACACCATCATAACAGGGATAAGCCTGGGATAAGATCGGACCTATCCTGGATATAGTAGTTGTATTCGTAAATTCAAATGGCTTGCCATCAACGTGTAACTTGTATATATCTGTCCAATTTAAGCGAGGATCCAATTTCGGCTCACAGGCTTCTCCATATATTCTGACTGTTTTACCGTGATCTAATGCATTATTCCATAGAAATCCTTCTTTGCTATACACCAACGCATCTCCTAAAACATGTGGATAGCTTTTAAACCAGGCCCGAACATTTTTCTCTACATAATCTGTTACTATTGCAGCATCTGTCCATGAATGACCTTCACCAGATGATTTACCGGATGCATAAAAATTGTCCAGCAACAAGTAATCTTTTGCAAGCTTATGCTGATTTGGCGTTATCTCGTTGCCATAAACACATAAAGATTTCATCCCATTTCCTTCCGGCATATCACCAAAGACTTGATCATAAGTCTTATTTTCCTTTATGATATAAAGTACGTGTTTAAAAACTGACGGCTCGCCTATGCGTTCAGGAACAGGTTTTGGAGCAATTCCCTTTCGTGGTAACAGTTTGCTAAGTTTGGTTCTAAATAGCAAGTTAGCCCCTTCAACTCTTGATGTATATGCTTTTAATGTGATTTTGTCAGGTATAGGAATAATAGATACAGTTGCTTCCTGCTGATGAATATTGAAACCTTTCTTAGTTGAAACCCTGGCCCCCTCTCCTTCAAGATTAGCTATATATAATGTTTCATTGGCTAATACTATACCTGCCGGGTAAGCTTCAGTCGGAATAAACCCATCGACAAAAGATTTCCCTTTTCCTGATACAGATGATTTTGTTCCAAGCTTCACAACTGCAATAGCATTATCCATGCCATTAGAAACATACAACGTAGTACCACTATTATCAATGGCAAGCCCATTAGGCGAGTCGCCAATAAACGAATTTTCTTCGTCGTTTAAACGGACAGAGATCAGTTCAACAACTTTATCGTTTGCTGTACTGATAACAGAAACATCATCACTGTTCCCATTGGCAACATACACGAACTGCTGATCTTTGCTCGCAATTATAGCATTGGGATGCAAGCCTGCTTCTATCTCGCTTAATTTCTTTCCACTCTCCAGATCAATAACACTCACTGTGCCGGATGAAGTAGCACCGGTTCGGGGATCTATATAAACGCTGGCATAAGGAATCCCTGCCGTTTCTTTTGAAGCATCAGTCGGAACAGCACCGGCCCAGTTGCTTACGTACGCTCTTGAAGAAGTTAGTGCCAACCCAAAAGGAGCCATGCCTGTTGCTTTGGTCCAGATTACTTTTTTATCCTTTAATCTTAATTTAGTAAGCTGATTGTTTCCGTTTAATACCACATACAAATAGTGTTCTCCCCCTTCATTATTGATAGCAATATCATTTGGCAAAGCCATAGGCGAAGGCGTAATACCATCAAATGGAATGGAGCTATTTATTATTGCCTTTTCCCCGTTCCATATTGCATCCATAATAAATGAATTTTTATGCTGATCAGGAAGGGAAGCTCCCCAAAATATGTGTATAGAATTTTCGTATTCTACTGTTTTAATACCCGAATAAGTACTCATCATCCCCTTATAAGGCCCATCATAATCCAAATGATACAGTAATTTGTTATGCTGAATATCCAGGAAGGCAAGTCCATAACGATCTTCAACTGCCAATATATTTTGTCCGGGAAGCATTGCACAATCTAGACTATGGTTTTCCAATGTCGGATTGCCAAAACGTATAACAGTGCCGGCAGGGTCAATAAAGCGATTATATGGCATCAGGATAGAACTGTTGTCGGCGGTCATTGTGGTGTCATCATACCCGCTATGATAACCATTATCAGTTACTATTGAAGTTTTATATATGTGAGAAGATTTACAGGAAGTAATGGCTGGTAAAAAAATAACAATGAAATATCTTAAAAGTTTTGAAACACTTACATTCATATTTATTAGTCTTGCTTAAAGTTATAAAAATCATCTTTTAACCGGAGATTTCCCCTCTCCATGGTCTTCTACCCTCTTGTCCGTCTATCCGGAGAAAGATACCTGTCATCCCTGCACAAAACCCATCGATCAGGAAAGTTTATCCAAAGGCTTTAAAGAAGTCAGGTCACTTATCCTGACCGGCTTACCTGTGTAAATACTATTCCTTGCGGCAATTCCAATTAATATCGCCATGGCGCCATCACGGCTGTTAGCCGCCTGGCGATAGATGTCCTTTCCGTCCGGGTTAAATATATCCTTGCGGAGACGGGCGTCACCCCCGCCATGCCCCACTTCATTATTTGGAATCCGTATCAATTCACGTTTATCAAAAATCGTAGTTACCTGGATCTCATCATAGGGCGCTTCATCCCACGGTTGTTTTTCCCTGATCCAGGCTTCAATGCGTCCCTTGGTCCCATTAAATGCAATACGATACCCTTCATAAGGTGAATAAGTGGTTAAGGAATAACTTACCTGTACCTTATTGGCATATTTAATCTGTACAGCCATTTTATCAAAGATGTTGATATCCTCTTTCCATACACAGCCATCCCGGTGGTATCCATCGTATTTTTCATTATCCACGTACAGTTTTACCAATTCAGGGTCTTTGTTTACATCCCAATAAAAGCGGCATTGACTTTTATAGGGGCAGGGACGGCAATGACTTGAACGGAAAGAATTATTTTTCCCGTAAAATTCCAAAGCACCATAACCAAATACTTCTTCAGGTTCTGATTGCAGCCACCAGTTCAATAGATCAAAATGATGTGAGGCTTTGTGTACCAATAAAGAACCGCTTTTTTCCCGTAGCCTGTGCCAGCGACGGAAATAATCAGCACCATGATATACATCCAGGTACCAATGGAAGTCGGCTGATGTTATAGTACCAATCAGGCCGCTTCTTAATAACTCGTATATTTTTTGCCGGTGAGGAGCATACCTGTAATTAAAAGTAACCCTTACTTTTTTCCCGGTCTTTTTTTCTGCATCCAATATAGCCTGGCATTGCTTTTCGTCGGTGGTCATTGGCTTTTCGGTGACAATATCTGCACCATATTCCATCCCTTTGATGATAAATTCACTGTGTGTAGCATCAACAGTCGTAACGATCAGGATCTCAGGCCTTGCCTCCTTCATCATCTTGTCAAAATCTGTATAGACAGGACAGTTTAATTTCAACATGTCTTTTGCTGTCTGAACACGCCCCGGATTGATATCACAAAGGCCCACGAATTCTACCAGGTCGCTGAATTCCTGGACTACAGGTGTACCCCACATACCTGTTCCGCGAATGCCAGTACCCACCATGGCAATTCGTTTTTTAGCAGCACTCGTGGTTAACAAATGAGGGGCAATAACAGCCCCTGCAGCAACGGTACCGGCCTGTTTTACAAAACTTCTTCTATACATAATGAAAAGGCTTTTACTTTAAAATTTACCATGATAATGTTCCGGCATCCGGTTTCATTTCAAAATGTAATTAATCCATTGAAAGACCAACCACATCCCGGGAGATAAATCCTTTCCACTTCATGTCTAAAGTCTAGGGCCTGTCTTATACCATCCTGTTTTCTGAATAACCAAGTTTCTCAATCTCAACCCTGACAATATCTCCTGGTTTTAACCATTTTTTTTCCGGCAGACCCATTATCACACCCTCGGGTGTTCCGGTTAAAATCAAATCCCCCGGTTCAAGTGTCATATATTTTGACAAAAATGAAATGATCTCTGCCACCGAAAATATCATATCAGCGGTATTTGAATTTTGTCGCAATTCGCCGTTCAACGTGCACGTAAGTTGTAAATTCTGAGGATCCCCCACTTCATCGGCGGTGACTATATATTTTCCCAACGGTAGAAAATGATCAAGACTCTTGCCTAATAACCATTGTGATGTTTTAAACTGGAGATCCCTGCAGGAAAGGTCATTCGCTACACAATAACCCAATACATGGCTTAATGCATCTTCTTTCAAAACATTTTTACATGTACTCCCCATTACAATACCCAGCTCTACTTCATAATCAAATTGCTCACCTTCTGTTCCAAGTGGGATATCATTGCAATACTCTGTAAGTGTATTGCTATATTTTGTAAATGCAATAGGAACAGTAGGTATTGGCATACCACTTTCAATAGCATGTTTCCGGTAATTCAAACCTATACAAATAATTTTAGGAGGTTTGGGAACACAAGGACCAATGACCAGGCTTTCTTCAGATATTAATTCAAATTGATCCAGAAATGCCGGCATTGACTGTTTCAGCTTTTCAATATTTTGTTTGGTTAATAGAAAATCAATATTCTCTTTTTCGTTGAAAAAGATCTCGGAATCATTGATACTAATAACACCATTATTAGTCATAATTCCAGGCAATAATTTATCGCCTTTCCTGTAATAAAGGATTTTCATTTTATAGGGGTGTAGTTTGTAAGTAATTTTTAGTAAGTAGCCCGGCCACCGGTTAAATCAAAAGTAAATCCTGTTGTAAAACTATTTTGTTTCGATACAATATAGGCAGCAAGATTGGTAACTTCTTCCAGTGTTCCACATCTTCTCATTGGTATCTTATCTGTCATATATTTTACCTGTTCCTCAGGCACTCCATCTACAAGGGGTGTTCTTATTACGGCAGGCGCCATTGCGTTCACCGTAATTCCCGTTTCGGCATATTCTTTTCCCTGAACCTTTGTCATCCCGATCAGCGCTGCTTTTGATGAAGAATAGGCAAGCATTCTTGCATTGCCTTCTTTGCCTGCAATAGACGCCATATGCAATATTCGTCCATAATTCATTTTCAGCATATGCGGAATAACTGCCCTGGTGGTATAAAAACAGCTCATGAAATTCAATTCAAATACCTTATGCAGGTCTTCGCTGCTAACTTCATGGCTTAGCCCGTCGGTAATACCTGTGATACCTGCACAATTGATCAGTATATCAATTTTTCCAAATTGATTTATGATTTCTTCAATAGTTTTATCAATCAATGATTGTTGAGTAACATCTACCGTGAATAAGCTGGCTTTTGCCTTATATTTTTTGAACTCTGTTTTCAAACCTGTTCCGTTAATGTCTAATAAAGCAACCTGTGCGCCTGCCTGTAGTAATTTTTGAGCAATAGCCAGCCCTATGCCCGAAGCGGCTCCTGTAATAACTGCTACCTGTCCGTTAAATTCATTCATCATTGCAGATGCTGGCTGAAGACTCCCCTCGTTTCCGTTAGAGCTAATTTCATTTGCAAGAACAGTATTCTGACCTGCACCAGTCACTACGAATTCACGATTCTTATGTTTCATAAATTTAAATTATTAAAGTGATTTATACTTATCAT
>JANWKQ010000184.1 GCA_025451295.1 Flavobacteriales bacterium | reverse complement strand
TAATAATATGATCATAGGAATAGCCATTGAAAATTCCCGCTGTATTAGAACTGGAGGATGAATAAGAGGCAGGATAAATGGGTCCTGCTTCCGCAAGTGCAGAATATAAGAGGGGGGCACCAAAGGTAGATGGAGGTGGTGCATAGGATCGCAATACATGCACATCAATAAACTCATTGTTGGTGATTAGATTTTGCATACTCAGGACCGATTGTACATAATTAACTACTGCACAAAATGTATTTCGGCGATCCAATCCTAAACCTGGATCAAAAAAACCTTCGTTATAATAAAAATCCTCAAAATAGAGGATAAATCTTCCACAAGTCATTTTTCCCCCGGCAGGAAACAACGTAAAAGGGACATGACTTTCGCCAGGGCCAGGAACAATACGTTTATATTCAAGATCATTATAATAACTTATTAATTCCGGCGATATTCCACAAGTTCTGAAACCGCCCGACAGAGTGGAATCAATTACCTGGGAAAAACATTTAGTTCCGATTAAGAATAATACCAGTAATAAAACAGATCTCCTCATAAAGTTGGACTCCATCAAATCTAAAAAATACTATCCAAAATCCCAAGCTATTAGTCATTTATCAATTGAATTTATATGGTTAAAGGCCGTATGCCTCAACACTTAAGACCTAAACTCTCAAAAAGTGTCCATTCCTAAATCTTGGATCCTAAGTCATATCGACTTACATCGTTTTTCCTTATATTTGTAGTATGTCAGAAACTACTGTTTACCAGGCTAAGAATAAGATAAGAATTGTTACGGCTGCATCGCTTTTCGACGGACATGACGCTGCCATTAATATTATGCGCAGAATTATACAGGCCACGGGCGCCGAAGTAATTCATTTAGGTCATGACCGCAGTGTGGAAGAAGTGGTGAATTGCGCCATACAGGAAGATGCCAATGCCATTGCCATTACCAGTTACCAGGGCGGACACATCGAATATTTTAAATATATGTACGACCTGCTGAAGGAAAAAGGTTGTGGTCACATAAAAATATTTGGTGGTGGTGGTGGTGTTATTCTACCTACAGAAATTGAAGAATTGCATACCTACGGCATCGCCAGAATTTATTCGCCGGATGACGGAAGATCAATGGGATTGCAGGGAATGATCAATGACCTGATGATGAAATCTGATTTCCCCACCGGTTATCGGTTAAACGGTGAAGCAGCACATCTGGATGAACAGGATCCGAAATCAATTGCTACCCTCATTTCTGCGGCAGAAAATTATCCGGAGGATAACAAAGCTATTTTTGAAGAGATCAATAAAAAAGCAACGAAAAGCAAAACCCCTGTACTTGGTATTACAGGTACCGGTGGTGCCGGAAAAAGCAGCCTGGTAGATGAACTGGTACGTCGTTTTCTCATTGACTTTACCGACAAAAAGATCGGGATCGTTTCGGTTGATCCATCCAAAAGAAAAACAGGTGGTGCATTGTTAGGTGACAGGATCCGGATGAATTCGATCAACAGTCCGCGGGTGTACATGCGATCTTTAGCTACACGTCAAAGTAATTTAGCCTTAAGCAAACATGTAAAAGAAGCGGTGGATATTTTAAAGGCCGCCCAATTCGATCTTATCATTTTAGAAACCAGCGGGATTGGACAAAGTGATACCGAAATTATTGAACATAGCAATGTAAGTTTATATGTAATGACACCTGAATATGGTGCCGCTACCCAATTGGAGAAGATTGATATGCTCGACTTCGCCGACATTATTGCACTCAACAAATTTGACAAGCGTGGCGCCCTGGATGCCATCCGTGATGTAAAAAAACAATATAAACGCAATCATCAGCTATGGGAAGTAGATGATGAAAAATTGCCTGTATTTGGAACCATCGCCTCCCAATTTAATGATCCGGGCATGAACAGTTTGTACAAAGCTGTGATGGATACTATTCATGAAAAAACAGCGGCTCCTTTAAAAAGTTCTTTCCATACGAGTGATGAGATGAGTGAAAAAATTTATATCATTCCACCACAAAGAACCAGGTATTTATCAGAAATCAGTGATACGGTAAGAAAATACAATCAATGGGCAGAAGAACAGGGAGAAATTGCCCAACAATTATATTCGCTGAGAAATTCGATTGAAATCGTTAAAACAAAAAAGGGTAACGAACAATTAGCAGATCATCTTGAAAAAGAATATGAAGAGATCAAATTAAAACTCGATGGTCATAACTGGAAACTGATTGAATCTTACCCTGCCCTGGCAGAAGCTTATACAAAAGATGAATTTATTTTTAAGGTACGCAACAAAGAAATAAAGATCCAGACCTATTACGAATCTTTATCACATACCAAAGTGCCCAAAGTTTCCTCACCCAAATACAAGGCATGGGGCGATTTATTGAAATGGCAGTTGCAGGAAAATTTTCCCGGATATTTCCCATATACCTCGGGTGTATTTCCATTTAAACGAGAAAATGAAGATCCAACCAGAATGTTTGCAGGTGAAGGCGGACCTGAGCGGACCAATAAACGATTCCATTATGTAAGTTTAGGTTTACCCGCGAAACGTTTGAGCACTGCTTTTGATTCGGTTACTTTATATGGACGTGATCCGGATCGCCGACCCGATATTTATGGTAAAGTAGGCAATAGCGGTGTTAGCATTTGTTGTCTGGATGATGCAAAAAAATTATACAGTGGCTTTGATCTCTCGGCACCCAATACTTCGGTGAGTATGACGATCAATGGTCCGGCACCTACAATCGCAGCTTTCTTTATGAATGCTGCCATCGACCAGAATTGCGAAAAATATATTAAGGAAAACGGATTAGAAAAAGAGATCAAAGCGAAGATCGAAAAAATATTTTCGGCCAAGGGCATGAAACAACCGGTTTACCAGGGTGAGATCCCACAAGGGAATGATGGATTGGGATTAATGTTATTGGGATTAACCGGGGATCAGGTTTTACCCGCTGATGTATACCTTAAAATAAAAACAGAAACCATTGCACAGGTTCGCGGAACCGTGCAGGCGGACATCTTAAAAGAAGACCAGGCACAAAATACCTGTATATTCTCCACTGAATTTTCGTTGAGGGTAATGGGTGATATGCAGCAGTATTTTATTACGAATGGTATCCGGAATTTTTATTCGGTTTCCATTAGTGGTTATCATATTGCAGAAGCAGGGGCGAATCCGATATCACAGCTGGCATTTACTTTAGCCAACGGATTTACATACGTGGAGTATTACCGCAGCCGAGGAATGGACATCAATGCCTTTGCACCCAACTTATCTTTCTTTTTCAGCAACGGCATCGATCCGGAATATTCGGTGATCGGTCGTGTTGCCAGAAGGATCTGGTCGAAGGCGATGAAAAATTTATACCATGCGAATGAAAGAAGCCAGATGTTGAAATATCATATCCAGACATCAGGCCGCAGTTTACATGCCCAGGAAATTGATTTCAATGACATCCGTACAACCTTACAGGCTTTGTATGCGATCTATGATAACTGTCAGAGTTTACATACGAATGCTTATGATGAGGCGATTACCACACCAACGGAAGGATCGGTAAGAAGAGCCATGGCGATCCAGCTCATCATCAATAAAGAATTGGGATTGGCAAAAAATGAAAACCCGATACAGGGATCCTTTATTATTGAAGAGTTGACAGACCTGGTAGAAGAAGCCGTGATGGTAGAATTTGATCGCCTAACCGAAAGAGGTGGCGCATTAGGAGCCATGGAAACCATGTATCAGCGGGGAAAGATCCAGGAAGAAAGTATGTATTATGAAATGCTGAAACATACGGGTGAATATCCGATCATTGGCGTGAATACATTTTTAAGCAGTCAGGGTTCTCCTACCATCATTCCAAAAGAAGTGATCCGTTCCACCACCGAAGAAAAAGAATACCAGATCTCGATGCTCAATGATCTGCATAAATTCAATGAGGATAAGAGTCCACAGTTGTTAAGAGATATTCAACTTGCGGCCATTAAGAATGAAAATATTTTCGAAAAATTAATGGAAGTAAGCAAACATTGTTCGCTTGGACAGATCACGCAGGCGCTTTTTGAGGTGGGTGGACAATATAGAAGAAATATGTAGGATATATGATCAATATCATCGTTCATCATTCGATATTCTTCAGTTCGATATTCGACATTCAAATGAACCACAGATCCGATGAATAATGAATGTTGAATATTGAAGTAAGTAAGAAGTTTGAATGCTTATGAAAAAGGTTTGTGCATATATTATTCTGGTCTTTCTTCTCATTTCATCCAACATTCCATCCTTTTCCCAAAAAGAAAACTACCGTCATACCCATTCCCTTTCTATTGAAAATACCACCGGGATCAAAACATTATTTGAGAAAGTGGTTTATCCGGATCAACCCGACAGCATCAAGTCCTGTTTCAGGGCCATGGGGATCTATATCGACAAGGCCGTTCACAGCTATGGCTATGAATTTGATCAGTCAGGTCATACCATTCGTATTTTTGCGAACAACAGGAATAATGATACCGCCTATATTCAAAAAAATCACTATCAGAATGATCTGCTAACTAAAAAAGAAGAAATATTTCCGGATTCGGTGGAGAAAAATACGGTAACCGATTTTTTTTATAATAAAAAAGGATTTGAAATTAAAAGAGTAGAGACGCAGGTCGGAATGGTTGTAACCATGATCACCAAATATAGAAGAGATTCGATCATTACACTGGAAAAGTCTACCACTGTGCCGAAGGATTTTGTTTGGTCTGCCAGATATGCCCAAAATGATGCGAGCATCACCAAAGTGATTGATCGATATCATACACCCGGATATTTTGATAATTCTGTTTACATTACCCTATACGATCCATCTGGAACCATCGTCTTTGAATCTGCAAAAGAGATCATGCATTCCAGGGGCCCTCTCACCCGAAGAATAAAAAAAACGGACGAAGAAACATTCTATGTCTATTCCAACGATGGTTTGGGATATATCAAAATAAATCATGATCTTGGAAAATCTGATACAACATGGTATGAATTAAATAAATCTGGTGATATAATCAGCATTAGAAAACAACATTGGACCAACGCATACCAGGGCAGACATGCACAAAGATATTTTCACAAAAAATGTGGGTGGCATGATACAGGAAAAGGGAAAGCATTCAATAACTGGAGAAAGGGCCCATGCATCTGGAAATCATCTCGTATTGTTAAAAAAACGGGTATTGATAATCTTGGCAATGAGTTTTCAAATGATGTATGGAAGTTAAGAGATGGATATCCTGAGATAAAAACCTATAAGTATGAATATGATTCCCATAACAACTGGATAAAAAAATCCTTTTATAAAAACGGTATACTTCATCTGATCATCGAACGCGAAATAACTTATTACGATTAAGCCGGGATCACCCACCCTATTATAATTTTATTAAAGCATTTTAATCAGTCTGCGACCCTTACTCATAAAGTCATTTAGAAATCAGACCTGAAAATTAAACTATTCTTAATTTACACATCACACTGCTTTTTTTGTTAGATTTGACGTAAGAACCAAGTAATACCAGGCTTATGAAGAAAATATACCTAGGAACAATCATCCTGTTTGTTTTTTTATCGGGCACCATTCAGGCCCAACTTACACCACATGGACATCCATACGGAACAACCACCTTTGGACAATTTCAGCAACTTGAACTCATGGCCGGTGTCGGATTCACCCAATTTATGGGAGATGCCGGAGGAGCAGATCAGGTCGGGACCAATTTTCTGGCCGATTTCGATTTTGCATCCTTAAGACCCAGTTTTATGATCGGCGGACGATATCGCGTGAATCATTTTCTGGCTTTTCGTGTTAACCTTCAATATGGAATATTAAAAGGACATGATCAATATACTTCTTATCCCGGAAGAGAATTCAGAAATCTTGGGTTTACCTCTCCCCTGTTTGAATGGGGTGGATTGATGGAATTTTATTTTTTACCGGATGAACCTACCCATAACAAGCACCACCGCCGGCGAAAAGATTATAAAAAAATCACCGGTTATATTGCCACCGGTATAGCGGGCTGTTATTTTAATCCAATGGGTGATTATAACGGAAACACCGTTGAGTTGCGACCACTTCATACCGAAGGCCAGGGGATTTTATCAACCCGGCCCGAATATCAACTTACTTCTTTTGTGGTTCCGGTGAATCTTGGATTCAGGTATCGTCTGAGCGAAGCATTTTCGATTGATATGGAACTTTGTTATAGAAAATCTTTTTCAGATTATATGGATGATATCAGCCAGACCTATGTTGATCCTTCAATCTTTGGTACAAATCCTGAGGCCATCTATTTTGCCAATCCAAACCCCGGAGTTTCGGGCACTGAGCCAGGCGCTCAGCGCGGAGATCCAACGGATCCGGACGGATATATGTTTCTCATGTTCAACGTTTCCTGGAAGTTTGACAGCGGTTCAACCTCCATGCCTAAGTACAATCATTAGAAGGTTATTTACATCCCATTTTGTAATTTAGAGCCAGGATAACTTTACTACTCCTCTGTTAAAGAATATGCTTCTTATTGAATGATCGTACCCGAAATAAAATGAAGAAGTACATTCCATATCCATTAAAACGTTTTATTAAACAAAGTTTAAGAGCAGGTAAAGATATCCGGACCCGGGATGCCAGGTTTTTTGCAAAAATCAGAAAGGAAGTAATCCCATTTAACCATATTTTCTCGCTTGAACAACCCATATTCCAAAGTAATTTATTCGAAAACAAGATCCATAATTTAAAGATCGCCGGGATGGAGATCCAACAATATAGTTTAGCTCCCGGTGAAATTTTTTCTTTCTGGAACATGGTAGGCAAGCCAACACTTCGTAAAGGATATAAAAAAGGAAGAAATCTGGTGGATGGAAAACTCTGTGAAGAAGAAGGAGGCGGTCTTTGTCAGCTCTCCGGAATTATTTATCATGCGGCTTTGATCAATGGATTGGAGATCCTTGAAAGATATCCGCATTCGGTGGATATTTATACAGAGGAAAACCGGTTTACTCCATTGGGTGCAGATGCTACCATTGTATACGGATACAAAGATCTTCGCATCCGGAATAATACAAAAGGAATGCTCCAATTTGAATTTATTGTCAAAAATAACAAGTTGACCTGTCTTTTACATTCCACAGAAAAGGTCGAATCCAAAGAGATCATTTTCGAAAGAGTGAACAAAACTAATGTGATCACCAAATGTTGGCAGGATGGAGAAATGGTGGAGTTGGAAAGGTCCACGTATCAAAAGTGAGGATACTGCCTTACCTTTTTTCATCTTACAGCATCACCGGCCAAAATTTCTGTCCAGCTGTTAATAAATGAGTTTTTGATTTGTCAACAGGTTTTTAACAAAATTGTTTTTGTTAATTGCTTGAGATTAGAGGAATTAGCTTAACTTTAGTTACCGCAAACATGTAGTTAG
>JANWKQ010000183.1 GCA_025451295.1 Flavobacteriales bacterium | reverse complement strand
TCTTTAAAGTTATAGGTGAGCTCATGATCGAACCGATAAGGTGGCATATACATCAGGTGATCATTCTGAGTATAATTCCAGGCCCATAACAATGATGTTTTCGAATTGAGCACCAATCTTTTAGTAAGATATATGTCCATATCGACATCCACTCCTTTTATATCCACATCAGCACCAGTATATTGGAAACCGGGAAAAGCACCCCGAATGGTTAAAACGGGCTGCAGGGTTGGTTTTAGATAGATGTAATTCTGGATATAGTAGTAATATCCCGTTATTTCAAGCTTAAATCGCTCAAAATTTAGTTGGGCCGAAATGTTTAAGTTGTGAGCCCTTTCTGGCTTTAGGGTAGAATCACCCACTTCGAAACTGGCAGAACCATGATGGAGACCATTACTATATAGTTCGCTTACATGCGGAGGTCGCCAGGCCAATCCATAGTTTATTCGGGCAGTAAAATGATCATTTAAATGATAAATAGCCCCGAAGTTGGCAGAAACATTGTGATAAAGAAAGGCTGGCTTCTGGTATACATTATTGGTGTACATAAATGCCTGTAAGCTGCTAATATCATAACGCAAACCTCCTTCTAAGTCCCAATGACCGAGCTTAAGATTCTCAAACCAATAGATACCTCCATTGATATTCCTGAAATTCGGAATAAAAAAGAACCCGTCCCACCGGTTGGTTTGATAAAGACCATTGATGCCGATGGATCCTTTTAGTTTCTTATGAAATGAATGCTGCCAGTTTACTTCACCCGTTACCGTCTGGAGAATAAAAAATAAGGATGGATCGTCAATGGTTCCGGAAGTAGATTGGTGACCATCATATTCTTTTCTGCGATTTTCCTGGTAGGCAAATGTGATTTCCAGTTTGCTTTTTTTACCCGTTTTTAAATAGGATTTTGCTTTACCCAGATAATGGGTAATATCCTGAGAAGGCTTTCCGATGGTGTAGGAGAAGTCCCGCATGATCAATGGTTGGGGAGCATTGATGGCATTCTGCAGATCCGTGAGATTTCCAAAATGGGAAGCTGAAAATATACCCAGATTCGTATGGAACATACTAAAAAATAACTCTACACCTGCCTTTTCCTTATAGTATCCAACTCCGGCTGAAAAATTATATTCTTCCATGGCTGTATTGGCCATTAAATATCCTGGAGTGGAAACATCACCGCTTTTTCTGAAAGAACCTTGAAGTCTCCAACTAAGGGCAGATAATTTTCTAAAACTTCCTTCGAGCATTAAAGAGGCTCCTCCACCCCATCCGTTTGAATTCCCCATCAGATAAAGATCTCCACGAATGCCTGCTGGTGCAATAACAGCAGCCGGCTCCACCAGAATAGCACCTGCAATGGCATCGGAGCCATATCGAACACTGCTTGAGCCCTTCACAATGGTGATCTTCTTTGCGACAAAAACATCTATTTCCGGCCCGTGTTCCTGTCCCCATTGCTGACCTTCCTGTCTAATCCCATTATTGAGGATCAACAACCTTTTGCTATGCATTCCGTGAAGAACAGGTTTTGAAATAGAATTTCCAGTATTCAGTGTGTACATACCTGTGATCCTTTTCATGGTCTCTCCTAAAGTAGCTGCCCGGTATTTATCCAGATGAGTACCTTCCATCACATAAGCAGGTTGACTTAATTCAATCTTATCCTGATGTACTTCAATAGTATGATCATGTAATCGGAGTTCATCTTCCTTCAGGTAGAAATCATGGCCGATATTGGAATTGGTTAACTCAATTAGAAATTCATCAGTATAATAACCGACATGCATACAGGCAAGGGTATATTTACCAGGGCATATATTTTCGAAGGTATAGTATCCTTCTTCGTTGGCAGAAGCCATTTTTCCGGTTTCCTTAATGATCAGATCCGCAAAACACATTTTCTCCCGATCTGCATTGGTTACTACCTTGCCTGAAATAGTAAATGAACAGTTGGTTTGCGACCACAGAATACCGGTAATACCAATAAATAAAAATATAAAGCGCACCTTGAGGAATTAAAAATGAAAAATTTGAAATTAAAACTGATCCGGATTGATCAGGCTATGGGTGGTGCTCTTCCGTTTTGTGAAGGTTGACATTGAACGATAAGCTCATCATGAGCTACAATCAATGACCAATGAGTGGTAAGTTGAAAAGGCTGAAAATGGTTTTGTACCACATCAAAGGATTCAAAATTCCAGTCTTCGATATGACAATTATGCTGATAATCTTCTATGGATATGCCCGTTTCTTTTCCTGTATCATTGGCAGAAACGTGTGTATGCTCATGAAAATAATTGAAAACAGAATCCGGCAAAGATCTCAGGATGATCGCGGCCAGCATGAGGAATCCCAGGGATATTCTTGCCAGTTTCACCTTACAAATCTAACCTTAAAACCGGACAATACCAAGTAAATAACAATTTATCAACAGAGCGATTTATGGCCCTCCTATTTACTACTTTTGGCCTCGCTTGCATTGATTGATATAGATGAACGAATTTATTGTTTCTGCCCGTAAATACAGACCTGCCACCTTTGACAATGTGGTTGGACAGATTCATATTACCTCCACTTTAAAAAATGCCATTAAGAATAATAAGGTAGCACATGCATTGCTTTTTTGTGGTCCACGGGGGGT
Organism: Flavobacteriales bacterium; assembly: GCA_025451295.1. Taxonomy (GTDB): domain Bacteria; phylum Bacteroidota; class Bacteroidia; order CAIKAF01; family CAIKAF01; genus JANWKQ01. Next base: position 4,274 of record JANWKQ010000183.1, on the reverse strand, counting down.
GGGTAAAACTACCTGTGCAAGGATCATGGCGAAGACATTGAATTGCTTTAACCTGAAAGATGATATTGAACCTTGTAACGTTTGTGAGTCATGCTTAGGATTCAACACGTCTCATTCATTTAATATTCACGAGTTGGATGCTGCATCGAATAACAGCGTGGATGACATCAGGAGATTAATTGAACAAGTGAGGATCGCTCCACAAGTAGGGAAATACAGCATCTATATTATTGATGAGGTACACATGCTTTCATCAGCCGCCTTTAATGCATTTTTAAAAACGCTGGAAGAACCACCTGCACATGCCATCTTTATTTTGGCAACTACTGAGAAGCATAAAATATTACCGACGATTCTTTCCCGTTGTCAGGTATTCGATTTTCACCGGATCACGATCGACGATATTGCACAACATCTTGGAAAGATTGCAGTAAAAGAAAATATTGAGGCTGACCCGGATGCATTATACGTAATTGCACAAAAGGCAGATGGAGCTTTGCGGGATGCATTGTCTATCTTTGACCGCATTGTTACTTTTTCCGGAAGCAAGATCACCTACCAGGATGTAATAGATAATCTGAATATCCTCGACTACGATTATTTTTTCAAAATAGCAGAAGCTGCCCTCAATGAAGATTATAAGGATTTGCTGATCACCTATGATAAGGTATTAGCAAATGGGTTTGATGGTCAGCATTTTTTGACCGGACTGCAGGAGCATTACAGGAATCTGTTAATGGGTCTTGATCCGGCAACGGTAATCCTGCTTGAGGTTGGTGAAAAAACAAGGGACCGTTATTTACAACAGGCTAAACTTTGTGAGACCGTTTATTTATTGGCTGCCTTAAAGATCCTGAATGATGCGGATATTCATTATCGCACCAGCAACAATAAAAGGTTGCATGTGGAATTGGTATTACTCCAGTTATCACAGCTAAAAAAAAAATCTCAGAAATAGACTGGACTGAAGACGAACAGTTCAATGATCCCATTTTTAAGACATTTGCAGCTAAAACATCTACCGGTAAAAACGGAACTGTAAAGACGATAGCTCCTACCGTAAAAATAAAAAAGACCGAAGAACCCGCAGTTAAAAAAGTGCAGGTTGTAGGTCCGAAGATCTCTATTAAGGCAAAAGTAAACGAGAAGTCTGCCGACGATCACATTATTAGCCAGATTGAAAAACCCCATGAACTGTTTGACAAGGAACTCCTCAAAAAAACACTCGAAGTATATATTGGAGAGCAGGTAAAGCTCAATCGAAAAAGCTGGGCCTATACTATTAAACCTGATGATGCAGTAATAAAAGAGGATACAGTCATTTTTATGATTGATAATTCTCCCCAGGAAATTGAATTCAATAAAAACAAGGAAGAGTTTACCCAGTATTTGAGGGATAAGTTAAATAACCAGTTTATTGCTATACAAACCGAAAAACGGGAAATAGAAGAAATGACTGCCAAGACCATTGATCCTGTGCAGAAATTCGAAAATATGGTGAAGGAAAATCCGGTCTTGTTGGAATTAAAGAATACTTTTCATCTCGATCTGTAATCGAACCGTTGAACTTTCTCTGAGTGTAACGGGTGAACTGATAGCTAAGCCTTGTTATCCTGGATTAACCCCAAAAATAGGCGATATTTTCAATGAAAAAGGGATGTTTTTGTGCCCCAAACATCCGATAAGCTTATACTTATGTTCTATCGATATAGCCATATAAGTAACTGTATATCAACTATTTTAGTTTTATTTTAATCAACTTTTCCGATAAAAACAAGCTGATATCAGGGCTAATCTCTTTATAACATATAAACGCAACCGGTCGTTTACTCAGTTATAATAACAATTTAAAACAAAAGATTATGAAAAGGTTCCTATTAATTATCGCAGCATTTTATGCAGTAGTTCTCGTTATTAATGTAATGTTGAACTTAGGACATATCTAATTTAAGAATGTTGTTTTTGATGAATGAACAATGTTCTTAACGGGGCCCCATTTTTTTCTTTGTTCGTTCGGGTGATTCGAAGCTAAATTAGTTCTTATCTGTTGGCAATCTGCTGCCACTCCCTATTGGTTTTATTGGCTTATTTCATAAGTTTGTAGGGCACTAACTTGATATAGTGAATGAAACAACTTTACTTAATCCTTATATCTTTTCTTTTACTATCTCCATTATTCTCACAAGCGAACGGTTCGGTGCAGGGAAAAATTACGGATTCATTAACCAATGAACCGCTACCCCTTGTCTCTGTATATCTGAGCAAACCACATACAAGCGAAACTGATACTTTTGATGATAACTCCATGAAAGGAGCCATCAGTGATTTTGATGGTTTCTATCGCATCGAAATTGGTCCGGGTGATTATGTGATCAAATTTTCAAGTGTAGGTTATCAACCTGTGGAACGTCCTATTACTATTAAAGACGAAGAGATCGTTTTTCTGAATCTTAAAATGCAGGATATCATTCTTGAAATGGATGAATATATATATTCCGAAAATAAGAACGCAACCAAACTGGAAGAAAGTACCATTAGTACGAGTCTGATCAAACCTACACTGATCCAAAACAGAAATGCGACCTCCGGTGCAGCTGCTGTAGATCTGGTACCCGGTATTAATGTGGTCGATGCTGAACCACAGATACGCGGCGCAAGTGGCTTTACGGCAGGTCTTGGAAGTAAGGTACTCATCATGATCGATGATGTACCCATGCTAAGAGGTGATGCAGGAAGACCTGAATGGAATTTTTTACCGCTGGAAAATATGGATCAGATTGAGGTGATCAAAGGATCGGGTTCGGTTCTCTATGGGTCTGGTGCCAGCAATGGTGTAATCAACATACGAACTGCATATCCTAAATCAAAACCGGAATTGATGGTTACTTTTTTTGGAGGTATTTATAATGATCCGGCCAAAAGCTATCAAACTCCCTGGAAAGGTTTTAATCCAATCAAAACAGGATTGAACTATTATCATTCAAGGATCATTAAAGGAAAAAAAGTAGAATTGGATTTTGTGGTCGGTGGTCAGTTTATCTGGGATCAGGGGTACAAGGGTGGAGAGCCCGATAGCATAGTGGTCTTCGGTCTTCCGCAAAAATTTAATCAGAACCGCATTAACCAGGGAGAATACAATAAAGGAGGAAGGGTTAATTTCAACACACGTTTCAGACTTAAAAATCTACAAGCACTTACCTTTGGGTTGAATGGGAACTTTTATTATTCCCATAATTCACAATCCTAGTTCTGGGAAAATGCCGATAGCAACATTTATAAAATGGCTCCAGGCTCCCTGACTAATTTTCAGGTATTTATGTATTATCTCGACCCTTACATTAGCTATTATTCAAAAAAGAATGATCGGATCTCCTTAAAAGCAAGGGTATTTCAAAGTTATAGTGACGCAGATATAAGACAAGACAGCCGATCCACAACGATTTATACAGAATTACAATATCATAAAAGCTTTAAGCATGTCAAAAAATGGAAATGGCTTACCAAAGACCTCTCTTTTATTCTTGGTGTAACCACTAATTATACCTATGCTGCGGGTGAAGTATTTACAAAGGCCCCTACTCCAGATAGCAGTTCTGTTTCCTGGAATGTTGCAGGATATGTCCAGGCAGAAAAAAAATTCTTTTCAAGACTCACCATGGTAGTGGGTGGTCGTTTTGAATATTTTATGGTCAACAATAAAGAAGCATTTAAGCCTATTTTCAGGACCGGGTTGAATTTTAGGATTACGGATGGAACTTTTTTACGTGGTTCTTTCGGTCAGGGATTTCGTTTTCCTACGATTGGAGAAAGGTACATCAATACTTATTCGGGCGGGTATGGTTTTTTTAGTAATGATTCATTGCTACCGGAGAGTAGTATGAATGGAGAATTGGGAATTAAGCAACTCTTTAAGTTTGGAAAAAAGTTTTTTGGATACGTAGATGTAGCTGGTTTTTTACAGTATTACGAAAATTTTGTGGAGTTTTCGGCGGGTAACTGGAGTAGTCAGGGAGAGGGTCTTGGATTTAAATTCTTTAATACTGGCAGATCGAGAATATGGGGAATAGATGCCATGATGTTTTTACAGTATAAGATCAAAAATGATATCAGCATTGATCTGCTTGCTGGTTATACCTATAGCATGCCACAAACCCTGGAGCCGCATAAAATATATGGATATGATGATCTGGGATCACTTAGTTATTCAAAAACTGCCTCCGACACCACCGACAATATTCTCAAATACCGCATACGGCATACTGTTAAAGATGATC
>JANWKQ010000182.1 GCA_025451295.1 Flavobacteriales bacterium | reverse complement strand
TTTTTTAAACCTATACGTTATCTCCTGCTGGTGGTGCTGGTGGTATGGTGGAAGTTTTGGTATGAGAACCATGATCGATTCCTATGGACTCATGGCGATCCTCCTCGCATTTTTTCTGCAATATCTCCGTGAAAAATCAAAACCTGTTCTTGTTGGCATTATTTGTTTATTCGGGTTTCTGGTATACTTAAATCTTTACCAAACCCGGCAGGCGAGGATCTGTTGGATCCATTTCGACAGCATGACCTATAAAGCCTATAAAAGGGTTTTCTTAAAAGAGAAAATGGATTTTACGGGTGAAGAATGGAAAGCAATGCTTGATACACCCGATTATGACAAAGCTTTTAAAGGGGAGAGATTCTGGTGATCAATTTCCTACAATTATTTTCTTCCTGCCAACACCCTTTGTGGTGGTTACTTCAAGTATGTATATGCCGGAAGATAATGGATTCAGCTGGATTTGCTCCGTAGCATTATGATGACAGATTGTCGACTGTAAGATCCTGCCATTCATGTCATAAATTACTAATCTCTCAATCGGGAAACCGGCATCTACATAAACAACTCCTTCGGTTACAGGATTGGGATAAATGGAGAAATTAATTTGATCAATGTCCTCGATCTCGACCAAAGGAACTATAGGTGATACAAAAAAAGTATCAGTCTTTAAAATAAAACTGGCTGTAGGTCCAGGACCAAAAGACTTCGTTTCGCCTGTAGAAACATATCCCTGATCGAAGCACTTTCGAATATCATGTGGAATATCCTCATCGGGTAGGTACAATAAACTGGATGCCAAATCAAAACCCAATCCATAAAATGTCTTTGAGAGAAAGATATCTTTAAGACCTCCGCTATTATGTATATCAGAACAATAATAGAATTTACCTGGCCCATCTCTGCGAATTCTGGGATGATCAACGATCTCTATGTTCGTTGTTAATACACCAAGGTCTAAAATTAATGCGCAACTCGTTGTATCCGCCCGATAAAAGCGCATCTTTTGAGCATCATGTGGCGCATAATAAGAGGTGAAGCCGTATAAAAAGGACATCGCATTGCCATTATTAATGTACATATCACCGCTGTAGCCATATTCATCATCCACTGTACCGTATGTTTTCGTCCATATTGTATCACCGTCTTCATTCATGTAAATAATATACATATCCGTCCCACCAGCACCAAAACTATTTGTCGTCCCGATGGTCATTATGTTATTATGTCTGTCTACATAGACATATCTTGCATAGTCATCATTTGCACCTCCAAATGTTCGGGTCCACAATGTGTCCCCTATCTGATTGATCCGGATCACATACATGTCGAGGTTCCCATTTCCAAAACTATACGTTTCACCAGCAATTACGTATGTGCTGTCCTGTAATGTGTCTAGAGAATATGCTATATCCCAATCGGAACCACCATATTTTTTGGTCCAAAGAGTATCCCCGTTCAAGTCGGTCTTAACAACATAAAAATTATATCCGGAAGTATCAAAGTTGTTCTGATAACCAGCGAGTAAATACCCACCCCCGCTAATACTACCTATTATTGATTTAGCACCTTCAAGCGCATTATTTAATCCTATGTTTTTATACCACATCAAAGATCCCAGACTATCGGTTTTATACATAAGAATATCTGTTCCGCTTCCGGTTGTAGGAGTCGTGATTCCCGCTACCACATAGCCTGTATCGGTTGATTGCACGACACCTTCACCGGAATCATAGATTCCGGCACCGAATGTATGGAAGAATTTTATTTGCTGAGCAAATACAACCTGAGAAAGGAAGAAAAAGAAAATAAGAAATCGTTTCATAATTAAAAACTTTTGTTAAACCTAAATCCTGCACTTATCCCGGTTCCAAAAGTGTTTGGTATTACACCTTCTACATTCTTGGTGTATACCAATAAAGAATATCCTTTGGCAAATTCAACCCCAAAGTCAATTCCAAAATTAAATCTGCTGAAGCCTCCATAGCCAAACATAGCTGACAGCACAATATTTTTTTGTGGATAAAATATCCCCTTTGCATAGATCAGTGGATAAAAACTCCGCATTTTTTTTGTTTGAATACCTCCCTGCAAATAAATCTTTTCAGGTTTGATGGCATAGGTATAATTAAAATTAATATTCATGGGTAACATCATAGCCCCCAATGTTTCAGTTTTGGTTCGAACATATTTATCATCAAGCGAATCCACAAAGTTTTGAAACTCATTTCCATCCGATGTAACAATGTTATTGATTTGCACTCCGGTAAAATGTATGATCGAATCGATTTCCGCCGTTTGACCTGGCCTGGTCCAACCAATGAATCCAAGATCGTTGAGTGAAATATGAATGTTATGGCGGTTGTTGATACAACCATCGTATGCCAGATCAACCGCCAAACCCGATCCATTGTTTGATAAAAAATAACTATAGTCTGGGTTTGTTCTCAGCAATGAGATCTGGGCATCTATGTCAACAAAATTACCGGCACTATCGGTGTTCATATTCATTCTACCCGAATCAAACATCATCCGGTTGTTCCCATTTAAGAATGAAAATGCAAATCCAAACCGATGATGCTCCTGTTCAGCATAAAATGATTTGATAAAGCCAAGCTTGAATTGCTGATAAAAAATAATCTCTCCATGGGCCGGAGCCAAGGAAACATTTTGTCCCTGAAATGGTTTATTCCCGTAAAAGGCCAGATCAAACAGATTTTTTTCAAACGCAAAATCTCCATAGATACGGTTGCTAATGGCTAGTTGATAACCCCAGTCTTTACCCAATAATGTATCACTATAATTAGTAAATGATAGTTCTGTATTCCAGTCGAATCCAAATGTGTTGTTGCTCGACATGAGTTTATCGCTAACAGATGCTTTCATTGAATTATCAATAAAATTACCGGTAAGAAAGGTATTGATGAAGGAAGTATGAATGGCATTAGAGCCAAGCTGGGCCTGGGTATGAAATTGTATTTGGCGGTGATGAGTTGGATACTTAAAATGAAAATAATTCATCACGTTCGAATTGGAGAACAGGAAAAACATGGGCAAGCCTACAAGGAGTCCTTTATCTGTCCATCTCATAATTCAATATGGTATTTAATATCAGCAATTAATTTAATTTTCAGGTAGTAGTCAATATACATTTGTAATCGACCAGCAGCAGCAGGTTGCGTATTGAACATCGCTTTAATTCGAATACTGGTGGCAGATTTCAAACTGGCAAGTTTGGATGCATTTACACTGGCAATAAGGTCTACTGAAACTGGAGCTACCACCCGATTTGTAGCATCCACCGGAGCAGCAGGAATGAGGTCATTCACCATCACCGAATCGGTTGTAGCACCCATATTGTCTAAAGTATACAGCTGAAGATTGAGGGCAACCGGAAATTTATTTTCAGCCCGAATGGTAAATTGTCCATCCACCACATCATCCAAAAGATTAACCGCCGCAAAAGGATTGGTTAGTGTATCCACAAACATGAGTTGACTCAATGAGAATTTAAGAGGTGCCTGTAATTGCATTTGCACATGGGCCGGATAATCGAGATAATAAAAATCAGTATAGCCTGCAATATTCCCATAGGGATTTAATTTCATGTCAGCACTAAAAGTAATTTCATCCGGTAATAATTCCACAATAGATTCGATGTTCGAATTTCCCGAAGTAAAAGAATAGGTGTAAAAAGTTGGATTGACCGGATTGGCAGCTATTCCGGTTTCAAAGGCCCGGTTGATGTTAACAGTGTTACCCATACCCGGATGGATCAGGGAGACGGATGAACCGGTTCTGTTATTGGTTGCGGTAAAATAGACGGGTTTGAATTTTACATCTGCACCAATGCTGTTATGCACCGTTAAATTCAGACTGAGTTGTTCCACATCGAGTAATCCGCTTACAAAAGATTTCATTACATCCAGTTTCGCCGTAACGTTGCTCTGGCTAAAATCATACTGCCCAAGATACCCTTTACCATAGGATGGCTTCATTTCACTCAGCTCATTGGTTATTTTAAAGATAAGCTGGTTAGTGGCCAGGGGAATCGGGTTATTTCCAACCGTCACATCAATATAGGTAGAAAAGGTATTGAGCTGATCATTGTTAGGACCCGTAGTAATAATTTTGTAACCAGCCAGATCAAATTCTTTTTCATAAAGAACTGTATCCTCGCCAACAGCCAAACCTCGAATTGTATCGGTAAAACTAAAGCTGATACCTCCAATGGATGCAGCCGGGGAGTAATAGGTAAAAATCAAAGTTTCAGCGGCGGTTGACTTCGCTGATAACTTTAGTTTCCCTTCCTGTAGTTTCAATTCTCTTAGTTCAATGCCCGTATTCAGCAAACTGATGGGGATCTCCTGGGTGGGAATTGCTGTTCCTGCAGGGAGTGTAGTAGGAACACCAGGCCAGAGAAAGCTATAGGGAGTAGCAAATGTGGGAAACTGGGTTAAAGTATCCACCTCAAAGCTAAAAACCGTTTCATCTATATTCAGCCAGACCGCACTATCACTTTGTACCTGGAGGTTTTGGTCCCCGATGAGGTTTGAAAGATCCATGGTGGTTTCAGCCACCGGGGCATAAGCATCTATGTCCCAACTGGTACCTTGGGTAGTACAACCGATCAATAAAAAAGCCCAGATTATTAATAGCAGTTTAGAAACCTTCTTCATTTATTCTTTTTGGGCCTTCCCAACTCTATCGGGACCGGACGGCCTGCCCTATCTGTATCTACTTTACAGGATAGTACTGCCCTTCCCAAGGCCATTACACTATAAAGATACGAAATTTATTATTAAAGTTGCAAATACGGGTCGTTCTAATGTCCTCTGACTGTTGATGAAAGGCATTTCCATACCCAAAAACAGCCCATCAAAAAAGATACTAATTTTGCAATTGATTAATGTAGTATGTCTTCCGTAAAATCCTTCTTCCATATACGTTGGGTAATCTATAGCCTACTTGCAGCCACATGTATTATACTTACATGGAAATCCTACGGATATGTTTATACCGGTATTGATGACGCCAATATCTACTTTGTTTATATGAAACACCTAGCCGAAGGGCAAGGCTTCGTTTATAATGCAGGTGGTGAAAAGGTGGAGGGTTTTACCTCTTTCTTATGGACGTTCTTCGGGGGTTTGATTTTCCTAATATTCTCAAAACCTGAACAAATTATTTTTATCTTAAATTTTGTGGTATTATCCACTGGCCTGGGCTATTTTCTGGCCAAGACGGACTCATGGTTAAAGGCCACTTTCCCCATTTCTCTTCATAGTATTTGTATCCTAAGTTTTCTCTACCTGATCCCCGGTTATTTTGATTGGTGTGGAATTACATTACTAGAAACAGGCGTATGGAGCATCGCTCTGCTGCTCGGACTTGTAAATATCATTGACTATGAGCATAAGGAAGGGAAAGAAAAAAGAAAATCAAATTATCAGCTTGCCTTATGGATGTTTCTCTTGCCAGGTATAAGACCCGAAGCGGTTATTTTTGGTGGCTTTTTTGCAATGGCCAGAGTCATTCAAAACTTTACCAACCAAAAAGAAAAATCAAGTTATTTACCATTCGTGGGTCTGATCAGTTCAGTACTCATTCTCACATTATTTCGAATAGGTTATTTCGGCTATCCACTTCCTAACACATATTATGCGAAAGTCTCTTCAAATAAAAACCTAACTATCCGTGAGGGAATTGGTTATTTTAATCAATACTCGCTTAAATGGAATCTCCTTTTCTTCGTACTCAGTGCAAACACTGTAGTTTCATTTCTGATAAGTACCACAATTCTTTTTATTAAAAGTTTTAGGAATTTGCCTTCCCGTAAAATTTTTCTGATAAGCTCGCTCTGTCTTATCTCATTGCTTATTCCATTGTACAGTGGTGGCGATCATTTTTTCATGGGAAGATTTTTCCAACCTCTTATCCCATCAATGTTATTTCTTCTGTTTTATGTTTTCTTTCTATTGGCTTCAATGCTCAATCATAAAAAAATAGCCAGCTACACGATTAAGATCATGCCATTTCTGATAGTATGTGTTTTTATTTATAGAAACCCGGTTAAGGTAACTGACTTTGTTAAAGGAAAGAAATCCGATATATTTATTGAGTTTGAAATTGTGGCAGATATGAAGGATCGCGCCATTAAAATCGAAGACTTTTTTAAATCTAACCACACACTGCCTTCTGTAGGAGTTTCTGCCGCTGGAACTTTCGCTTATTGTTATTCTGGACAAACAATTGATCTAATGGGGCTCAATAATGTTGAGATGGCTCATAAAAGCCGTCTTAAAATCGGTTTAAAAAATCACTCATCATTTAATATCGAGGTATTTCTTAAGCAAAAACCGGATATTTACCTGTATACCTATCTAATAGTTAAAGATCCTAGCCAATATCCCTTTCGCAGAGACGGTTTTTTTGATTGGATTTACAGGGACATAATGGACAATAAGGCCTTTCGCGATGTGTACTTTCCTGTGTGGATTGAACAAAAACAAACCCATATGTTCATGCAGACCTGGATTTCGGATGACTTCATGTCAAAAATCGACACCAATCTCTACAAAGTAGTAGTAGCAGAGGCTCCTTAGGTTTCTCAATACCCATACTTCTTACCCCATCGGCTCGCCAGAAAGGTTCTCATTTCCTTCTCTCGGGGGTTATCTCCAGGATCATAGAACACTTTTCCGGAAATGGCATCGGGTAAAAACTCCTGTAATATGAAATTCCCTGGGTGATCATGGGCATATAAATAACCATCACCATAATTGAGGTCCTTCATAAGTTTGGTTGGTGCATTCCGAAGAGAAAGAGGTACTGCCAGATTTCCGGTTTGCTTCACGACTTCAGAAGCATTATTAATGGCCATATAGGCCGCATTGCTTTTAGGTGAAGAGGCCAGATAAGTAACTGCTTGTGATAAAATGATCCTGGCCTCCGGCATTCCGATCATGGTGACTGCCTGGAAACATGCCGTTGCTAATAGAAGCGCATTTGGATTAGCATTTCCAATATCCTCGCTGGCAAGGATCACAATACGCCGTGCAATAAACTTAGGGTCTTCTCCCCCCTCCAGCATTCGGGCCATCCAATATACAGCCGCCTGGGGATCAGAGCCTCTTACGGATTTGATAAAGGCAGAAATGATGTCATAATGCATTTCACCATTCTTATCATAAACCGGCATGGATTGCTGAATGGCCGCTTTTACTTTTTCATTGGTGATTACCAAAGGATCCTCGTTACTATGGGCAATAACTGTAATCTCCAGATAGTTCAGCAATTTTCGGGCATCACCTCCACTAAATGCCAGCAACGCACCGGATTCCTCTACCTGAATATTTTTTTTCAGAAGCCATTCGTCTTTTTCCAAAGCTCTGTCCAATACTTTTTCGAGATCTTCTTTGCCCAATGCATTTAAAATATAAACCTGGCACCGACTCAACAAGGCAGAGATCACTTCAAAGGATGGATTTTCGGTAGTGGCACCTATTAAACAAATCGTCCCTTTTTCAACTGCTGCCAGCAACGAATCCTGTTGTGATTTATTGAAACGGTGGATCTCATCGATAAATACAATCGGTTTTTTAAACTGGCCCATGAAACCACTTCGTTCCGCTTTATCAATGATCTCCCGGATATCTTTTACCCCTGAGCTGATCGCATTTAAACGATAAAAATCTCTTTCAAAAGCCTCCGCACTAATTTGGCCGAGGGTGGTTTTTCCAACGCCCGGAGGTCCCCAAAAAAGCATGCTTGGCAATACCTTCGAATGAAGCATGTTGGTAAGCGCCCCCTGTGGACCCACCAGGTGTTCCTGACCCACAAAATCCTGTAATGTTTTGGGTCGCATTCTTTCTGCCAATGGGGCTTCCTGCTCTCTTTCGTTCATTCTGTCGATAATCGACCATAAATGTAAATAATGTAATG
>JANWKQ010000181.1 GCA_025451295.1 Flavobacteriales bacterium | reverse complement strand
TATATTCATGATACCTTCGGCATTACCTTTCTGGCCTATTCCAAAACGAATGATATATTATCTGTAGATGAGTTCAAGGTGATGTTTGTAAAACCAACCGAATCCCAACGAAGTTATTGGTGGGCCAAAGAGCAATTTGAAGGTGGTGCCATCATCGAAGGATTTTATGTAGATCACAATACCAGTTTTGCTGAACTCAATAATGCATTACCTCAATACGATTTTAAAGACTGGAGTACGCTGTACCATGGTGAATATAAAAATATCTATATATATGCAGAATTTAACGAAGCCGAAACAGAACTTATCTGGATGTCCATCGGAAGGGTGATCAAATATTAAGAACACAATGCTAGACCGGTTTTCTGCGTTAGGGAGGTGCATGAATAAAAACATCTTTCTTTTTCTTGTTGGTTTCACATCCTTCATCCTTTACGGACAATCCATCGAGACCCGGATGTTCCGCATTAACCAGATCATTTCAAATGATTATTACCAATGGTTGGTCCTGATTGACTCCCCGCCGGAGAGCCTGACGGTCAGGTTAAAGGATACGGATAGCATCGAAATATCGGAATCCGGATTTATAGATCAAATCGTTAGTTTTTCCATCCATGATATTGTTGCGATCACCTATTTTCCTGATCTTTTCCTCAACAGCAAGGACATAGCGTTCTACGCAAAAGACCCTGGGATTAAATATGCAGATGAAGATACAGTAGAGTTTTGGAACCGTAAATTCATCGTACTTGAACATGAGGATTCAGCAATGTTATTGTTGAAAGAATTCAGAAATTTATTTGTAGACCTGGGCCTTAAAAAACCATCTACCTCCTGTCCTATGTTCAAAAGCGATCAGGAAGACCGGAAATACTGGGCCACTCAACTCAACAAAGAGACCGAGGATACGGTGGAGATCTACGGAATCAAAAAGAAGATAACCGGAAGGGTCATTGTAAAATATCCTAACGGAACCATTCGTGCACAACACCATTTTAAAAAAGGTCTTTGTGATGGAGTGCAGACATATTATCGGGAAAATGGACCGATGTATTATCAGCAGAGCTATAAAAATGGGATCCTGGATGGGGAGATCATCGAATGGGATGAAAATGGCAAAGTGGAGGACAGGCAAAAATATGTAAACGGGAAACTCGTGGAATGATTCAGTCTTTACATTTAACTCAAAAAAAGTCGAATCAATTGAATCCGGATTGTTAAAACAAGGCTTTAGTCAAACTTAAGCGGCAAAACAGACTTTTATTGAGTGAGGCCTGTCTTATTCCGAGTAAATATTGTCACTTTTATGCCCAAAGTAACGTATTACCCTTTATAACTATAAACTGACCAATTATGCGCAAACCATCTTTTATTGTTGCTATTTTAATCGCGGGATCAATCGTCTTCTCCAGCTGTGGAAAAAAGAAAGAAGTAACTTCTGATAATCAACAGAAAAATGATGACCAGGTAAAAATAACCAATGTTCATTATTCCGTTACTACCGGAAAGCAAAACCAAACCAAGTTTGAGTTCGAAGAAAAAGACCTGGATCAATGTGAATCAGATAGTGTTTGTAAAACCATCAATGTAACCCGATCGAAAACCGATGAGATTGAATTGAGGTTCCCGTGCAACAAAATAGAAACGGAACTCACCATGTATTCGGATATGAAAATGAAAGAAAAGATTATGCATATGAAGGGCGAAAAAGGGGATGATGAAATGGACCTTACTTTCAGCAAGATTGAGGATGGAGATTACAAGATCGTACTTCAACGAAAAGGTCTTAAAAAGATATTTAAGCTGATCGTAGCCACAGAAGCTTAAGACTTCATGTTCCTGCTCCTGCCTGAAGCCAGGGGGAGGAACATTGCTATCAAAAGAAAATACGGGGTTATGTGAATTTTCAACAAATTTTATACATTTAACCTATGCAAATACTTCAACTCCTTTACGTGGTTTATGCATCCACCTGCATAAGCACATTCCATCCAAAATATGGAACCAATGGTTGCGACATCGTGGTAAAAGCAGGTCAGATGACCATCAACAATATTCCCATCAATTCAACCTGGACTTACGAAGGATTTTACCGGGCATTGGGGAAACCCACCAAGCGGGATGATCGAAAAGAAACGCATGATACACGTGGACTTGTTATCTGGAGAGAAAGTTCGAACGACAAGGAGGTATCTCAACTACTCGTTCAGTTTGCTTATGACCCAAACGAAACTGCCTGGTATACATCCACTGTTTATTTTTCAGGAACTTTAAAGATCGAAGGAGTTTCCATTACCGGACATACTCCCCTCACCGACCTAAAACAAAATTTACCTCAATACAACTGGGAAAAAAATGTAAGTGGATGGTACGAGGGTATCTTTAATGGCATCTTCATGTATTTTGCATACGATTCGGAGGAAAAAAATATTCTATGGATCGACTTTGGTCTCGATGACGAAGACGACTGGAACTAAGATCAACCCTGAACTTTCGATTGCTTAGAACACATAGTTCGCTTCAGCAAGAATCAACGGCTTTAATACATAGGTCCCGTCTATCTGTTCCACAATAGAATGATGAGGATCCAACCGTAAAACGATGATCATTTCATGGTAACATTCCTGGTATACATCTATCTTGATCCTGAATCCGGATTGTTGTTCATCCGAAATACCTAAAGGAAGCAGTGAATCACCAACCATAATGGCATTATGTGTACCTAAAACGAGTTTAAGTTCACTCAAATGATCCACAGAAATGGCGGCATTATCAACCAATATCTTTACAGGCGAACCTTCAAGGTAGAAAAGATCAGGAAGACAAATCTGAGTTGGCAATGAGATCCATCCTGCATCGTCGCTATAAACTTCCACTTCCCGGATCTCCAGAAATACATGGTTCAATAAATTCAAATCTTTTTCCCGAGAATTTAAACCATTCATTTTTACAGTAATGGTTTTGGTAGTATTGGTCTCCTGTTCACAAGCTGTTAAACATAAAAGAATCAATAAGAATATGCAATAGGAGGCTTGTCTCATATTGCCGTTAGAGTAAATAAATCATATCCAATCTGATAACCGGCTTCAATAAATATTCTCCATTACCTTCTTCAACAATCGAATTGTTCGGATCGAAATTCAACGTAATAATGATTCCCTCATAATGTCCAATGGATTGATCGATATTGATCTTCAAACCAGATTCCTGTCCACTCGGAACTTTTAATGCATAGATGATTCCATCGATAATAATGAAATTATGTGGCCCCAATACCAATCGGAGCTGACTCACTTTTCCAATCGGAACAGAGGTTTGATCCACCAATACCATGGCCGCATTATCTTCCAGATAAAAAAGATCATAACTACCGGTATGCGTCGGCAGGGATACCCATCCATCATCGGAACCATGAACCTGCACTCCCTGTATATCCAGAAATACATTGGTAAGCAAACTCAAATCCTTTTCAGAGGTATTCATCCCATCTATTTTTATCATCACCGTTTTGGATGTCATTACGCGATCCTGGCAACTGAAAAGGACCCAACCAAACAGGAATAACGATATGTATGCTAACTTTTTCATGATATGTCATTTTAATCCGGAAAAGATATGGCAAATTACCTGCCCCAAACGGATATCATTAACTACCAGGAGTTTTTGAAAAAGGGTGTAGGGTCAATCGTTTCAAAATGAGAAGAAGATCGCAAAATATTTCCTTCCCTGGTCCGTTCAGTATTTATCGCAAAATTCCTATCTTTAACCTGAAGGAACTAACCTAATCTAAATAACATGGGACCTTTATCCATTATTTGTGTTTTAATTCATTCCGTTTTCGGTTCATGCATTGCCGGCGATGGTCAGATCGTGATCAATGAAGGTACAGTTACCATTAAAGGAAGAAAGATCGATTGGAAATATGCATCTTTTATTGAGGCATTGGGCCCGGTGGAAAGAGAGGATTCTGGTATTGATGTGTACGATTCACAGGGCATAATGTTATGGAAAGAAAATAACGATACCCAGGTGGAAGAATTTAAGGTGGTTTTTGGTCCAAATGATGAATCCAATTCTTCACACTATGCAAAAAAATTTTATACCGGAACTGTGATCGTTGAAGGGGTGACCATCACGAAAAATACCAGTCTGGACGAAATAAGGACCGCTTTACCACAATATGATTTTCAAATGGATAGTGAGACCTGGTATGATGGTGTCTACAAGGATATTTACATTTTTGTACAATATGATCAAACGCTACAGATCCTTTCCTATTTGGCCATTGGGCATGATGATGAAGATACCTATACAAGATAATTCATATGCAGGCTATTTATATTTTATACATCGTTTTGAGCTCCACTTTCGGAATATCGGCTTCCGATGGGCGAACGGAGGGTGAGATCGTGATCGATAATGGTAAACTTACCATTTGGGGTACTGAGATCGATGCAGAATGGAAATATTCCTCCTTTATGACGGCCCTTGGGGACCCGGAAAGAAAACCGGATGATACACCCCAAATTGAGGTCTATGATTCAAAGGGTCTGATGATCTGGACAGAAAGTGAGAGGAAGGAAATAACGGAGTTTAAGGTAGTTTTTTTACCGGATTCAAGCTATACGATCTATGACTGGCATACCAAAGGTTTATACAAAGGAAAAGTGATCATTCAGGGAGCTACGGTGGATGCCAATACAAGTCTGGCCGATTTAACCAAAGCCGTACCCCAGTATAAATGGGAAAAAAACGGTATTGAAAGTTATGATGCCGCCTATAACGGCATTTACATCTATGCGCAGTTTGATGCTGCCGATCAAAAGTTGCTATGGCTTGCCATTGGTCTGGATGACGATAACAGCTACGATTGACCTTTCAGCTTCGCCAAAGCCCGGGCCTATCGCCCACTGGATAAGGTATAGGGGCCAAACCATCCGATAAAGTTCAAAAAATGCCATTTCGGTCAATTTGAATTTTTAGTATATTCGGCCTGTTTTTAAGCTTAAAAATAAATAAGATTAACATGAGTATTTCAAGAATTATATTGGTTGTTTTTGTGGTTATTGACCTTGGTTTCATCACATTCTTTGCCCTTACCTATTCGAATCCCTATATGTTGTTAAATGGAGATCAGATCTACGAAATGGGGAAAGATGAATTTAAAAAAGGAGAACAGGATACCAACAGCACGGTGGGTCTTGAAAAAGCAGCCAAATTATTCGAAAAAGCCCTTAAAAAGGGCTGCAAAGAAAAGGAGTTATTTGTAAGTTTATATCAGTGTTACGATAGAATAAACAATCTTCCTAAAGTGGAAGAAACACTTAATAAAGCATTGCAGGTTTTTCCAAAGGATGTTGAACTCTTTTATTATAGAGGACAATTCGAAATGGAACAAAAAAAATGGAAGGAAGCATATGCTGACTTTAATACCGCCGTTACCCTTCCGTTTGACAGTACCGAATTTACCTTGATCGACGCTGCATATTATAACCGGGGTGCTATATCCTTTATTAACGGGGATACTGCGAAAGCAAATGCTGACTATTGGAAGGCCAACGCCCTGGCCGGTGATACGCTTGAAAGCTATCCGGATTATGTGAAAACGATCAAATAGGCAATGCTTATCTGATCCATCACCCATGAAATTAAGGGTCGCCCGTCATACCAAAGATCTTCTGCCTCTTATTGAATTTTACCATCACCTTCTAGGGTTAGAAAACCTGGGATCATTTACAGACCATCATGGATATAATGGGGTCTTTCTTGGCAATCAACACTGGCATCTTGAATTTACCACCTCGTCCGAATCACCATTACATCATAGCGATGAGGATGATATGCTGGTATTCTACTGCGATGATGAACAAGCATATCAGCTGCTCCTGGAAAAAATAAAAAAGACAGGAATCCCTGAGCTCGTTGCTAAAAATCCATATTGGAATGCACATGGTAAAATGTTTGCTGATCCGGATGGATTCAGGATTCTGATTACGGTTTAAAATATTTGTCTATATTTAATCTATGCTGCTCAGAGGTTACATATTGATCTTCTTTTTACTCCTCTCTGTTTTTAGTTATGCCCAAACCATTACCGAGAATCTGCAGGGAACATGGATCAATGATAAAGATTCAACGTTGCGTATTGAGATTAAAAACAACGGCTGGACTTATGTAGATCTGAAAAAAAAACCTAAGAAACAAAAAACCGTTTACTACTTCCACGCCGAAGAAAATAAAACCTATAAAGGACAACGGGGAACAACTTCCGACTATGTTATTCTATACGGTGAAAAAGATACCATAGAATATTGGGGAAGTATCAGTGGTGGCGATAAGTTCTGGATCGCCGACGACAAAACGGATGTAAATGTTTTTTATACTTCTGCTAAATACCTCGAGTATATGCGGATCACCGATCCGGATCGAAAGCTCGTTCAGGATGTTTGCCGGAAGATGATGGATGTATTTAAAACAAAAAATGCAACCCATAAGATCCTGGATTTTATTCCTGCGAAGGACATACTACTAAAATCGCATCCGGCTGAAGATACCAGCACATTATCTGTTTTAAATAATCGGCTGATGATAGATACCGTCTACCAGCGATATTTTACTGACTCGGTGATCGCCATGACCAACAGAATCATTGCTGAGGGGATCTCCGAAGGTTTTCTCTGGAGTTCCTCAAGATTGAATGAGCCAACCGTTGTTAACTTTCCTGAAGTCTACGGAGTTCCGGAAAATTATACAATAGAGAATGCCTTCCCGCTGCTCTGGATCAATGATGATAATTCCGAATCCTTCCTGGTAAACTGTCAAATGATCAAGTTATTTGGAAACTGGTATCTGGCCCCAGTTATTTATTCATTTCGATAAATCAAACGTTTATGAGCAATTTTCAATTGAAAGCAGTTCCTACATTTCGCATCAGCAATTATGCGGAGGCAATGAAATTTTATGTGGACTTGCTGGGTTTCAAAATAGAATGGGAACACCGTTTCAGCGAAACCGAACCCGTATACATGGAAGTCTCATTAAATGGATTGCATCTCCATTTATCAGAAAATAAAAGATTTGAAGGAGGTTCGGTTGTCTACGTCGAAACTACCGGAGTTGAAAAACTCCGCACAGCCATCATCAATAGAAAAAAAGAGATTTCCATTCCTGAAATTACCAATACACCTTGGGGAACACGTCAGCTGGAAATGACCGATCCTTTCGGCAACCTGCTCCGGTTTAATGAATATGCCTGATCCTATCGGCTAAATTTAGCGGTATAAAAGGTCTGCCCTTTTCGTACATGCAAAAAGTAAAGTCCCGAACTTAACGCCAAAATATTACATCCTGTTGAATTACCATCACCTGATCGTAGCAATTGTCCACTAACGGAGTAAACAGAGAATTCATCCATAGAAGATAAGAATTCAATATAGCCATGATGAATAGAAAAGAAAATCTCAGTCTCCTCCTCTCCTATTCCGGCAGCCACAGATGTAATAATAAATTCATATTCGATGGTAACCATGCCAGCTGGATTCAGCGGATCATAAATATCCATGAATACCGAACCATGTCCGGGTGTATTATTGGTAGCAGCGCCGATGATTAGTTTTTGAGGAAAGGATAAACTATCCAGCAACATAAAATCAGCACTGTCACCATCGAGTACCGGATCAAAATAACCAGCCTGTGTATCGAAGTTAATGTTCCAGGCCGCAGGGATATTAAAGAAATGAGTCTTCCAGCGCAAAGGATAATCAACACCGATGTCATTATATATTTCCAGGTACCAGTGGGCCGGACTCTGTGCAGTGGTTTTAATGATAGTAGTACTTGAATCTGCAAAATGAAAAACCTGGGCAAAGCCATGACTGTTAAAAACCACGAGAGCAACCAGAATGTAGATCCATTTTTTCATGTCTATCAAAGATAGTCACAATAATTTAACCTACATTCGTCATTGGCACATTTGTTATACAGATCCATGCAAACCATACCGAAACCCTATAAGATCATTTTCCTGATTTTACTGTCACTGGCATTGGTTCCCTATATTTTCAACAGTATTTATTCAAATCCGGTGGCCGATGATTTCTGTTGGGCATACAGAGCTAAAACACATCCATTCTGGCAGGCCTGGGCAGATGATTACCTGCATTGGACAGGGCGTTATACCTCTAATATACTGGTGCTGATCAATCCAATCGTCTATGATTCATTTATCCTTTATAAAATTATCCCAATATGCATGATATGTTTAACCATCGGTTCAGCGTATTTCTTTTTTTGGTCAATTTTAAATGAGGTTCTTTCAAGACTGGAAGTCCTGATCACTTCCATATTATTTACGCTGTTATATCTCCATCACATGCCGGTGATTGCGGAGGGGATCTATTGGTATACCGGCTCGGTTACTTACCAGCTGGGATGTATTTTCCTGATGAATTACATTGGGTTACTCATCCGGTTTTGCAAAGCGAAGTTTGTTTTTAAGCGGAAGCGCATTCACTTGTGCTTTCTTGTCCTTACACTTATTCTTACCATTGGTTTCAATGAAGTGATTGCTTTAGGTATGTTGTTTTTTTCTGTATTTTTTCTGTTTCGGAGTTTGGTCAAAAAATCGGCATTCCAACAATTAGCCATCTTCCTGTTATGCATCGCTGTCTTTTTTTCATGCATCACCCTGTTGGCTCCAGGCAATTCTGTCAGAGGATCAAAGTTTACCGGCAATCATGATCTTGTCTACTCAATATGGATGACACTCAAACAAATGGGTCGTTTTTTTCTGAGCTGGACATCTTCTTTGCCACTGCTGGCATTGTCGGCTATATTTTTCTTCGTCAATAAAAGACTTATAAAGATCAGTTCGTTGTTTGCCCATAGTTTTTATCTGAATCCTGTCTATTCTTCCTTCATTTTGTTGAGTGTTCTCTTTATCTCTATTTTCCCGGCCTATTGGTCTACAGGTATTATGGGACAACATCGCACCATGAACGTAGCCTGGTTTCTTTTTATTCCCTTTTGGTTCATGAACCTGAATGTATGGTTCAACTATTTGGAAAAATGGATAAAAAAAGATTATCAGGTAAATCTTAAAATAGCTGGTGGTGTTTTGATATTGATCATTGGATTGCTCATGTTTACCAAAAATGGAAAAAACTCAATGATGGATATTCTGGAGGGAAGATCTCAGGCGTATGACCGGGAAATGAAAACCCTCTACCTGAACCTGCGTTCAAACAATAAAAACCTTCATCCGGAAAAAATAACCAATCCTCCGCGTACTTTGCTCTATTACGATCTGAACGAGTATAGATATGATTGGATCAATATCTGCGCCGAATCATACTTTGGAAGACGGGTGAGTTTCAACGATCGAGATGCTATGCAAAATTAATTTCACTACATTAGCATAATGAGAAAACTGTTTGCATTTTTAGTTCTATTGAATGGAATTGTATTTGCCCAAACCTGGACACAGGTTATCCCGTTTCCTGGTTCAGCCCGGGATGATGCGGCCAGTTTTTCGATTGGCGATTTTGGGTATGTGATCACTGGTATGGATGCAGGATTTAATGCCACCGCCAACGGATTTAAATATCATCCCTATTCCTATATCTGGTATCCGATCGATACGTTGCCTGCCGCACCGCGACAATACAGTTGTGCCTTTACCATCAACAACAAAGCTTACCTGGTAGGTGGAGTAAACGGAGGAACTTATTTGAATGATTGCTGGGAATACGATCCGTTATTGGATACCTGGACCCAGATGGACTCCATTCCTTCCTTTGGAAGATCAGCCTGCACCTGTTTTAGCATTGGTGGAAAAGGATATATCGGTACCGGAGCCACTAGCGGAAATACTTTACTGAACGAATGGTGGGAATTTGACCCGGCTGCTAATACATGGACGCAAAAGCTTGATTTTCCCGGCGGGCCACGAAAAGTGGCGACCGGGTTTGCAGTCAATGGAAAAGGTTATGTGATTGCGGGCATCGATACCAATGTTGTTATGCTGA
Source organism: Flavobacteriales bacterium (assembly GCA_025451295.1). Taxonomy (GTDB): domain Bacteria; phylum Bacteroidota; class Bacteroidia; order CAIKAF01; family CAIKAF01; genus JANWKQ01. The sequence goes on along the minus strand of JANWKQ010000181.1, from coordinate 685 downwards.
ACGATGTTTGGGAATATGATACCATACTCGACAGCTGGACACAGCAAAATGACTTCCCTGGCACAGCTCGTTTTTATGGAGAAGGGATCTCGATTGGTAACACGGGTTATCTTTTAACCGGTTGGGACAGCACCAATCATTATAAAAATGACCTCTGGGAATATGACGATCTGCTTGATAGCTGGACGACGTTGGACACTATTCCTTCGGTGGGCAGAAAAGGAGGGGCTGCTTTTTCAGTGAATGGAATGCTCTTTTATACAACAGGTATTGATCAAACCGGATTGCGGCTTACTGAAACCTGGGCTTATGGAAGTACCATTGGTATTGATGAAGAAGATATTTCTTCAAAGATCCGTATCTATCCTAATCCGTCTCATGAAAATGTTACCATCAATTTTTCCACTGTACCCAATATAAAAAGTATCACCGTTTATAATTATTTGGGAGAAATGTTGAAGAGCTATCAGGATCCGGTCTCACCGATCCAACCGGATTCATTCATTCCGGGTATTTATCTGATCGTCTTTCGAACAGAAACGACAACCTGGTCCAAAAAAGTCGTGGTCTATTGAAAATGAATGTAGTCTTACAAAAGACTTTTTTCTTGCATTTTAAATTCAGGTAGCTTACATTTGACGATAATCGCTTCAATGGTGTGGCCTGGTAAGGTTACTGAATGGAT
>JANWKQ010000180.1 GCA_025451295.1 Flavobacteriales bacterium | reverse complement strand
GATGCAACATTGCTCATCGAACTGGAAAGTTTTGCCGGTCCTTATGACATCGTATGTGATAAGGTTGGGAATTTTTATCTGATGCATACAAAGCTCAACAAGCTGATACAGTATGATCCAAGCGGTAAGATCTTGAAAGAATTTGAATTGAGCGGACTCGATAACCAAAGTTCCGGCGGAGGTTTTGCCTACCGTAACAATGTTGTGTATGCAAATGTTTCGGGCGGATCAATGATCGGGGAATTTATCAATGGAAAGATCGTGTTTTCCAAAACGGATGTAATGCCATCGAGCATGAATGATTTTGCTTCTTGTCCGTTGGATGTATTTGAACCGGAGGAGAAGGATACTATCATAGAACCGGTTGTGGAGGATGTTGTGTTTGCAGAAAATAATATCCCGGTTACCATTAAGGACCGTGAAGTAAAACTTCAAAGTACCATTACGGTGCCGGTTTCTGAATTTGAGATACAGATATGGGATCAGTCAATGCCCGATGGCGATAGTATTTCACTAAACCTGAATGGACAATGGTTGCTCGAGAATTATGAGGTGGTAAAAGAAAAACTGAAACTGAAAGTAAAGATCAATCCAAAGAGTCCGAATAATTATCTGATCCTGTATGCACATAACCTGGGAGAATTTTCACCCAACACCGCTGCAGTTGCAGTAATTATTAACGGGAAGGAGACCAGGCTTACATTAAAGTCCGATATGCAGATGTCGGGGGCGCTCAATTTCACGTATAGTGGGAACTGACGGTAAATATCAACTATTCATCTTAATTCACACCTGACCAATGAAGCAATTTCTTTTGTTAACCGTGTTCAGTTTCCAGATCCTCTGGAGTCAGATTGACTATAAACTGATAAAAAAATATGAAGAACATTCTTCGGGAATCGAATGTGTGGTATTATCACCCGATGGAAAAACATTGATGACTGCCGATGAAGGTGGATTTATTTTTTATTGGGATGTAAATACGATGACCATTACCTACAGGACCCGGGGTCATGGCAGCATGATCAATAGTCTGCTATTTAATAAATCGGGAACCAAGTTTGTTACCTGCGACGAATCAGGTAAAGTTAAACTCTGGGATTTTGCTACTAAAAAACTTTTGGGAACTTTTACGGCACCTATGAACCTGTTGGCTTTTGCTGTTTTATCGGATGACGAGAAATATATTTATTTCGGAGGTTATCCAACCGGGGGGTATGACTACATCAATGGTGATGTATATTCTTTAAATGGTCTATATAAAGTGAATGTAAATGGAAAATCCGATCCGGAATTGGTGGCCAAAGATTATTTTAATCAGCATTCCTCAGAAGCAGGCTCCGGAATCACAGATGGAAATATTGATGTAACAGGAAAATACATCATGTTCACGAAAGGGTATAGAACCTATTTCTGGAACATTGATCAGAAGAAAATGGACTATAGTATTTCTACTTCTTATTCTCTTAATAATCTTACACCTACTGAGGATTATATATATGTATGGGGAGGCGGATATATGATGAAACTGGATTGCAAAAAAAGTTATCAGTTAGGACAAACAATCCCTGCATACGTTGAACGCAGCACCTATTCATATAGCAAAATGGCCATATCAAGTGACAAGAAGTGGGTGGTAACCGGTGAGGATGCCAACAATGTGAATATCTGGAACACAGCGAACCTCAAGATCCAACAAACATTAAAAGGACATACAGCTCACGTGAGGACCTTTACTTTTGCGAAGAATGATAGCATAATCATTTCCGGGGGGTATGACGGATCATTAACTGTTTGGGGTGTTCCTGTTGAAGAAAAAGACAGCATCATTCCGGTTGTAGATAGCATCCCGGTGATAACTGAAGTAGTATTTACTGAAAATAATGTACCTGTATCTATTAAAGAACGGGATGTTGAACTCCAGAGTACGATCACAGTCAATCAACCTGAGTTTGATATTGAAGTATGGGACCAGTCGATGGTAGATGGTGATAGTATTTCGTTAAATCTGAATGGTAACTGGATACTTCAGGAATATGTGGTGGTAAAAACCAAGTTGAAGATCCATGTAAAGATCGATCCGAATTTTTCGAATAACTATCTGATCCTGTATGCGCATAATTTAGGAGAGTTCTCTCCGAATACTGCTGCAGTGCAGGTATTGATTGGAGATAAAAAATATAAATTGCAGTTAAGTTCGGATCTTAGTAAGTCGGGGGCCCTTAATTTTTCGTATAGCCCCAACTAGATTATTTACGTAGGTCTCAACTGTAAAAAAATCTTTTTTGCCGATGAATGAAAACACCTATGAAAACCTGTAGACTCTTTTTTTTATCGTTGATCCTATTTTTAGCAGGAATTCCCTGTTGGTCACAGAATATTTCGGGTGTTGTTAATCATTATGCAGCTGTAAAAACATTGAATGGTGAAACGATCACAGTTGATAAGACAGATAATTTTCTGGAAGGTGACAAGGTTTTACTGATCCAGATGAAGGGTGCTGAAATTACCACGGGAAATACTCAAAACTTTGGGACCATCACCAATTATGGCAATGCGGGTAATTTTGAATTTCTCACCATTGAGAAAGTAAGCGGAAATAAAATAACCACCACCAATGCTCCCTGTAAAAAATACAATGTTTCCGGCGCGGTTCAACTGGTGAGAGTACCGGTATTTGAGAATGCTGTAGTTGCGCAATCTGTGATATGCCCAGCATGGAATGGAGCCACAGGTGGTGTTATTGTAATTGAGACAAGTGGAGTACTTACTTTAAAATCGGCCATCAATGCTTCCGGAAAAGGATTTAGAGGTGGATCTCCGGTAAGTGGTTATTTTGTATGTGGAGATGGTGAATATGCAAGTGGTGATTTAGGAAAAAAAGGAGAGGCAATCGCGGTTGTTTCTTCTCAATATGACGGAGGAAGGGCTGCTCTTGCTAATGGAGGGGGCGGATCTAACAGAGGAAATCCAGGTGCTGGTGGTGGAGGAAATTATGGTGCCGGCGGACATGGAGGAAATGAATGGTCGGGATGTGGAGAAAGTAATATTTATGGCAAAGGTGGAAATGCTTTGTCGATTGCCTCCGGGAAAATTTTTATGGGTGGAGGAGGCGGAGGTGGATTTCAGGACAATAATAACCCTGTTTCACCTGGTGCCAATGGCGGCGGAATTATAATGATTAAAGCTTCATCCATCGAAGGAAATGGAAATGCCATCAGAACAAATGGGGCAAACGTAAGTGTGCTTGCTGACTATGAGGGTTGCGGAGGCGGAGGCGGAGGAGGTGCAGCGTATTTCTGGGTGGAAAATTATGTGGGATCATTAAAAATTGAAGTGAACGGTGGTAACGGGGGAAATGTAAAAAATACACTTGAACAGAATGAATGTCATGGACCTGGTGGTGGCGGAGGTGGTGGATATGTCTGGTTTTCTCAATCAGAAACACCCTCCAATGTAAACGTATTTTCTTCAGGAGGAAAACCTGGAATGGTTTTAAATTCGGGGCCATGTTTGAATACATCGAATGATGCAACGAAGGGAGCCAACGGAACTACACTCTACGATCTCCTTCTTCCAGGATCATCCGAACCATCCGTTGATCTTGGGGATGATTTTAATATACAGGAAGGGGATAAAGTTGAATTAAAAGCGAATTATTCTTATTCATCTTATTTATGGAGCAATGGTGATAAAAATTCTTCCACCATTGTTGATCAACCTGGGAAGTACTGGCTTGAAGTACCCATTGGATGTGAGAATACTGATCGGGATACCGTGGAGGTATTTATGGGTGCATTTATAAGGGATACTGTATCAAAGAAAACGGAAGTAGTATTTACTGAAAACAATGTACCTGTATCCATTAAAGAACGGGATGTGGAACTTCAAAATACCATTGTTGTGAATCAACCTGAGTTTGACATTGAGGTTTGGGACCAGTCGATGGTGGATGGAGATAGTATTTCATTGAACCTGAACGGAAACTGGATATTGCAGGAATATGTGGTGGTAAAAACAAAATTAAAGATCCATATTAAGATCGATCCGAATTTTTCAAACAATTATCTGATCCTCTATGCACATAATTTAGGTGAATTCTCTCCAAATACGGCTGCGGTTCAGGTATTGATCGGGGATCAAAAATACAAACTGCAGTTAAGTTCTGATCTGAGTAAGTCCGGAGCCCTTAATTTTTCATACGAACCGCAGAGATAGCGGCTGTTTTTTACTAACTTTAGAGTAGATGAAGCTCATGATCTCCCTTAAGTCATTATTCTTTAAATTCTTTTTTGGCGTTTCCACTTTGCTGGTAGTGGGTAACTACGACCTGGTGGATTATGGGTTGAAGATGGGACAAGGTCAGCTAAAGATCCTGCTTGGTAGTAAAAAAATCGAGAAATATCTGAACGATCCTAATTATCCTGATTCATTAAAACAAAAAATATTACTCATACAGGAAATAAAAAAATTTACGGTGGATGAATTGGGATTTCAGCCATCACCGAATTATAAAAAACTCTATGATCAGAAAGGAAAACCCATGATGCATGTGGTAACAGGTTCCGAAAAATATTCTTTAACTCCGATGATCTGGAAATTCCCGGTGATTGGAAAAGTAACCTATAAAGGTTTTTTTAGTGAGGAGGAGGCCAATGAAGAGGCAGAACGAATAGAGAAGGAAGGTTTTGAATCAAGGATCAGAATTGTGAATGCATGGAGTACACTTGGCTGGTTCAGAGATCCTATCATGAGCAGCATGCTCAGTGAAGAACCCGGTGATATTGCAGAAGTGATCATCCACGAGTTATCACATGGCACAATCTTCATTAAGAACAATGTGGATCTGAGTGAAAACCTGGCCAATTTTATTGGAGATAAAGGAGCTCATTTTTTTCTAAAAAAGAAGTTTGGTGAAAATTCGAAGGAATATCGGGATTATGTGGAGAGTGCCTCGGATTATACAAAATTCTCTACCCATTTTATTTCCGGAGCAAAGATGCTGGATAGTCTTTATGCCAGTGATTATTTTAAGAAACTGGATATTCCTGAAAAAGATAAAATAAAAAAAGAAAGGATCCATCAGATCGTTACAGCCATTGATACCATTTCATTTTTTCACCCGGAACATTTCATTCATAAATTCGACAATAAACCTCCCAACAACGCCTTGTTCATTGTATTTCGCCAGTACAATAGCATGCAGGATGTATTTGAAGCGGAATTTCAGAAAGAAGGGCAGGGAGATCTGAAAAAGTATGTGGAGTTTTTGATCAGGAAGTACAACAAATGATTTACGAATGACGAATGACGAATGGCTGGCGCCGGATGATTTTTTGATTAAGAAGGGTAATACTTAAAATGTATAGTACAATATGAGGGTAAAATGTTTGATCAGTTCATTTATTTTTCCATTGATCATCCATGGCCAAAATCTGGTTCCTAATCCTGGGTTTGAAGAATATAGGAAATGCCCTGCTGGCGTTGGTAATTTAATCAATCGGGGTGAGGAGAGGTCGGATTGTCTCCATTGGTATGATCCAACTTATGGTAGTACCGATTATTATAACCGATGCAGTGAACGTTTATCTACCAGTGCTGTTCCGGCTAATTTTATTGGTTGGCAGGAACCACATTCGGGCAATGCTTATGTTGGTATGGTTACATACACTGATTCATGGTATGAATTGCTTGAGGTGGAACTTGTATCCCCTTTAGAGGCCGGCAAAACCTATACATTTAGTTTTTGGATTAGCAAAGCCGATAGTCTTTGCTGGGCAACTAATGGGCTGGGTGTTTATTTTTTTAAGGATAGTTTGAGTAACGATCTCTCGGATTACATGAATAAAAATCCACAGGTTAAATTTAACGAGGTGGTGAAGGATGCGGTTAACTGGACCCAGTTACAACGTTCTTTTGTGGCAGAGGGAGGAGAAATATATATGGCCAGTGGTGTATTTAATCCTGATGCAAGAACGATAGAAAGAGTATCAATGCCTTGTGGCTTTTTTATCCTGGACCTGGCATATTATTATATTGACGATGTAAGCCTGGTTTTAAGATCTTCTTTGAATAAGGACCTTGTTGAATAGGTTTTTTTGGGCGGATTATCCATTTTAGCTTTTGTGTTTGAAATGTTAATCATACTTCGTTGAAGGAGATCCCAGCTCCAGTTGGGGTTTCCTTGATAGGAAAGAGGTAACAAAAATCAAAAGATGCAGCTTTACCCCTTGCCGTCAACTGTCTTTTTGATCTTCGCTTTATTGTTTATGGTCAGCAGAAAAATTGGAAGTAAACAAAGATCAGCGATCAACGCAATGAATAAAGTGAGTGATAATAAAAGTCCAACATAATAAATGCTCATAAAGCTGGAAGAGATCATCGTGATAAATCCAGCACAGAGGACAATAGAAGTAAGGATCATTGCTTTTCCGGTACTTAAAAAACTTCGTTTAATGGCATATAAAACGGTTCGGCCATTTCGTCGTTCGATCTGGAACCGGCTCAGAAAATGGATCGTATCATCCTCCGCAATTCCAAATGCGATGGTGAAGATCATAGAGGTAGATACTTTTATATCGATACCAACATATCCCATAAAACCGGCAATGATGATCATCGGAAGAATATTCACTGATAAAGCAATCACCATCATCTTCCAGGAACGATACATTAATCCGAATATAATGGCCACAATAATAATTCCGGAACCGAGTCCCTGCATAAGATTAACGGCCAGATAAGAAATATTCTGATCTACCAATCTGGCGCTTCCGGTTAACCGGTAATTTACCTCTTGTAAAGCCGGAATGGTGGATACAAAGTCTTTTTCCATTTTTCTTACTTTGTAACTTCCAAGGTCATGCATTTTTCCACTGATCCTGCATTTTTTGAGATCGGCAGAAATAAATTTCCGGAACGCGGGATTGTCAAGTGCTTTGTAGGTATTGATCTGTGAGATCAATCTTTCGTGCTCCGCCAGGGTTAACGGAAGCCGGTAATATTCATTCAGACCCGAGTTGAGTGATCGGTTACAGGTCTTAAGGATCCACAAGGGAGAAAGTACAAATCCCAATTGGAATTTTTCGGAAGCGAGGTCTTCCAGTTTTTCGAGTTCCTGTACCGACTCAAAAGAAAGTAAATTTTTATTGGGATCTTTTATCTCCACAAACATTTCGAAAGGACGTCCACCTGAAAAATGATCTTCGAAAAACTGGAATTCCTTTCTTAAAGGTTCTCTTGGACTCAGATCTTCGAGTAATAGATTGTTCACTTTTAAAAAATAAATACCACTGCCACCTGCCAGCACAATAATAGAAGCAAACACGAGAATTGATTTACGATGAGAAAATACCCATCTCAATTGCCGATGTAAAACTTTGTTCCACCACCGATCGAACCGCGGATTATAAACTATTTTGGGTGGTGGTAGCAATAATAAAACCGATGGAAGTAAAGTAATCGATAAAAAATAGGCGATAATCACGCCGATCCCCGTATAAATACCAAATTCACGAATGGGGGAGATGTTCGCTGTGATCAGTGTAAAAAATCCGAGTGCTGTAATAAATGAAGTAAGAAAAGTGGCAAAGCCTACTTCTTTTAATGTTCGTACCAATGCCTGTTTTTTTGGAAGGCCTGCACGTAACTCTTCCATGTACTTCGAAAGAATATGGATCACATCACTCATCCCGACAATAAACAAAATGGTAGGCAGAAGCACAGTTAATATATCAATCTTTTTACCTACAAAATGCATAATGCCCAACTGCCAGGTAATCGACAGAATAACCACTATGAGTGGCACCAATACATTGGAGATGGATTGAAAGGTAATGGCCAGGAAAACAATAACGATCACCATTGAAATGGCAACAAAGAGAACGATCTCTTTTT
>JANWKQ010000179.1 GCA_025451295.1 Flavobacteriales bacterium | reverse complement strand
TTTTTATCTTTTACGAGGAACCAATTCTTATAAATGGTATCAACCTTCGTGGTATCATATACATAGTCACTTGAAAACGGGGAATTCTCCTGGCCTTTTTTGGGTGTTCCGTGAAATTCTAACCGGGTAATGTGGTAGTCAATCTTGCAGTTACCATTTTCATAGGAAAATGTTTGACGACTTGTTTCCTTCCTGAAGTTATTGATGATTAATAGTTCAACTATTTCGCCATTGGTATTATAGGTTTCCTGGTATGACTCGTCAACATCCGGTTTTTCAGTTCCGTTAATTCCATTCACCGAATAACTTTGCCTTTTCATCTGGTGGATCTTGTTCTGTTTGTTATTTGCCGGATCCGAAACCGTTTCAAAGTTGAATTTATATACCGTTTGTGCAAAGGATACGGTATTGAAAAGGTAAAAAAGGAAGAGAAGTCTTTTTTTCATGCTGCCAACTCTTCTCAAAGATACGGAATTTTAATGCTTTCCCTCGCCACCGCTAAATATGGCGTTTGGAGGAGGGTAACGTTCCCCAAAACTCTCTATTACTCTAATACTACTGATTTCATAATTTTAATGGCCGTACTAAAGAATTTACTGTACGTGGTCTCATCACATTCAAAACTGATTCGTGAAATGAATCCTTCTTTGTAGATATACCAGGTTCGTGAAAATGAATAGATAGAAAATCCAAGATTTTGCCATCTGGAGATAATTTGAAATGCCTCTAATCCTTTATGCTTGAAAATTGAGGTATCCAGGATTGTCAATTGATCTGCCTTGTATTCATCCATTCTCAACTGAACAAATTTATCAAAACTCGTGTTTAGCTTGTATTCATTTCTTACAATGGTTACGAACGCATGAAACTCGATCCCAGGAGATACCCCGATTTTGAAATGTTCTACTTCCTGTATATAGCTGGAATCTTTTGAAACGTCTCCACCTTTGATCTCAATCACCCCCACATGCCAACCCTTGCTGATGGGGAATTTGAAACTCACATTGTATTGATAAAAGGTAGAATCTTTTATGTTCTGAGAATGGAGACTTGAAACCAAGCTATAGAGAATTAAAAACAATCCTGGGAACATTTTTCTTTCATTTAAAAGTTTTAAAAACGTCTTCATTTTACTTTGTCTTAATAACACTTGTCTGTAGAAGCTTTTTTACCATCTTCCTGTATTTTTTATGCTCCATAAAGGTTTCCAGTAAAAAATTGTTTAGTCCGGATACTCGATTCATATCACCCTTTGCCAGCCAGAATTCTCTGGCTTTGGTGGTAAAATGGTAGCAGGAGTCTAAATCCTGATTTTCTTTGTAGGCGATGGCAAGATCAAAATAACAGACAGCTACACCTTCAGGGTAATTTTCCTGAGTAAAAATATCGATGGCCTTATTGATGATTATTTTTGCCTCAGCTATTTTACCCTGTACTGCCAAAAGCACACCCATATATTTTTGGAGATTTGCTTTCTTTAATCTTTTATCGAGAGCATTCCATAAAATCACGGCTTTGTCGCAATAAAACAATGCACTATCAGGTTCTTTTTTTAGTTCATAGAAAGCAAAACAAACGTTTTGATAACAATTGGCAGCTCCCAGTAGACTATCTATTTCCTCAAATTGTCTGGCTCCTAGTTTGAAATAAAAAATACCAGAATCGACATTTATTTCATTTATATAAAAATAGATCCCTATTTTCTCATTTAACAGCGCTGTTTGGTAGCGGTTGTTGTTTTTTTCGGCATTTATTTTGTCAATTCGCAGGAAACTAATGTCCCCCTGACCAGAGATTTGGGAGGTCTGTCCAAATGCAATGAGGATGGAAATGACTCCAAACAGGCGAAACCAGTGGAGTGATGGAAGAAAACTTCTTTGGGTCAATTTGATATTTTAGAGTTGAATGCCATAAGTGGGAAAAAGATACAGGATTTTCCCTGGATTTAAATGGCAACTACAAGTTGGTGACAACCTGCTTGCAGGGAGGCTACCGGCAGGGAAAGGATGGTTTTGCAGGTGCTTAGTATAAAATCGTAACTTTAACCTCCTAATCCTGCTAAAATGTCCAAAAAATACCTGATTGGTTTTTTATTGCTCTTTACAAGCTGGTGCTATTCGCAAAATCCGGTAGAAAATTTTTTCGAGGCCCATAACAAAAGAGACTGGCCCAGGTTTAAGAATTTATTACACAAAGATTTTAAATGTATTGTGGATTCTGGAAAAGTACCTGCCTCCAGAGAGCAATTTTATTTGAATATGTACGCCGATGATGTCTGGTCGTTTACTGAATGGAAGATACTGAGCATGGAAGAGACCTCCACCGATTGCTATTTGGTGAAAGGTACTTTTACGGATGAATATGATATGTGGTTATATGGTGCACCTGTTGAAGGCGTCTGGACCTATTGCTGCAAAGACGATAAGATCATTTCACTTGACTGGCTGGATTTTCCTGATAATCCTAACCAGCGAATAGGTGATCAAAAGGATAAAGCTTTTAATGATTGGATCACCCTCAACTATCCCGATTATACAGGTATAAGCGTTTACTGGTCACATGATGCCGCTTTGATCTTTAGGGATTTGTTTAGGTTGTATAGAAAGGGGAGAAATTAGTTAACAGTACGGCTATAAACATATTTATACCTGAAGTGATACTTAAATTCGAGGTTTTCCATCGTTGTTGAAGGTGAACAGTTTCTGTTCGCCTTCCTTTTTTTTACTTTTCAGTTGTGTCGTTCATTTCTGGGGGTCACAGCTCCAGCTGGGATCTCCTGGATTGAAAGAGCATGGTTCGCATAACTAAAAAAACAAAAAAAGATATAGCGAAAAGCGGGTAAAGGCGCACCCAAACAATAAGAACTCACCATTGCTGATGAGTTCTTACAGGTTTAGTGCAGGAAAATTTACTCTTTTATGAATCGCATTGTTTTGATTCCGTCATCGGTGTGCACTTGTAACAGATACATGCCAACAGCTAAATTTTCGACTGAGAAATGAGTTTTTGTTTCCGTTTGTACAAGTGATCCCATAATATCATAAATGAAAACATTTTCTATGATCTCATTTGTTTGAATGGTTAATGAAGTGGCTGTTGGATTTGGATAAACAGCGATATTTAAACCAACATTCATCTCATTTATTCCTGCAGTGCTAACCGTAAAGCAGATCGAAGTATCAACACAAGACATGAATGAAATAACCGCTGCATAGTCACCATTCATAGTTGGTGTAAAGGATTGATTGGTTTCTCCTGCTATGGGTGCATATCCATTGTTACAATCTACCCACTGCACCGGACCACTCACCACATCAACGGTAAGGGTACCTCCTGTTTGTGTAACACCTGCCCCCATATAACAAGTAAATATTTTAAACAAATAGGCATCGTTACCCGCTACAGGTGTTAAATTAAATACAGGTGCATCCGAATCGAAATCTGCAACATCACCAAAAAGTCCGTTGGCATAAATATTACCAGCAGCATCCACTGTCATGCCACCTACTACATCGTAACCAATACCGCCAAATTGTTTGGCCCAAACAAAGTTTCCGGTTGAAGTTAATTTTGTAATATAAACATCATTGCTTCCTGCGGGTGCAAGATTATATGTTCCTGCACCCGGATCGAAATCTGTTTGGCCACCTTCAAATCTTCCGGTTACATATACATTGTTGTATTTATCCAAAGCTAACCCATCGCCATATGTATTGCTGCTGGCACCCACTAACATGTCTGCCCATATAAAGTTTCCGGATGCATCTAATTTGGATACATAGGCAGCAGTACCATTGGGTGAGTTGAGTGTATTCACGTTACCTCCCGGATCAAAATCCATGGTTGCTTCAAAATTTCCTGTTGAATAAACATTGAGATCTTTATCAATCTCTATATCGAATCCATAACCCTGGAATGCTCCGTTGAAGGCTGCGGCCCAAACATAACCTCCACCATTATCCATGCGCACCACAAATGCATCACCGTTGGGTTCACCTATTAAATTCATGGTATCTGCCATGGCCATACTTGGATTAAAATCAATGGTATCGGTATAATAACCCGTGATAAAAATATTCCCTGCTGCATCCACATCCATTCCATAGGGAACTGCATCGCCTTGGGAACCGCCCATTTGTCTTACCCATAAAAGATTTCCATTTGGATCCAGTTTTTGTACAAATGCGTCGTAATCCCCTATGGTGGTTAAGCTATTTATTCCAACACCCGGATCGAAATCGGATGTACCCGCAAAAGGTCCCGTTGCATAAATGTTTCCTAACGAATCAGTACCCATTGCATTGTTGCGGTCAATTCCACTATATCCTGTACGCTGTATTGCCCATAAAAAATTTCCTGCCGAATCCAGCTTTAGTGTAAATGTTTCTCCGCCTGATGTAGAAGTCATATTATACGTTCCTGCGCCGGGATCAAAGTCAGCCGTCCCGTCGAATATTCCCGAACAAATCACATTGTCATCTTTATCTACGGTAATTGAAACCGAAAAATCGTTCCAGGTCCCTCCAAATTGTGCAGCCCATAAAAAATTTCCTGCTGCATCCACTTTAGATAAATAAATATCACTAGGGCCAGACGATGTAAAATTGACGATGGGAACTCCAGGATTAACATCGATAACCGTTGTAAACTGACCAATGGTATAAACATTTCCATTGCCATCAGTAGCCAGTGCGGCACCACTTTCTCCCCCCGGTCCTCCAAATTGTTTTGCCCATTCAAAACTTTGTGCATTCGAACTGATGGTTAAACCAATTCCGAAAACTGCTGTAAGTAAATATCTTTTCATATTCTTTAGTTGTTTGTTGTTAGTTATTATTGCTCATTATTTGTTGTTGCAGATATGCAGTCTAACAACTAATAACCAGCAACTAACAACCGTTCCGTTTTTGTTTTATGATCTACCGTTAGTTTTATAAAGTAAATTCCATTTTGTACAGGAAGTTGAAGGGTGGTAATGTTACTATTGATTGGTTGATTTGAGACTACCTGTCCCAATGCATTTAATATTTCCACTTTCGCGTTATTAAATGTTTCATCCAACTCGATGGTAATAAAATCCGTTGCTGGATTTGGATAAAGAGAAACAGATGTTAATTGGTTGTTTTCTATTCCATAATTACAGTTTTCACTAAAGCTGGCTGTAACATCTATGCTGGGCCAGTTGGTTGTACTGTAAGCAGCATTGTCAACTTGTATACAAGTAAGGGAAGGATTAACTACGGCATTAAAGTTGGTAAAGTTTGTGTTGTTGGTATTTTTTGCGTTTAACATCGTTAACTGGTTATACCAACAATATAAAGTAATGAGTGAAGTATTATTGCTTACATCTAAAGCGGTTAAATAATTGTACCCGCAATTTAAAGTGGTAAGCGCTGTTGAATTGGCAACATTTAAAGATGTAAGATAATTATTGGAGCATGATAATGTTGTAAGGTTTGTGTTGGCGGAAACATCTAAGCTCGTTATTTGATTTTGATTACAGCCCAATATAATAAGTGCTGCATTATTGGAAACATTTAAACTTGTAAGTGAATTCAAGGTACAATCAAGATTTGTAAGCGCTGTATTACTTGAAACATTTAAACTTGTGAGGAGATTACCCGAACAATTCAAATTCGTTAGTGAAGTGAATGCCTCAATACCTGTAAGATCACTAATAGAAGAACTGGAAACATTAATCGTTCCGGTATATGCACTTGCTTCGGTACACTGGATCTCTGCATCAGCATTGGTATTAATGCTGACATTGAAAAGTAATTGTGACTTGAAGCTGGCATCGGGAATATTAACGATACAACCACCTAAACAATTTTCATTAAAGCTGGATGCTGCATCTATGCTGGTCCAGTTGGTGGCACTGTACAATGAATCATCCACCTGGATACAAGTTAACGCTGGATTAAGAATTGCACTAAATGCGGTGAAGTTGGTATTATTTCCATTCGCCACATTCAATGAGGTCAGATTATTTGTCTGACAAGTAAGGTCGGCTAAAACTGAATTGGCGCTTACGTCCAATGTTGTTAAAGAATTACTGGCAACGGAAAAGGAAGCTAGCAAAGGAAGCATACTCACATCGATCGCTGTTAACTGATTTACATTGCACCAGAAAAGATCCAGGGCCACATTGTTACTTACATCTAAGGAAGTGATATCATTGAAGGAACAGATCAAAGTGGTTAGGTTTACATTGCTACTTACATCCAGTGATGTTAGGTTATTATCGCCACAGCTTAATAAAGTTAGCGCCGTGTTATTGCTTACATCAAGGGTATTAAGGTTGTTATCGTAACAATTCAATTGCGAAAGTGCTGTAAAACTTTCAATTCCGGTTAGATCATTAATATTTTGGTTAAAAACATTAATGGTGCCGTTAAACGCATTGGCTTCGCTTAACTGAATTTCAGTATCCATATTGGTATTGATACTTACGTTTCCCACCAGATATGCTTTAAAATTTGCATCGGGAATATTTACAATCTGTGCGGTTAGGGTGGTTATACCCAACAAATAACCGGCAATGAGTAGAAGTTTTTTCATTGATCTTTTGATTTATAGAGCAAGGATACGGCGATTGGCGGGAGGTTGAAAGGAGGAGTTCAGGAACGGATCATTGGGTTCAGGAATGGAGGTAGGGGGTGTTTTTTTTGGGCCATAATTGATCCGAACTTCCGGAATGATTATGGTTTCGGTTATGGATCCCGAAATAAGTTCAGGATCTATATCCGGCTGCCATCACGAAAGAATCTCCGCTTCGAAGTCTGCTTTTTTATACTTGGAAAGTTTGGCCACTAATCCGTTGGCCAGATGGATCGAAAGATCAGACTTCGAATAATTCTGGATGAAATCTTTGTTGATCATCCAGGATTTATGTACCCTGATAAATGATGGTAAACTTTCGAGTAATGTTTCGAAATGTTTGAGGTTCTTACTGGCCACGAAATTTTTACCCGTGGTATGCAATGTACAATAGGATTCCTGTGCTTCAATGGCAATAATAGTATCAATGGGAATAACATGCTGCTGACCTTTATCAGTGACCACAATATTTTTGAGCTGTTTAGCTTCCAGCGTATGGCTCAATATGGAAAGCCGCTGAGCCTGTTGTTCGATGTTCTGTTTTTGCTGAACCCTGTCCACAGCGAGCTTTAAACGTTCTATATCCACTGGTTTGAGGAGGTAATCAATCGCTGCAATTTCGAAGGCACGAATGGCATGTTGATCGTAAGCCGTTACAAATATGATATCGAAATTTATTTTACTAAAGAAGTTGACGATCTCAAATCCGGCATAATTGGGCATTTCTATGTCTAAAAATACGAGATCAGGATTTTCTTTATTGATTACCTCAACTGCCTGCAATACATTTTCGCATTTGGCAATCAATTCTACTTCCGGACAAAAGCGTACCAAAAGATTTTGTAGTACATCTCTGGCACTTTCTTCATCATCTACTAATATGGCCCGGATCTTATTCACTGAGTAAACTTAAACTTAATTGGAAGATATATAGGTGTAGATTCAGTAATCATAGGTTTTGGTTCACGAACGGCTAAAATTTTCTTTTGATTGGAATGGTGAGTGTCACTTTGGTACCTGCAGGTTGGTTATTCTCATACAAGTCTTCATATATATATCCAAACCGACCTTTAAAAACGTTGCTCAGGATTTCAAACCGTTTATGTATGGCTTTACCTGAGAAAGATTCATGATCTGATCTTTGACGTTGTTTGATGGTTTTGGCTTGTTCTCTTCCGATCCCATTGTCTTCGATGGTACAAATGAGGGAATCCTTCAATTCAAAGCTGATCTTTAGCTTTTTTTCTCCTTCTTTATGAAGGAGACCATGTACCAGCGCATTTTCAATAAAGGGTTGAATGAGCAAGGGAGGAAGCACAATGTCCTCTACATCCTTTACTTCGATGTTATAATGAAGGTCTTTTTTATACCTTAGTTTTTCTAATGATAAGTAGAGTTCAAGAAGTTTGAGTTCCTGCTCAAAATCTATAAAATCTTTTTCGGAATAGCTGAGGGTTCTTCTTACCAGGTTTGAAAACGTAGTGATATATGAATAGGAATGTTCTACATCCCCTTTTAATATAAGGTCCTGAATGGAGTTGAGTGAATTGAAAATAAAATGCGGATTCATTTGAGATTGGATGGCCGTTAATTTGGAGGCATTGAGTTCGTTCAGCTGTTTTGCCTTTTTATTCTGGATACTCAGCTGCCATCGATAGATCATATAAACGATCCCTAAAAACAAAACAATGGCCAGGGCAATGAACCACGCATTGGCATATATGGGTTTTGCAATGGTAAATGTGTAAGACAATACCGGACTCAACTGCCCCTGGTTTTCGACTTTTAATTGAAAGGTATAATTCCCCGGAGCAAGGGCATTATAGGTAACCTCATTGAATTCATAATGCTTGCTATTCCATTCTTTATCATAACCCATCAATTTATAATGATAAACAATGGTTTCGCGGTTTCGTAGCGTAGGGGATGAAAAAATAAATTGAATTTTTCGTTGATCATTTTTAAAATTTCCTTTTTTAGAAAGATCGGTAGGTTGATCGTTTACATTGATCTGATCGAAACGGACCATGGGAGGTGTGCTGTTCGATTTGGTATACGTTAAATCAATTTGTTGCACCCCACCTGAATGGCTTACCCAAAGCCGTTTATTATCAAAGGTAAAGTCGAGCACCCTGTTCGTGGTGAATCCGTAACTGGCATGAATGGATCTCAATAATTTACCGTTCATGTCGAATTGAAAAAGTCCGTTGGCCGAATTCCCAATGATGCTTTTGTTATAAATGATAATCTTTTTCAAGGCCTCTTTGTTTCCATTTACCATGGGAACGATACTGCTAATCACTTTTTCGTTTTCAATCACCAATATGCCATTTTTCTTTGTGCTTGCAAATATTTTGCCTTCGTAACAATGCAGGTCATCGGGAAAAATATCATTGTTAGCATAGGTTATTTTTTTGGTGGAACCCGAAGCAAAGACCCTGAATAAACCATTGGCCGTTGATGCGTATAAACATTTATCGACGGGATTATATTCCAAAGAATAAATCCTTTGACTGATCTCATTGAGCGGCCATAAATAATAAGTGCCGTTTGGTTGCCATTCGGCCTTAATGATACCATTGTTGGTGCCCAGGTAGAATTCTTCATCCGAAACAATGGCTGCGTCTTTTAACGAGGAGCTTACAAGATCCATTGTTCTCCCCGTCCGTTTATTATAGGCCCTGATAAAACCATTGTCGAAAATGATTAATTCGCTGTTGGCATTCCCATAAATTCCTTCGATGGGATGTTTTCCTCCTTCGGTAATCACATTAATCTGATCGTTGAGAAAATACATGAGCTTGCCTTGGGAAGTACCCATGATGATTCCTTTTACCGGATCGGCATGCAAGGCGGTAACGGGATCATCGCTGAACGCATTCATTACATCCGGAATCTCTAAATCGGGAATCACCAGCACACCTTTATCGAATGTACTTAAGAGGATATTTCCTTCACGATCCTTATACACATTCGAAATAAAATAGTCTTTGTAAAAGAAGTCAATCACTTCCGGAGCAATATCGTTCCTAAAAAACAAAACCCCCGGAAAAGTTCCTGCTGCCCAAATATTATCACCCGCTTCATAAATTCTGGCCGCACCTTCTATTTGGTAGAATCGATTTACTACCATGCGATTTAAATGATATCGAGCCGAATTATATTGATAAAGCGAACCTGTTTTTAAATCATAGGCATACGATTCCCGGTTGATATTGAAAAATTTAAAAACGGTCGCGTCATTTAATTCCTCGTTCTTAACCATCAATGGATGGCTCGAAAATTTCCCCTTTGAATAACATACAATCGAATCGGTTCCCGTTAAATGAAACTGAATATTTTTATCGGAATTGGTAAAAGCCGGACCCAAAGAATGATTGTTTATGGATTGACGCGAAACAACCGTTCCATTTTTATCCAATACAATCAGCTTTGCTGCACCAATGATGATCAAATCATCATTCCCTATGGCCAAGCTTATATCGGATTTTGATTCGTTCGGCTGCAGCTCATAAATAATTTTACAATCGCTTCCGGTTATTTTAAAAATCTGGTTGTTGAGGTTATGACAATAAATAAACCCTTGTTGATCCATGATAAAATTGAATACCGTATTGCTTTTGGCGGCATCGCATTCTATTTTTTTATAGTGGTAATAATCGAAATGATAGATACCTTCGTTGGTAGCGAAGAGATAATTCAAATCTTTGTCCTGGATCATGTCATAAATCTGAATACCTCTGAATTGTTCTTCACCTAAAATAAAATAGGCGGGCTGTTGAGAGAAGGCTTTGTTGATTGAAACCAATAATAAAAACAGGACGCAGCACCTTAGTAGCAGGGGACGAAACAAGGAAGAGGCTATATGCTGACGATTTCGGATGGCAAGCTCAGTTTAAGACAGTGTTGATCAAAAATACAAAATTAATTACCTATTTACGATTAACACAGCCCAACCCGAGATCTCCTAGAGAGTATATTAATCGTATCCCGATAGCTATCGGGACGTAAATCCAAAATCGTAAATTAATCTTTCAGTTCCTCATAATCCGTATACTCTCCGGCTTTCGGATTGATGATGGACTTTTTATTGGCGGGATGAACGGTATCCTTTGGTTTGTTCATCTCACGGTGCATCTTTTGACGAGCATTGTATAAACGAACCAGAAATCGAAGTACATAATAGGAACCTACTGCAATGAGTATGATCTTGAGGAATTTCATTAACGACTCAGATATAGATTTCTTTCGCTATAGATCTTCGTAAAGAATTTATCCTTTAAGGTATCAATAAAATAAATGGCTTCACCGGTGGATTTCATTTCTGGTCCGAGCTCCTTATTCACACCGGGGAATTTGTTGAATGAAAATACCGGAATCTTGATGGCATATCCTTTTAATTGCGGATCGTATTTAAAATCAGATAATTTATTCACGCCCAACATCATCTTTGTCGCCCAGTTCACATAAGGTTGTTTATATGCTTTAGCAATAAATGGAACCGTCCGGCTTGCACGTGGATTCGCCTCGATCACATATACCTTGTCATCTTTAATAGCAAATTGCATATTGATCAATCCTTTTACCTGGAGTTTTTGCGCAATCCGCGTGGTATATTCTTCCATTTGTTCCATCACCAATGCGCCTAAATTATATGGAGGCAATACCGCATAGGAATCACCACTGTGGATACCGGCAGGCTCAATGTGCTGCATCATACCAATGATGCGGACATTTTCTCCGTCACAGATGGCATCGCATTCTGCCTCAATGGTACGTTCGAGAAAATGGTCGAGCAATACTTTGTTACCCGGAAAATCTTTGAAGAGATCGATCACATGTGTTTCGAGTTCTTCTTCGTTGATAACGATCTTCATTTTTTGTCCACCTAATACATAGGATGGACGAACAAGTAATGGGAATCCCAGCTGCCGGCAAAGCTCAATGGCTTCGCTGGCATTATTAACAGTGCCGAATTCTGGATATGGGATTCCCATTTCCTTGAGTAACGTAGAAAATCTTCCGCGGTCTTCCGCCAGGTCCAGACTATCAAAGGAAGTTCCCATGATCTTGATCCCATAACGGTTCAATTTCTCTGAAAGTTTTAATGCGGTTTGTCCACCTAACTGAACAATGACCCCTTCCGGCTTTTCATGCTCAATGATGTCGAAAATATGTTCCCAGAAAACGGGTTCGAAATATAATTTATCGGCTGTATTAAAATCTGTACTCACTGTTTCGGGATTACAGTTGATCATGATGGTCTCATAACCAGCTTCCTTAGCGGCCAGTACACCATGCACACAACTATAGTCAAATTCAATTCCCTGTCCGATCCTGTTGGGTCCCGAACCTAAAATGATCACTTTCTTTTTATCGGAAACCACCGATTCATTTTCTTCTTCGAAAGTGGAATAATAATAAGGGGTATAGGCATCGAATTCTGCCGCACAGGTATCTACTAATTTATAGACACGTTTAATACCTTCGGCTTGTCTGCGGAAATAGACTTCACTTTCCAGACAATTCATGAGATGGGCGATCTGCCTGTCACCATATCCTTTTTGTTTGGCGATCACCAGCAATTCTCTGGGGATCTCTCCAACCGTATGTTGTTCAATTTCTTTTTCGAGTGCTACCAGTTCTTCGATCTGGTTCAGGAACCAGGGATCGATTTGCGTAGCTTTTTGAATGGATGCAAATGGAATTCCTAACTTGAATGCATCATAGATATGGAATAAACGATTCCAGCTTGGATGTTCTAGACTATAGAGGATCTCGTCACGGTTTTTTAATTCTTTTCCATCAGCACCCAATCCATTCCGGTTGATCTCTAAACTCTGACATGCTTTTTGCAATGCTTCCTGGAAAGTTCTGCCAATGCCCATGGCTTCACCCACGGATTTCATCTGAAGACCGAGTTTACGATCGGCTCCTTTGAATTTATCGAAATTCCACCGCGGAACTTTTACGATGACATAATCCAGTGTAGGTTCAAATAAGGCGCTGGTCCTTGTAATTGGATTCTGTAATTCATCCAGTGAATAGCCGATCGCTAACTTGGAAGCAATTCTTGCAATCGGGTATCCGGTGGCTTTAGATGCCAAAGCGGATGAACGGCTTACGCGTGGATTGATCTCGATGGCCACAATTTCTTCGGTTTCGGGATGCACGGCAAACTGTACATTACATCCACCTGAAAAATTCCCAATGCTGCGCATCATTTTAATGGCCATGTCACGCATGTTTTGGAAAGTGGTATCTGCGAGGGTCATGGCCGGTGCAACCGTAATGCTATCGCCGGTATGTACACCCATGGGATCAAAATTCTCGATGGAACAAATGATCACCACATTGTCATTCTTATCACGCAATAATTCCAACTCATATTCTTTCCATCCGTAAATGGATTTTTCAACGA
>JANWKQ010000178.1 GCA_025451295.1 Flavobacteriales bacterium | reverse complement strand
TTACTGTAACCGATGTTTGTGGAATGACCGCCAGTGAGCAGGTGGTGGTAAATGTCGATCCGGTGAATGCAGCCTTTTTACATGCATTTACGAATGTTGATGGAGAAGTAAACTTTATTAATACTTCCATTCCTCCGGGCTCAACCTATTCATGGGATTTTGGTGATGGAACCACCTCAACCCTGAGTGATCCTCAACATCAGTATTCAATTGCAGGAACGTATACCATTACCTTGATTGTTACCAATCCGAACGGATGTGTGGATTCAACGGTTCATGAGCTGGTGGTACATGCCGACTCTTATATTTATATACCTAATACATTTACGCCGGGCAATGCGGATGGATTAAATGATATTTTTCAGGTATATGGAATGGGAAATACGAATGCGATCTTAAAGATTTATAACCGTTGGGGTCAGGAACTTCATGTCGATAGCGACGGAGATCTTACCTGGACCGGTGCCCGTCCGGATAAAACATTGTATCCACAAGGTGTATATGCCTATCGTGTGGATTATGTAGATGGTCAGGGCAAACAAAGGGTCATCTATGGCCATGTGAATTTGATTAGGTAGGGCATCCTTTATCTCTTTTTCAACCAAGTACGAAATACATACGAACCTACGAACTGTCTCTGTGGATCGTTCGTAGGTTCGTAAAAAGTTCGTACTTCGTTGGAATCTTTCCTATCTTTAATCTGTGATAAAAAAAATCATCACCAAATATCCTTTTCTGGTTTTTACAATGGTATTGGCATTTATCATTCGATTGATAGCCGGTTACCTTCAATCATTTTCGAATGATGAGTTAAGTGCCATCTATAGATTACAATTCAATAACTTTTCCGATCTTATTCATTGGGGAATCAAGGTTGATGGTCATCCGGCATTGGTTCAGTTATTCCTATATTATTATGTTCCGCTCTGTGGTAAATCGGAATTATTCATCCGACTACCATTTATTTTAGCAAGTACCCTTTCTTTAGCCTTTGTTTTCTTTTCGTTAAAAAAATTATCCGGAACGTTTACCGCCAATATGGTGATCATTATTCTTGCATTGTCGGGCTTTAGTATTCAACTTGGTTATTTTGCCAGACCTTATGCATTTGCCATCTTGTTTACGTCTGCCGCAGCTTATTATTGGATCAGGGTGTTTATTGATAAAGATGCTTCTAAAAAATATCTGGTGGCTTTTATTCTTTTCTCTGTTCTTGCGGCTTATTCACATTATTTTGCGCTGTTGGAAATTGTGATGCTGGGAATGGCCACCTTTGTTTTTTCTTCCAGAAAGTTGTGGTTGAAGATGATCCTTACCGGCGTTATTTGTTTGGTGGCATATCTTCCTAATTATCCCATTCTCTCATTCCAGATGGCAGTGGGAGGTATTGGTGGTTGGCTTGGCAAGCCAAAAGATTATTTTATGATCGATCTGTTGCTGGAATATTTTGACCGGTCACCCATTATTATTACGGTCTTCATTTTATTCCCGATGTTGATCGTTATTATCAAACCTTCTTTGCCGTCGATCAAAAAAACCGCATTGCTATTGTTTTTATCGGTCATTCCATTTACCATCCTATATTTTTATTCAATAAAGATCAATTCAGTTCTACAATTTTCGGCTTGTTTCTTTTTAATGCCCTTTTTTCTGGCTGCTTTCTTTTCTTTGTTCGAAACAGGGGAGGAGCAGCCGGTGATAGCTAAATGGGGGTATATGGTTTGTACTTTGGTCTTTTTATCGAGTACTTTTTTCTTTCACAATGTATTTGCGCCCATTCATTTTGCGGAATTCAAAAAAATTGCGGAATATATTGAGGCGCATGAATCTGATGCTGTAACCACGGTGGTGGCAGTGAATAATCCATTTTATATAGATTATTATTTAAAAGATAAAAAACCGGATCTGTATATCACAGATATGGGGGATGATTTAAGTTTTCTGAAAAGATATATTGATACATGTAAAACCCAGGGGGTAATTTATGCATTCGCCAACCAACGAAGCAATTTGGAAATCCCATTTTTGATAGCGTCCAGATTCATAGTTGAAAAGAAAAAGCAATACTACCCGAACAGTGAATTATATCATTGGGAAGAGAGAAATAAATATAATAGTGTCGAGATATCAGAACCTTTTTTACAGTATTCATATTATAATAAGATAAAATATTTCCATCCTGATTCGGTTGTTTTGAATTTGAATCCTGAAGGAGGGTGGCTGGCTTTGGATTCGTCCAATTCATTTTATGGATTTATGCTTGATTCTTCTTTTGAATTTTCTCCGGCGCTTGAAATTGAATTAAAAAACACGTCCATTCAAAAAAATGATATTGTAATGGCTAATGCAGGACTTTGGCCTGGTGAACTTTGTGAGATAGAATTGGTAATAACGGTTGAAAGAAATGGGAAAACGGTTTTCTGGAGGTCCAGAAAATGGCCCCAGCAATTTGGCAGGCCTCCATATATAGCCATTGATGGTAGTGCGAAAAGTTCGGCACCATATACGATCCCACAAGATTTCTTTGTGATTGCTGAAACTTTTAATCAATCGGAAATTGATTTGAAAACAGACGTCTTAAAGGTCTACGTGTGGAACCCCAATCGTTGCAATTGTTATGTATTCCCATTCAGGGTAAGGTTTTATCATGGCAATCCATTTACCGTCGGATATTCACAATAATATTTACTTTTGCCTGTTATTTGTTTGTTATGAAGAACCTGATTTTTTTACTGGCCGGGCTTTGCTTATTGAACTCATTACCAGCCCAGATAGGGATAGGCCAGTGGGAAACCTTTCAAACTTATACCAATGGAACCTGCGTTACCGTTGCTGGAACCACCGTCTTTTGTGGCACCCATGAAGGTTTATACTCCTACGACTACAATACCGGCGAACTATACGAATATACCAAACCTGCAGGTTATGTAGGCCTGGGCGTTACTGCCACCGGTTATTCTCCTAAAACAAACGCCACTATTATCGCCTATGATGATGCCAACCTTGATATTTTAAAGGGAGGTG
This sequence comes from Flavobacteriales bacterium, assembly GCA_025451295.1. Lineage (GTDB taxonomy): Bacteria > Bacteroidota > Bacteroidia > CAIKAF01 > CAIKAF01 > JANWKQ01. The sequence continues at coordinate 4,508 of JANWKQ010000178.1, read as the reverse complement.
AGATCATCAATCTGCCCCAGATCAAGAATTATAGCCTCACCGGAGATAAAAAGATCTATAACATCACCATTTCGGGTGATTCGGCCATTTTAAGTTGTGGATTTGGGGTCGTAGTGGTCGATATGAAACAGGAGATCATTAAAACTGACGTGAAATTTAGTGATGACATTGCCTTTGCCGGTGCCGTTTGCTATGATGCTGCTATTTTGTATGATCAGGTGGCGGATTCTGCGTTTTATTATTTTGCCACTTCGCAGGGAGTATATAAAGTTTATTATGGTTCCAACATTAAGGCTCTGTCAAACTGGATACTGATGGCAGGTATACCAGCCGGTGCATACAATACAATCGTTTCGCATAACGACAGTATTTATTTCAACTTTTCGAATTACCTCACCAATGCATTAGATTTTTCGGATACACTTTATTCTTCGGCAGGAACTGTTTCGCATCCGTATCAAGCCGGCTGGGGAGTAAGGATCAATGACCTTGCCTCCAATTTTGGCTATTTGGGCATGCTCACTCCAACCGAGGCCCGGGTGGCGGATTTTAGCGGGAACTTATTGTATAGTATAGCACCTGGATGTTTTGATCGTTCTGAGAAAATTGATATAGACGTAAACGGGATCGCGTGGATCGCTTTTACCGGAAGTGGAATGGTGAGTTACCAGAATCCCGGTGTTTGTTCAGTGCACTATCTCGATGGACCCTTTAGTAAAAATGTATGGGATATGGAGATCGTGAACGGGGATATCTGGGTGGCTGCAGGCGGCGTAAATATTAATTGGGCCAATGTATATATAACGGATAAATTATATTATCGCAGAAGTGGTGACTGGAAATGGTTCAATATACCGCCGCTTGGACATTATGAACAACATACCGATCTGCATACATTGGCGGTTGATCCGGCAAATGCAGGCCATGTTTATGCAGGTTCATGGGGAACTGGGTTGTATGAGGCACAAAATTATACAACCGCCTTGCAGTATTTATTACCGAATGTTGATTCAACCACAAGTGTTGTATCCCTCAAATACAGAATTGGCGGAATGGCATTTGATGAGAAAAGAAATTTATGGTTCAGCAATCCCAATACAGATACCCAATTAAAAGTAAAACGGATAAACAATACCTGGGGAGAATATGCTTTATCAGGGGTTACCAATACCAGTGAAACCGGAAGAGTAGAAGTGGATCAGCTCAACCAGGTTTGGGTAGCCGTCCACGGAAAAGGTATTCTGGTGGTTGAGACTGATGGAAACGGAAATATAATACCAGCGAATCAACGATTATTATCCAGTACCTATAATCAGGGAGATCTGCCGCAGCTTACGGTTCGTGCTATTGAATGTGATCTTGATGGTCAGGTATGGGTGGGCACACATGATGGCATTCGCATCTTTTCACCTTCACAGGTATTTCCAGCTTCTACCAACATTAACGGACAAAAAATTGTGATCAAGGATGAGAATGGGATCAACGAACTTTTATTAAAAGAAACCATCATTAACGATATTGAAACGGACGGAGCCAATCGCAAATGGATTGCAACACAGGGAACCGGCGTTCGTCTGGTATCAAGTGATGGAAGAGATATCATTCATTCATTTACGGCTGAGAACAGTCCGCTTCTTTCGAATGTGGTGAATTGTATTGCGATCGATGATCAGTCCGGTGAAGTTTGCTTTGGAACCGATAAAGGAATTATCTGTTTCAGAAGCGATGCCACGGCAGGAACGAATACTTTTGGAAATGTATATGCATTTCCAAATCCAGTAAAGCCAGAGTATGATGGACCTGTTGCCATTACGGGCATGGCCAATAATTCCATTGTAAAAATTACCGATATTGCCGGCAATCTTGTTTTTGAAACAACGTCCGAAGGTGGACAGGCCGTATGGAATGGAAAAAAATATGATGGTAAAAGGCCTTCTACCGGTGTTTACCTAGTGTTTTGTGTGAATGAAGATGCATCTCAAACTGTGGTTACTAAAATTCTATTTGTGAACTAACAATGCTGCAGAAAACCGAGGGCATCGTTATCCACACCATTCCATATTCCGATACTTCCATCATTGCTAAGATCTTTACAGCTGATCATGGTTTACTTTCTTTTATGATCAAAGGCACCCGGGGAAAAAAATCTGCGAATAAAGCAGTTTGGTTCCAGCCACTTTCCATATTGGCCCTCGATATTTATCATCAGGAAAATAAAAATCTCAAAACGATTAAGGAAAGTAAATTATTGCTGAATCCCGTAGGTATTTATGGGAATGTATATAAAACATCGGTGGTTCTATTCCTGGCTGAACTGCTTCAGAAGATCCTGAAAGAAAATTCACCTCATCCCACCTTGTTCGATCTTATCAAACAGAAAATAAAAGAACTGAATGATGAAGACTTCAAAATGAATTTTCATTTATCGTTGATGCTGGATATTGCCCATGAAATGGGATTTTTACCTTTCAACAATTTTTCCGAACGTGAATTTCTCTTTTCCATCCAAGAGGGAAAATTTGTAAATGCTTCCTCCGAACATATCGGACCTTTATATTTGAATGAGTCAGATAGCCGGTCCTTGTATACATTGTTATCTGGAACTAACCCTCCATTATCGAATGTTGAAAGGAGACATCTATTGATTGAATTGATCAAATATTTCCAGTTCCATAATCCGGGAATGAGTTCCATTAAATCAACAGCAGTTCTTCAGGAAGTCCTCTGAAACTAAACTGTTTGGTGTATTAATCGTAAACCGTAAATCGTAAATCCAAAATATGTTTACATTTGTAAGAACATGATCCTTTACCTGCGACATAGATACCGGAGAATTCTTCTTTTATTTTTGCCGGCCAGGTCGTATGTGCTGGAATGCCAGATCCCCCAGGATGAGGTAATTGCCCGGTTACAAACGCTGATCAATCCTGACCCGCTGTATTTTTTTATTCCTTCCAAAACAGAAAGATCATATGCAGGTAAATTTGGCACCAATCGTTTTGTAGCTATTAAACTCAACAAGAAAACATTTCAAAGTCCACTGAAGGTAAGAGGTGATTTTTATTTAATGAATAATAAAATATTTGTACGGCTCATTTTATCGAATCCTTTTTCCATCATCAATTTTATCGTACTCGGTGCCTTGTATTTTACCTTGTTGATCTTTAGAGTATGGATCTTCGATTGGTGGTTATGGAATTTATTGTTGATGACAGCTCCCGTTGTGATCACCTATCTTTTTACCAATTTTTCTTTTCAAGGAGTTTATCGGAAAGAAAAACAACGATTTTTTAAATTGTTCAATTCACGGAGGTTGTCTGACCAGGAGCTTAAAAAACTAGGTGTATAATGAAGATAGGACTGGATGCCAAGAGAGCCTTTCTCAATTATACCGGACTTGGGAATTATAGCAGGAATATAATTCGCAGTCTTCTTCAGCATTATCCGAATAACGAATATTTTTTATTTACTCCCTATATTGAGACCCATGATTTTTTTGAGGAGGTAAGTAATTTTTCTAATGTCAAAATTATCCAACCCCGATCAAAATTCTTTCACTCATACTGGCGGAGTTATTCGATCACTAAATTCATCCAAAAACTGGAGCTTGACGTCTACCATGGGTTAAGTAATGAACTTCCCTACAACATTAAAGGATGCAAGGCGAAAAAGATAGTAACCATTCACGATTTAATTCCTTTTAAGGAGGATGTTTTCAGGAATATTTTTGAAGACCGGTCGGCCAAAGCCAAAATGCGGGCTGCTTCGTGTAATTCTGATTCTATTGTATCCATCAGCAAAGCAACCAAAGCGGATATCATAAAGTTTCTGGGTCCCGATGAAAAAAAGATACATGTAGTATACCAACCCGTGTTATTAGAGAAATACGATGCACATAAAGAACGTGACAACCAGATAAAACAAACGTATCAACTACCTCAGCGTTTCCTGCTTCAGGTTGGTACCGTTGAATACAGGAAAAACATCCAGATCATTTTAAGAGCTTTAAAACTCATTCAGGATACTGATTTGCATTTTGTGGTGGTGGGAAAAAGAAAACGATTTGCCAAATCATTGATTGATTATGCAAAAAACAGCGGACTTGCTGATCGTGTTCATTTTATTGATCCGGTCGATGATGATATACTGGCTTCACTTTATAGACTTTCAATCGGGGTTGTATATCCATCCTTATATGAAGGTTTTGGTTTACCCATTGTAGAGGCCATCCATTTTGGCAAACCGGTTCTCACCACTCATGGTGGAAGTTTTGAGGAAGCTGGTGGAGCAGGCGCTTATTATTGTGATACAAATAATCCGCAGGAGGTAGCAGCTGCCATTCAAAAGATGCTAAGTTCAGATAACCAGCATATGATCGCTTTAGGTCAGCGGCATATTGAGCAGTTTAATTCGAAGGCTATAGCGGATGCTTTGATGGAGATTTATTCAAAGTAAGCTGGAAACAAGGTGCGTTGCGAAGTGATGCACAAGCATATTTTAATTATTTT
>JANWKQ010000177.1 GCA_025451295.1 Flavobacteriales bacterium | reverse complement strand
GTAAGGCAGTTACAAGATTTATAAAATACACTTAAACAGGGGATACCTAATCTTAGGTATTACCCTTATATTTGTTGCTATGGAACAGCATACTGAGCAAAAAGAAAAGACGCCGGCAGACCTTTTTCTGCAGGAATTAAGAGTTGCCACCAGCCCAATGCATAAGGCGCTGGAGGAAAATAATATTTCCCAATCACTCATGAAGCCTAATGTTACGCTAACCGATTACGCCTTCTATTTGCGATGCATGGGAGAAGTGATCAGGGTGTTTGACGCATCAGTTTTGCCGGCAGTTTCCGAAGTGATTACCGATTTTGAGCAAAGAAAAAAGATGACGGATATCAATGTTGATCTTGATTTTTTATATGCCCATGGAGCGGAAAAAAAGAGCTCGGAACCCTTTACTGGTTTCGGCGGAAAGCCTTCACTGGCCTATGCTTTAGGCTATGCCTATGTGATAGAGGGATCCACTTTAGGGGGACGCGTGATATTGAAACACATTGGACAGAGCCTTACATTCACCGAACAGGGAACAAAATTTTTTAGCGGATATGGAGCAGAAACCGGACGATTCTGGAAAGAATTTATCCACGGATTTACGGCCTATATTCTGAAAAACAACGGCCAGGAGGAGGCCATCAAAGGCGCCATGGATGGTTTTTCGGATATCGGAAAACATTTTGCCAGTCAAGATTAACCATGATGTTCCACGTGGTTTTTGAGTGAATCTTTGATGATCGCTTCCCAGCCCCCATCGAAATTCGATTTTGCGAAGTCCGTATTGTCCTCCGGAAATGTGTGTAACCCTTCGTGTGTAAGCCTTACCAGCGTTCCACCTTCTTGCGGGACCAGCTCAAAGATCACTAATGAATGTCCTTTAAACCCCTCGTAGCGCCAGCTATAGCTGAGCTTTTGCATTGGGATTACCTCCTTTATTTCACATTTATGCAGGTATTGGCATTCGGGCGTACCACCCCAGAATTCAAATTGGAAACCAACTTCCGCCCGAAATTCTATCAGGTCAAAATACCATTTTTTCATTTCGTCTTTATGGGTGATAGCACTCCATACCTTGGCAGGAGTGCCTTTGATAAAGATCTCTTTGATGATCGGATCTGTATTCATGTATTGGTTTTTTTATGTTCCACGTGTTGTTTCAGCAAATTCAGGCGATTGTTCCAGAATTTTTTATGATGCTCAATCCACCGCACCACATCGTTTAGCGGAAGGTGCTTGAGCTCACAAAACCTTTCACGACCCTTTTGTTTGATCTTCACAAGCCCGCATTCGGTCAGCACCTTCATGTGTTTGGATATTGCGGGACGACTTATCTCAAACCGCTCGGCCACCTGGTTCAGCGTAAGCTTTTCCTGGGCTAGTAAATCAATAATGGCCCTGCGATTTGGGTCCGCAATAGCCTGAAAAACATCTCTTCTAGTATTCATAATAGGTAACCATTCGGTTACAAATGTAATAAAATTTTATGTAACCAGGTGGTTACGTAAAAAAGTTATTAACAATAGAGTTTGTGGCTAAAAAAGCATGTGTTGAAATATGATCGACCCTCGAAGATCCTTCCATCGAAAATGGTAAAGCGGGAATCTATTAGTATATACTAAAATATATTCTCTCGTAAATATATTAGTCAATAATAGAAATATTCATGAGAATAATCGAGCGATAAGATTGCTTTCATAGGGAGAACCGGTCAAACATAAAGGAAACAGGCCATAGATCTGGCAAGGATTAAATACAAATCATTTAGGGCGTTCGGAAGAGAGAAAGATTACCGGATTTTTCGATGGTTACACCACTGGAGTCGGTGAATTTTATGACCCAGTAATAAACCCCTTCCGGACTTTCAACTCCATTCGTTTTACCATCCCATCCCGGTGTGAAGGAATCGTCTTGGAAAAGAGGCTCACCCCAACGATTATAAATGATTAACTCGGGATTAGTGTATTCGCCGACAATGATGGGGTAAAAGAAATCGTTGGCTCCATCCCCATTAGGGGTAAATACATTTGGAACTATCACAGTTGCCGAACAATTAAGTTCGGTTATCTGCACAGTGTCTTTCAACTGACAGCCTCCCGCGGAAATGGTTACGAAATAAGTGCCCGCCTGGGTAACCGGGTAGGTTGGATTGGTTGAATTATCCTGCCACACATAGGTGGCGCCGAGATAGGTTGCATCCAGTAAAAATGTTTGTCCTGTACAAATGCTGGTGTCATTTCCGAGCGTGAAGGAGGAGGCGCTTTGGGCTTTGATCTCCAGGCTATCAATGAAAATGTATTGAGGGCAATTGATGTTTTTTTCTGTTGAAAAAACGATATAATTTATAGGTGTCGTTGATTGAAAACAGCCGGAATAATAACCCCAGATAGAATCGAATACAGGGGGAGAAATCCATAAAACATTGCAGCCGGCCAGGCTCTCCGGATGGATCCCCAATGAACCCAGAACGGGAGGGATGTTAAATCCTGTCAGCTCCACCCCACCGCAATTAGCACTATAGAAGCCACTATGCGATTTTTTAGCATGAAGTCGGATAGAATAGGTGATCCCTGGCAGAATTGGATTTGCGGAGATGTCCTGTCCGATAGCTTCAGACGATCCACCCGGATCTCCATACGAAGCAAATCCAGCAAACCCAGTTCCTGAATAGACCCCTCCAATTTCCGGGGACCAACAGGCATAAGTGGTGTTCATATAATCTGCGCTAACAACCACCTCTTCCCATCCGGTAGCACGGGTGATTTGACCCTGATCATCGGGTGCAGTGCTGTATGACTCGAAGCTGCTATTGGAAACCAGATTCTGCCCATATAATGGCAAAGTCAGAAGCAAACTGCAAAGACAGAATTTAACAAGGACAGCGCATGAGAAAGGATTTTTTTCCATTTTCAGATTGGTTCCAATTACTCAACGAAAGTATTACCCTTTTGTTACCTCTTAGTTCAAAGTTATCGGGCTCTAAACAGCAAAAATAACGAGAGGAGCTGAGAATAATCAACTAAAACTGATTGATGAATCTCAAATCATTCTCGTAGAACAATCTAATATCCGAGATCTTATAGCGAAGCATGGTCAATCGCTCTATACCCATACCAAATGCATAGCCGGTATAAACTTCCGGATCAATCCCACAGTTTTTAAGCACATTCGGATCTACCATCCCACAACCTAAAATTTCCATCCATTTAAATTTTCCATCAATGGTCCATCCAATATCCATCTCAGCACTGGGCTCCGTAAAAGGGAAATAGGAAGGACGAAAACGGACTTTGGTATCATTCCCGAAATAGGATCTTACGAAGTAAAACAAGACATCTTTCAGATCAGAAAAGGAAACATTCTTGTCGATATACAAACCTTCGCATTGATGAAAAACCGGGGAATGGGTTGCATCACTGTCACACCGGTATACCCTGCCTGGAGAAATGATCCGGATAGGTGGCTTTTCATTCATCATTGTGCGAACCTGCACGGAGGATGTATGGGTCCGAAGTAAAATATTATTTTCTTTATTCACGAAAAAAGTATCCTGCATGTCCCGTGCTGGATGGTCGGGGGGAAAATTTAACGCGGAGAAATTATGCCAGTCATCTTCCACTTCGGGACCCTCTTTCGTAATGAATCCGATCTTTTCAAAAATGTCTATCACTTCTTCATTCACAAGGTTGAGAGGATGTCTTTTACCGAAGGAGAGAAATTTTCCAGGAAGGGTATAATCCACATCCGATTTCGTGGTTGAATTCGATTCTACAAATTCGAGGCCGGCTCCAAACTTTTCGTTGACCAGAATCTTAAGCTCATTTAAAGCCTTTCCTACGTCTTTTTTCTGATCGCCGGGCACTGTCTTGAACTTTTCAAAAAGATCGTTCAAACGGCCGTTTTTGCCCGAAATTTCGCGTTTATAATTCTCCAGATCCGTATTCGATTTGAGTTCGAATGACTTCACTTTTTCAGCTATTTCGGCAATCTCGTCCAGCATAAAATTAAAATTCGGTATAAAAGTGAAAAAATTTCGTTGAAAACTTGTTGAAATCCTCAAATATATTTATCTTTAGCAGAGAATTGACTCAACTAACACAACGTTTGTTTATGAAAAAATACTTACTCCTTGTTGTAATCGCAATTGGTGTAGGAGCTTCCTATTCCTGTTATGAACCACCCGGACCAGGCACCGGAAAAGTGATCGTGATCGATGTAAATGATTTTCGTGTACCCTCTGCGACGGTTCAATTATCGCAACCTGGCCAATTGGGAACCGGCTTTATCATCAATGAAGGCCTCACCAACATGAATGGAGAATATTCTTATACACATGTTGACCCAAGTACTGATATGGGATTAGAAGTGATCCTTGATATCAGCGCTACGGATGGAGTAGCAGTTGGTCAGGGCATCATTCGCATCAAACCGGATGAAACTTCGACCGAAACGGTGAAGATTTACTAGAAAAACGTCGAATTGCGCATTTATCTGTGGTTTCCACAGAAACCCCTTCAACTAACGCTTAGCTTTTATTGTTTAAATAATTGTCGTTGGATGATTCCGATGCTTCAGAATGCAACTTCTGGCATACTATGGGAGTCTATAGAATATAAACAGGCATTTAAAAATATACCCATATGAAAAAGATCCTCTTACTTTTTATCTGTTCAGCAGGACTTATGCTAAGTTCGTGCTATAAAGAACCAGAAAACGGCGTTGCAAAAATCAGGGTGGTCGACATCAATGATGTTTACGTCCAAGGAGCTAACATCCAATTAACCGGACCCACCGGGAGCTATATCAATGTTTCGGGTACAACTGACTTTACCGGAACGTGGGAATACATTCACGATCCAGCCCTCGAGGTGATTCTTCATGTGCATGTAACCGCCCCATCGGGCCCTGCATTTGGTGATAATATTATCAGGATTACACCCGATGAAACCGAATCAATCACGGTAAAAATTCAATAGTTTAAGCTTCTTCGGAGAAGTAACTGACGATCGCATCTTTGATGAGTTTATGCTGTTGCATGGATGAAAGATGTGGTAATTCTTCTGTGGGCTCATAATGTGGCCATCCATCTTCATCGTTGCCTATATAGCGGTAATAATTATACTGGCTGAGTAATTTACATACTGCTATATGCATTACTTCCAGTTTCTGATCTTTCTTAAGCTTTAAATTTCCTTTTCCAAGTTCCTGAATTCCGATCAAAAAAATGATCCCGTCATAATCCAGGTCTTCACCGAATTGTTCGCCGAGTTTTTTTAAAAGGGCTGCCCATTTTAAATGAAATTCTTTTTCCCCTTCATCCATTTATTTATTCCTCGATTGCTGCCACGCCTGGCAATGTTATACCCTCCATCAACTCCAGCATGGCGCCACCGCCGGTGGATACATAGCTGATTGAATCCGACAAATTAAATTTATTTACTGCGGCAACAGAGTCCCCGCCTCCTACCAGACTAAAAGCCCCACTATCTGTTGCAGATGCAACAGCCCTTCCCACTTTTTCGGTTCCTTTTTGAAAGGCCGCCATTTCAAAAACACCCATGGGGCCATTCCACATGATGGTTTTTGAATTGGCAATCACCTGGCAATATTCTTCAATGGCTTTTGGACCGATATCGAGTCCCATAGAGTCATTTGGAATCGCGGTGGTTTCATAGATCCCAATGCTTCCATTTTCTGAAAACTCAGTGCTGCAAACCGAATCTTTAGGCAAATAAAGCTCCACACCATTTTCTTTGCAGATGGCCAGGATCTCTTTGGCGTTGCCAATCATTTCATCTTCAACAAGACTCTTTCCAACGTTGCCATTCATAGCTTTTATAAAAGTAAAAACCATTCCACCCCCAATGATAAAATGATCCACTTTATCTGCCAGATTTTTAATGATGTTGATCTTGCTTGAAACTTTTGCTCCTCCAATGATGGCTGTAAAAGGCCGTTCAGCATTATGAAGTACTTTTTGGATATTATCTACCTCGGCGGCCATTAACAGACCGAGTACTTTATTTGATTTAAAGAATTCTGCAATAACTGCGGTTGAAGCATGACGGCGATGGGCCGTGCCAAAAGCATCATTCACATAAAAATCACCGAGGCCGGCGAGTTTTTGTGCAAAGTTATGATCTCCTTTTTCCTCCTCTTTATAAAACCGCAGATTTTCCAATAAAAGAATTTCACCCGGCTTCAAATCTTTGGCAGCCTGCCCTGCGGGAGCACCTATACAATCAGACGCAAACAAAACAGGTCTTTGGAGTGCATCACTTAAACAGCTAACCACATGCTTCAGGGAATATTTTTCTTCATAACCACCTTTTGGTCGTCCAAGATGCGACATGAGGATAACAGATCCACCATCATTCAGGATCTTTTGAATGGTGGGAACTGCTGCTACAATTCTGGTATCATCCGTTACATGATAGTTTTTATCCAGAGGGACGTTAAAATCAACCCTTACCAATACTTTTTTATCCTTGAAAGAAAAGTCCTGAATTGTTTTCATATAGAAATATCGAAGGGGCAAAAGTAGAAATTTTGAGGACTATTGATTTGATTGTTGATTTTTAGGGTGGCCTTTCCGGTTCCCGATAGCTATCGGGACTGTTATATCTTTTTTGTTGTACCTATCGATCTTTATAGGTAATTTAGTTAAAGCCGAGTCATCCTGGCGAAAACCGGGACCCGCAGTAAGTTGGCTGCAATTTGCAGGTACAACAAAAAAGGACACCACTCCACCCCGGGCCGCTTACATCATGCTCATAACTGCGCAATAAGTTGGAAAAATCAAGAAGTTCAGGAATCATCCGAATTTTTACCTTTGCCATCAATGAAATTTTCAGAGGTAGTTGGCCATCATGAGATCAAACAAAAACTGATCCATGCCGTTCAGAATGGCCGGATACCTCATGCCCAACTCTTTTTAGGTCAGGAAGGCGGAGGAAATCTGCCATTAGCTATCTCATATGCGCAATATATAAATTGTATACAGAGGACAGCTGAAGATTCCTGTGGAACCTGCCCCAGTTGTGTTAAATACAATCAACTCCAGCATCCAGATCTGCATTTTTGTTTTCCGATTACCGGCAGTGATAATACATCCGATTCTTTTATGTCGGAGTTTCATGAGATCATGCGGACAAATCCATATACAACCTACATCGAGTGGATGGAAAAGATCTCAGATGCTAAAGCAGGTGTAATGAATGTTGCACAAGCGAATGAGATCGTAAAAAAACTTTCTCTCAAGCCTTATGAAGCATCATATCAGGTAATGATCATCTGGATGCCGGAAACCATGAACATTCCCACTGCAAACAAACTATTGAAGACGATCGAAGAACCACCGAACCGATCACTGATCATTCTGGTAGCTAACAACGATGAAGAAATGCTGAATACGACTCTAAGCCGTGTTCAGTATATCAAGCTTAAAAAACTCCAGGATATGGATATGCTGGCTGCCTTAACTTCTAAATTTGAAATGAGCTTTGATAAAGCCAGGGAGATTGTAAATGTGGCCGACGGAAATTATCGTCATGCACTGCGTCTTGTGGAAATGGATGAGGAGGAAGAAGACACCACAAAATTATTGCAGGAATGGTTCAGGGCCAGTTATGCTATGGAAATTGGGAAACTTGGTCAGGTAGTGGATACCATTTCGAAGCTTTCCAGAGAGAAACAAAAATCGTTTTACGAATATGCGATCCATATTTTTCGCCAGTCATTAGCGATGAATAATGCTGAAGAAGTGATGCGGGTCACCAGCAATGAAAGACAATTCCTGGATAAATTTTCTGCTGTAACACAAAACCATAAGATCCCCCGGGTGATTGAAAAGATGGAAAAGGCCGTTTATTTTGTTGACAGGAATGCCAACTCCAAGATCTTGGCCATGAACCTAAGCATGGATCTGCACGAAGCGTTGAAGCTGGAGAATTGACCGGAATCCTCTATTTGGATCCGAATCCGTCCAATTGAAATAATAACTACATTTGCCATAACTGAAAAACAACAGACATGGCTTGCAGGAGTTGTAGTACGGATACCGGGGGAGTGCCAAAAGGATGTAAGGATAATGGGTCTTGTGGAACGGGCGGATGTGGGAATAAACTGGAGGTGTTCGATTGGTTGGCTAATATGCAACCGGCGGACCATACAGATAAATTTCAATGGATTGAAGTAAGATTTAAAAATAGTCGAAAGGACTATTACCATAATAAAAGCAACCTCTCCCTTTATACCGGGGACCTAATTGCTGTTGAAGGCAGTCCTGGTCATGATATCGGCACCGTTTCGCTTACCGGCGAACTGGTGAAACTTCAAATGAGAAAAACCGGGTTTAATCATAAAACCGCCGAAGGAAGGGCTGTATACCGAAAGGCCCGTGAGAATGATATTCAGAAGTGGAAAGAGGCCATTGATCGAGAAACACGTTTCATGATGCATTGCAGGAAAATATCCAAAGAGTTAGGGCTTGAAATGAAATGCAGTGATGTGGAAAGTCAGGGAGATGGATCAAAAGCGACTTTTTATTATACGTCCGAAGGACGGGTTGACTTTAGGGAACTCATTAAAATACTAGCCCGTGATCTGAAGGTGAGAATTGAAATGCGCCAGGTGGGTTTCCGCCAGGAAGCAGGAAGACTTGGGGGAATTGGAGTTTGCGGAAGAGAGCTTTGCTGTTCTACCTGGATAAGAGATTTTCGTTCAGTTACGACTTCTGCAGCCCGTTACCAGCAACTTTCAATTAACCCACAAAAACTAGCCGGACAATGCGGCAAATTAAAATGTTGTCTCAATTATGAATTAGACAGCTATCTGGATGCTTTAAGTGATTTCCCCAATACGCAGATAAGGCTAAAAACAAAGATCGGAGATGCCAGCCATTTTAAGACCGACATATTTAAAAAAACAGTTTCCTATACTTACGATAATGCTCCCGGCGTTATTATTCCGCTGGATATAGCAACGATCCAAAAAGTATTAAAGATGAATAAAGAGGGTGTTTTGCCTGATGATCTTCAAAGCCTCATCGAGGAGAGAGATAAACTAAAGGAAACAACACCGAAACCGACGGAATTTGCCAATGTTTTGGACGAAATGAATCTTTCCAGATTTGATAATACGAATAAGAACCGTAATCAGAAAAAGAGAAAGAAGAAAAAAAGACATGGAAATCAAAATAATGAGAAAAAATAAGATCTTCCTCATCCCAATGTTGGTCCTGTTCCTTTTTTCATGTGACCGAAATAAGATCTACGAGAAATATAAAAGTATTCCGAATGCAATGTGGAATACAAAAGAGCCGGTAATGTTCGATTTCGAGGTGAAAGACACCACACAGCCATGTAATTTACTCATTAACATCCGGTGTTCTGATAATTATCCCTACAGAAACCTGTACATGTTCATGAAAACCACCTTGCCGGATGGTTCAAGAACGGTGGATACGCTTGAATTTTATTTGCTCGATATGCATGGAAAGCCATTGGGTGATTGTTCGGGTGATGTGTGCAATAACCGGTTTATGATTGATCATGATTTTAATTTTCCACTACCCGGAAAATACGAATTCGAACTACAACATGTAATGAGGGTCGAAGATGGAAGTGGAAACCTGCCGATGATCATGGACGTAGGAATGAGACTGGAAAAAGCAACCAAAAAAATTCAATAGTGTGGCTGGAATATTCAAAAGCCGTTTGCTCAGGAACTATCGCTGGGTATGGTGGCTGATGTTTTCCCCCTTTATTTTTCTGGGGTTATTAATAACCCTAGCAAAGTTTGGCCTTTTAGGAGAAATGCCCGATACAGAAGCAATTACTGATCCCAGCAGAAACATGGCTTCGATTGTTTATTCGGAAGATGGAAAGGAACTCGGAAAATATTTTCTGGAAAACAGAGTGGTGGTTGAATACGATGATATTTCCCCCAACGTGATCAATGCATTGGTTCCTACAGAGGATGCAAGATTCTATGAACATTCAGGCATTGACCCACGTGCTACCCTCAGAGCTATTTTCTCTTTTGGAAGGGATGGTGGAGCCAGTACCATAACTCAACAATTGGCAAAACTTCTTTTTCACAAAAAGCCGAAAAGCCGGCCGGGCCGACTTGTTCAAAAAATAAAAGAATGGGTCATTGCTCTGGAGCTGGAAAGAAATTATACCAAAAAAGAAATACTGACTTTGTATCTCAATCAGGCAGATTTTGGACATAATATTTTTGGAATTCATTCGGCATCTACCATTTATTTTAACAAACCCCCGAAAGAGCTTACCATTCCTGAAGCCGCCATGTTGGTTGGGTTGTTAAAAGGGCCATCCCTCTACAGCCCGGTGTTTAACTACAACAAAGGGAAGCTCGAATTTGCAACGAACCGAAGGAATACGGTACTTGGACAGATGAAAAAATATGGGAAAATCACACCCGTAGAATTTGAAAAATACAGGAAAGAAAAACTCATTGAGAATATGGATGCATTGAAGGAACGCATCGCAAAGAATAATTTTGGTGGAGGGACGACTCAATATTTTATGGAGGAGTTAAAGAAAAATGTAGAGGACTGGTGTAAGAATAATATCAATCCCAAAACGAAGAAAAAGTATAATATCTACACGGATGGATTGCGGATTTATACTACGATTGATTCAAGAATGCAGAAATATGCGGAGCAATCGGTAAAAGAGTTCATGCCTCAATTACAAACCAAATTTTTTAAAGCAAAAAAAGGAAAAAAGAATGCCCCGTTTCCTACTGATATGAAAGCCTCTGAAGTGGAAAAACAAATTATGCAGGCGGTAAAAAATTCCGATGGTTATAAAGCAGCCAAAGAACGTGGATTATCTCATGCGGATCTCATGAAAGAATTTAAAACTCCGAAAGAGATGACGGTTTTTTCGTGGCGTGGATCAATTGATACAACAATGACACCCTGGGACTCGGTGGTATATCATAAATATTTTTTAATGACAGGGTTAATGTGTATGGATCCGCATACAGGCGAGATCAAAGCCTGGGTGGGTGGGATCAATCATCGGTATTTTAAATATGATCATGTCAGGGCTGGTACTTACGATGGGAAAACCAAGCTGATCGTTCCGGGCGGAGGTCGACAGGTGGGATCGACCTTTAAACCCTTTGTGTATACAATGGCTATGCGTGAAGGCAGGTCGCCTTGTGAAAAAGTACCCAATGTGCAGGTATGTATAGATGATTGGTGTCCGGATAATTCAAGCAGTGTTGCAGGTGATGAGGTTGCTCTGAAAACCGCGTTGGCCCATTCTGTCAACTATATTTCGGCACTGTTGATCAAACAGTATGGGGCTCCGGCGGTCATACAACTGGCGCAGGAATTAGGGATCACGGCCAAACTTGAAAACAATCCTTCTATTTGCCTGGGAACAGCTGATATTTCTGTATATGAAATGGTAGCTGCCTTCAGTACATTTTTTAATAAGGGCATTTATAACAAACCTGTTTTTTTGACCCGGATCGAAGATAAGAATGGCAATGTTCTGGCTGAGTTCAAAAGCGAAAGCAGGGAGGTCTTAAGTGAACAAACGGCTTATTTAAGTGTAGAATTAATGAGTGGAGTTACCGAGGGTACTGGTGCCGATCTGGTTAACAAATATAAGTTTACCGAACCGGTCGCAGGGAAAACAGGAACAACCCAAAGCAGTTCTGATGGATGGTTCATTGCCGGAACGCCTGATTTAGTATGTGGTGTTTGGACTGGAGCCGAGGATAGGACCGTAAGACAGAATGGCTGGTCAGGCGCTAAAATGGCTCTGCCCGTTTGGGGATTATTTATGAGAAAAGTGTATAATGACAAGACAATAAAAATCAATAGGGATGGTTTTGACAGACCTACGGATATGACCGTGGAAGTCGATTGTTCTTATTCTGAGACAGAAGAACCGGTCGACTATGAAAATTAAGGATGGAAATCTATCTTTGAGGGATCTTTAAAAATAAACCGTGGCTAAAATATTTAAGAGCAGACTTTTTAGAAATTACCGGTGGATCTGGTGGGTGATGTTTTCGCCCTTCATGTTATTAGGCACATTGGTTCTATTGGCATTTGTGGGTGGACTTGGAGAAATGCCTGACTTTAGAGAACTGGAAGATCCTCAAAGAAACCTTGCCTCCATTGTATATTCTGCAGATGGAAAGGTGATGGGTAAATATTATGTAGAAAACAGAGTAGCGGTTGATTATGAAGATATCTCACCAAACGTAATTACTGCCCTGGTTGCTACAGAAGATGTAAGGTTTGATAGTCATTCAGGGATCGACGCCAGAGGAACACTTCGTGCATTTTCGTCTTTTGGAAAAGAAGGCGGTGCAAGTACGATCACACAGCAGCTGGCCAAATTATTATTCCATAAAAAACCCAAAAATAAAATCGGAAGGTTGATCCAGAAGATCAAAGAATGGGTGATTGCTTTACAGCTCGAACGTAACTATACAAAAAAAGAGATTCTCACCATGTATTTAAATCAGGCGGATTTCGGACATAATATTTATGGAATTAATTCCGCTTCAAAAATTTACTTTAACAAACCAGCCAAGGATCTTGATGTCCCTGAATCAGCTATGCTCGTTGGACTTTTAAAGGCGCCAACTAAATTCAGTCCTGTTACCAATTTTAAAAGAAAAACACCGAAGGTTACCCTGGATCGAAGGAACACTGTGCTTGAACAAATGGAAAAATACGGAAAAATTAGTCATGCAGATTGCGAAAGATTTAAGAGGAATGAGGTAATCATTAACATGGAAGAACTGCAGGACAGAATTTCAAAAAATGCATATGGGCATGGTGAGAATGCACAGTATTTTATGGAGGAACTGAAGAAGGATGTGGAAGCCTGGTGTCTTACCCATACAAATCCGAGGACCAAGAAAAATTATAATTTATACACTGACGGTTTACGCATTTATACAACCATCGATTCACGACTTCAAAGTTATGCGGAGCAAGCGGTGAAAGAATATATGCCCAAACTTCAAAAACAATTTTTTAAGAGCAAGATTGGTAAAAAAAATGCACCGTTTGCCTCGAACATGAAACCTGAAGAGGTTGAAAAAATCATTATGCAGGCAGTAAAAAAATCCGATGCCTACAAAGCACTCAAGGATCAGGAAGTTTCGGAGGCAGACATCATGAAAGTGTTTAAAACACCTAAGCCAATGACTGTTTTCTCTTGGGACGGACCCAGAGATACTATTATGACCCCGTGGGATTCAGTGGTCTATCATAAATACTTTTTGATGAACGGACTCATGTGTATGGATCCGCATACAGGAGAAATTAAAGCCTGGTCAGGTGGAGTTGATTTTACTTATTTCAAATATGACCACGTAAGGGCCGGCAAATATGATAAAGAAAAAAAATGTATCATGCCAGGTGGAGGCCGTCAGGTTGGATCCACCTTTAAGCCATTTGTATATGTGATGGCCATGCGTGAAGGAAGATCCCCTTGCGAAGAAGTTCCACATGTTCGGGTTTGTATCGAAAGTGCCTGGAGCAGATGGTGTCCGGATAATGCAGGAAGTCCGGCTTGTGAAGGATGTATGATCTCATTAAAAGCAGCCTTGGCTAATTCGGTGAATTATATTTCAGCCTATTTAATGAAGCAATATGGAGCCCCTGCTGTTGTAAAACTCGTAAGGGAGTTAGGGGTAACGGCACCGCTGGATCCCAATCCATCTATATGTCTTGGAACGCCGGATATTTCGGTATTTGAAATGGTGGGAGCCTTCAGCACTTTCTTCAATAAAGGAATTTATAATAAACCTATCTTCCTAACCAGGATTGAAGATAAAAATGGAAATACATTGGCAGAATTTACATCAGAAAGCAGAGAAGTCCTGAACGAAGAATCATCATTTCTCATGGTAGAACTTATGAAGGGAGTTGTTTTGGGCGGTACTGCGGGAAGATTAAGGGGAACCTACAAATTCAAAGAACCGGTGGCGGGTAAAACCGGGACAACCCAGAGTAACTCTGACGGATGGTTCATTGGAGGAACACCTGATCTGGTTTGCGGTGTCTGGACGGGGGCAGAAGACCGTACCGTTCGTTTTGTAAGCACAGGCCTCGGCCAGGGAGCAAATATGGCACTTCCAATCTGGGGGTTGTTTATGAGAAAAGTATATGATGATCCAACCATTAAGATCAACCGGGGTGATTTTGACAAGCCCGCGAGCCCTCCAACGGTCGAATTAAACTGCGGAGAATATAAAGCAGACATGAATCAGGATAATCAGTACAACGGGATGATATTTGATGATAATGAAGACTAATCTATTTTATGAATAAGGTTGTAAATAATGCTGAGGAAGCAATCAAAGGAATAGAGGATAATATGACCCTCATGTTGGGCGGATTTGGTCTTTGTGGAATACCTGAAAACTGTATCACAGCACTCGTAAAAAAAGGAACAAAAGGACTTACCTGCATTTCAAACAATGCCGGAGTGGATGATTTTGGAATAGGTCTCATGCTTCAAAAAAAACAGGTAAAAAAAATGATTTCCTCTTACGTAGGTGAAAATGCCGAATTCGAAAGACAACTTTTGTCTGGTGAACTCGAAGTGGAACTAATTCCGCAGGGAACACTGGCCACCAGATGTCTGGCTTCAGGATATGGTATGCCTGCTATCTTCACACCGGCCGGTGTTGGTACAGAAGTTGCAGATGGTAAAGAAACCCGCGTATTTAATGGGAAAACCTATTTAATGGAGTATGCATTTGACGCTGATTTTGCGATTGTTAAAGCCTGGAAAGGGGATGCAATGGGCAATCTTGTCTTCAGAAGTACATCCAGGAATTTTAACCCGCTAATGGCAATGGCGGGTAAAATAACCATTGCTGAAGTAGAGGAGCTGGTTCCGGTGGGCAGTTTGGATCCGGATCAGGTTCATACTCCAGGGATTTATATACACCGGATTTTTGAAGGAAAGAACTATGAGAAAAGAATTGAGCAAAGAACCGTAAGAAAAAAGCAATAAAAGCTAATTAGCGTAGTTTTTTCAATTAAATTTGAAGTAAAGAGTTTTCAAAAAATAGAAACCTATGCGCAAAACAACCATCACCGTTCTTGCCTCGTTGCTATTCTTACTCACAAAGAACGTAGAGGCATATAACTTCTGGGAGTCCGGGACAGAGCCGAAACTAACCATTTCCAGCGGCATCTTAAATATCAACGGGACAAGCTTCGACCAGCCATGGAAGATCAATCCATTCTTATCGGCCCTTGGGGGGAAATATGTAACCAAAAAACTTTATCACAAGGTATATACCTTCGATGAAATAGGCGTGCATATTTATGAATATCCGAAGAAAGAAGAGGCCAATGAAGTGCAGATCTCCTTTGTAAAGCAAAAAATGAAATTTGCTCCTAAAAGCAATTTTAAAGGAAGCTTTAAAATCGAAAAAGTGTCCATTGGTCGCAAAACAACCATACAAAAGGTAATGAAGTCTTTACCCAGCTATCATTTTACCAAAAGTGACCAGGGAAACTATTACAGAGGAGAATTTAAAGGGGTTTATATTTACCTGAATTATTCTGACGATACATTCAAATTACTGGACTTTATCTCTTTTGGGATGACGAGTAGACAATAAAAAATTAGACAAGTCTAATTTTTTAAGACCATTTTATAGTGAAGCTTGAGAAATTTGAGCCCCCAGAAGAACAAAATATGATCTGCTCTTAATTCCTTTGACTCGTTTTCATAGACATGGATATACTCATGCATGGATCTTACAAAACGGACCCACCACTTTCCTTTCCGGTCAGTGAGTGTAAAATAAAACCCGCAATCACCATATTTTCTCCCATCTGAAATGATCTTTAAGGAGCCATCTTCGCCCACTTCCTTTCTCATGATCACATTCGCGGCACCATTTGGCAGTGGGAAAGACACCTTCAGTTTTGTGGAGCCGTCAGGTGCTTTACAAGTGGCATATATGCCCGAATAGATAACATCCCTGGTTGAGTGTAATTTCCGATACCAAACGGTGTGTAAAACCTCTGTGTCTTTAAATATTTTGAGGATATTACTTTCTAATCCCATAGCAGCATCCATGGTGCTTAAAGGCAAATTAAGCTGTTGCAGCCGCTTGCTGAATAGCCTGCTTAACATCCACCCTCCAGGAAAAAAAATCCCTTTCCATTTACTCCAGAATTCAAAATGATAGTCGTATGTATGCTCATAAAAATGGCGGATTTTTGGATTTAAACGATCATTTTCAGCTGGGGATAAATGCAGGTCATCAAATGACTTCATCAATCCGAATCCTGGTTCATTTTTTCTCAATTCGTAACCATTTTTTTCTACCAGTTCGGTTAAATAGCTATCGCCTATCTTATCTGTTTTTCCAATGGGAGAAATTAACCAACTCATTTCATCCTCCGTAAGTTTTTTGCCGGTGGCTTTTACCCAGACCTGGGTGATCCAATCCTGTAAATAACCTTTTTTATTACCAAGCCACATGCCATCTGTTTTGTTGGATGAAAAGTAGTGAATAATCGATTAATTTCGTCGTCAAACAGAATATTATGTCAAAAATCAATGCCAGAAATACACATCGAACATTAGCCTATTTATATGTAGGACTCATCATTTCTTTTTCTATTTCAGGGATCATGTTAAACCATCGGGAAAACTGGAAACCCTCCAGATACGTTAGTTCGGTGAAAGAAGTAAGTATTTCTCCCATCCAAAAAGATTCGGTGAATGATCAATTCATTGAGGCATTTACCAAAACGCAGGGAATTCAGGATCGCTTTCGGAGGTTTAGGATAGAAAAAAATGAGTTACGGATCTCCTATGAAAAAAATGATGTAGAGATTGACATGGCGACGGGAAAAGGAACCATCGAAACCTATAAGAAAACACCGTTAATTTCACAGGTGATCACGCTGCACCAGGACACCAGTAAATGGTGGATCTATTATTCAGATGTTTTTGCACTAGCCATGCTAACGATTGCGATCACCGGAATGTTTATACAGAAAGGAAACTATAGTTTTAAAAAACACGGATGGAAGCTTGCTTTGGTTGGGATTATTTTTCCTCTTCTTTTTCTGTTCCTGCTGAGTTAGGATTATTACGCTGTTGCCAGCCCTCATTACTATTCATCGGGTCTTTATCTTCCATTCTTGAAAGTATAAAGAATAGTAATACATATGAAAGCACGGCGAGCAGCCATCCGCTTACAAGTGAGCCCAACCTGGATTCAAAAACAAGATATCCACTAAAATTGCCCAGGACCCTGCAGAAGATCCAGAACAAAAGAGCCAATACAATGAATAATACATTTGAATATCCTTTGTCAAATGCCGCCTGACCTAGTTTATAAGCAAGAATACCTACAATGATGATTTCCAATATGGTCATTAACATAGGCTACGGTTTTTTATTTATCATCTAAATGTACAACCAACGGATTATTCTTTCCTCCGTTTTTGAGAATATCTTCGCATCTCTGTATATAAATGGACGAAACTTTATCGTTCGGGATCATCTGAATACATTTTTTGAAAGCCTCTAATGCCGCGGCGATTTGTTGATCCCTCATCCGTTGCATACCCATTTCGTAAACTTCCAGCATTTCTTTTTTCACCTCCAGGCCGGGATCAGCTTTTCTTCCTATGACTTCCCAGATGCCAACCGGTTCCGTTTTTCCTTTGGCAACCACATAGTCCACAAATCGAAAGAGGAAATCTGATTTATTGTCAAGCAAACTGATTGAATGTCCGCTAACCAATATTTGTACTCCATACATTTTTGTCATGCCTTCTATTCGGGAGCATAGATTAACTGCGTCTCCAATAGCAGTTGAATCCATTCTTTCATTTCCACCCAATGTTCCTATGATCACCTGGCCGGTATGAATTCCTATGCCCATTTCGAGTGGGAATTTGGATTGTTCTATACGGAGGGAATTATATTTTCCAAGTGCCTCCTGCATTTCCAATGCGGCTATCAACGTATTGGATGCACTGCTTTCTTCACCGGTTTTTTCAAATAAAGCCATGATCCCATCTCCCATGTATTTATCTACAAAACCATGATTAGCCCTGATAGGAGGTTCAACAAAAGAGAGATATTCATTCAACATGTTGAACACTTCATCAGCCGACATTTTTTCGGAGATCGTGGTAAAAGAGCGAATATCACTGAACAATACAGTTATTTCGCCTTTTTCAGCATTGCCGGGCTTAATGGACCCAATTCCTTCTTTTGCAATACGGGCCAAAAATTGTTTCGGAACAAATTTCTGGAAAGTTCGTGCATACACCTCAGTGGTCCTGAATGCGGATGCAGAACGGGAAGAGAGAATATAAGACTGAGCAAAAACCACGATCAATAAACCAACCGGCAAATAAAGTCCCGTATGCACCACTTCTGTTTGGTTGAGTATTTCATTCACAACCGTTAATAAAAAGAATAACGATGTGGCCAGAAACAATTCTGAACCTTCACGTTTTCGAAGTGTGGCTTTAATAAATACATAGATAATATACAAGCTGGAGAGGAAAGAATAGACTGTGAAAATATAGGATCCGAAGGTGTAAATATTTACCGGGGTAAAGACGACGAAAATACAAAGCCAGAAACCAAATACGGTAATTGTCCAGTAGATAAACCTATTCCATTCTTTGGGGTATAGCGACCTTGAAAAGGAACTATAGGCCGGAACACTTACAAACGTAAGAATGAACTCGATTTTTCTTGCAAGAAACCAATTCATATCAGGCACCATGATTGAAATAATATTCTCACCGGTAAACAAGCTTCGCATACTAACGGCAAAGCACATCAATCCGAAAAACAAAGTACTCGTATCCTCTTTCCGAAGAGAAAAAGCTCCAAAATGATAAACGGCCATAATAAACAAACAACCGAATAAAAAGATCTCGAGAATCACCCTGGTATCTCTTTCTTTTTGGATGGATGAATAATCCCCCATTTTTATCGGGTGCCAGATCCCCCCTTTCCAATGATAGAAATTTGAAACCTGTACGACAAACTGAACAGAATTGGAATCCGCATTAAAGGGGACTACCTGAGATTTGTATTCGGGAACATTGGTTTTTTTATCTGCACCAATAACACCATTGGATGCGATCATCTCGTCATTTACCCAGAGTTTATAAGAATTGCTCATGGTAATTATCTTGAGCGCATATTTTTTATTGGCATCCTTTAGCTTTACCTTCAGCCTAAAGGTGGCATATCCGTTTCCTTTCAGCTTTTCCTGCCCGATTTTATACCCATTCCAGATCCCGGGTACTTTTATGACCCCGGAGGGTTTGTGGATATTTTCAACCTTAAAATCATTAGGCTCTAACAATTGATTCCAGTAAAATTCCCAATCACCATCTAGGCGAATGCTACCTTCTTTTTGGAGATCAAATTGAGAAAGATCCAGAAATCCTTTTTCTGCTTTAGGTCTGGGAGTAACATTTGCGTTATTCACAAATGCAATGAGGAGGATCATCACCGGAATAAGCACGATCAGCCACGAAAAAATCGTTTTGTTACTTATTCTAAGTGGCTTTTTCATGGATTATTTCTCAGTAATGATAAGAAGAAATTTTTAAATCCGATTGCTTTACTTAGGCAATTGTCGTTCAAAAACCCTGCTTTTTATTTCAGGCCATTCTTCTGCCAGAATACTGTAATAACAGGTGCTTCTTCTAAATCCATTGGGCATATGCATATGGCTGCGCAGAATTCCTTCCAGCTTCCCTCCAATTTTTTCGACGGCTGTTCTTGAGGGTTGGTTTCTTTCATCAATGCGAAATTCAACACGCTTAAAATCTAATTCTTCAAATGCATAGCTAAGCATGAGAAGTTTACAGCTCCGATTAAGGCCTGTTTGTTGAAATTCTCTTCCATACCAGGTCCATCCAATTTCAAGGCGTTTATCAACATTCGACACATTTGCAAAGCTGCTGCTCCCAACATATTTCTGAACCTGTTTGTCGAAAACAGAAAAAGCATATCTGAATTTTATTCTGCGTTCTTTTAATGCGGTTTCAATATATTCTTTAAACAGTTCAGGCGTATGCAAAGGGGATGGCGAATATTGAAGCAGGTCTTGGTGAGCAATGGCTACGGGGAGCAGGGGTTCATACTTATCCATGGAAAGTGGCTCAAGTAAAGCCCTTTCATTTTCAAGAAGGATATGTTTGTCAAAGGTAAAATCCATGCTCAAAACTAAGGGGTTTTTTTGAATTGGTGAATTGTAATCAGGAAATAGTGAGTTGAGAAAAAATTTCTACTGCCATCTACTGTTGCTGGCGTCATACCAGATACATTACGGCCAGCAAGCTGCTGCACGAAATAATGATCCATAAGATCAGCCCTTGGAGCATGGGCATAAATCCTACCGCCTTAATATCATTGCGGGTTAGAGAAGAACCTATCAAGAACAGTGTTAATACCAAACCATGTTTAGCGACTGTTTTAATCCCGTCATACACCTCTTTTCCTTCGGGGAAAAAAGTGGTGATCAATGTTGCACAAATAAAAAATAAAATAAACCAGGGGACAGAGATTTTTTTCTTGCCATTTTTGTTAATGAAAGATAATCCCAATGCTAATGGAATGATCCAGAGAGCTCGTGTAAGTTTAATGGTGGTGGCTGTTTTTAATGCCTCATCACCATATTTTGAAGCAGCGCCTACCACTGAACTGGTATCATGAATCGAAATGGCGGACCATGTTCCAAATTGTAGTTCTGATAAATTCAACAAATGTCCCAACTCCGGAAATATAAAAAGGGCCACCGCATTCAACATAAAGATAGTTACAAGTGATACTGACATGGATTTAGAATCCGCGTTGATCACAGGCCCCACTGCTGCAATGGCACTTCCTCCGCAAATGGCAGTACCCGAAGAAATTAATAAAGAAGTATTCTTGTCTATTTTAAAAAGTTTGCCAAGTAAAAAGCCGATCAATAATGTACCAGCAATGGTGGCAGCAGCAAATAAAAATCCTTCCTGACCGGCTTTTGCAACTGCATGAATGTTCATCCCAAAGCCGAGACCAACAATTGACCATCTTAGAAGATGAGTTGAAACAGGCTGGCTTATTTTTTTTAGTGGATTTCCAAAGATCAAAGCAAAAACCAATCCACCTGCCAATGCAATGGGCGCCGAAACCAGGCCACTGGCGGCCACGCCTGCAAGGATAATGTAAACGATCTGTAAAAAGGTAAGCTGCTTAAAAAAATCTTTCATAGTCACATCCTGTACGGATGGAGGTTATTAAAACTCTCAAATATATATTTTTTTGGCACAGCCCAGTCAAAAATGCTTCTGCGAGAATAATTCTGCCATGCGTTTTAACAGAATATACAAGGGCTATTTCCGATTTCGTTTCACATCGATCATTATCTCATAATTGGCCCGATCAATCAATCTTTCTGGATGTCTTATTTCGTCAACATTCACCGGATCGCTGATAATTGATTTTACCAACTTTCTTTCCCAGACATATACTTCTGCATACAATGCATTTGTAATGGCATCATAGTCTTTTATATAAATGACCTTATTTTCGTAATAATCACCAGGTCCAAAATAAACTTCTCTGATCCGATCAGAATTTCTAAATCTGGCCACTACCTTTTTTAAGGTATCTGAATAAATGTAGCCGGTAATTTTAACTTCAGGAAGACCAATGAGATTGGTACTGTCTATATAAATTTGAGCTGCGGAAGTTTTCTTATTGATTGTTGTTACCATCGAATCAATATGTCCAATGATCTGAGGAGATTGCCCTGAAATTTGCAAACAGGAAAAACAGAAAATAATATAAATAACGGCCCAACGCATCTTATCAAAACAGACCTCAAGTTAATCCCTATGTATGAGATAAAAAAGCTAAAAATCGCTAAATGAAAATAGTGGGCCAGGCTAATTTGTTCCCCACCATGGTGTCATCATTCCAGCCAGAGACATTCCGGTTATATAAACAAATACGATCACAATCATTAACGCACCAATTTTAATCCGATGTCCTTTTTTTCGGGATGGGTTTTTATAAAGCGGGTCATAAACAAGATAGAGATAGGTAAAAAAGATAAAAAGGAAAGGAGTATAACTTACGTTTCCATGATTAAATAACCGCCAGATCTGGGCAAGAATGATTAAAAAATTAAATTGTGCAGTGAGATAGGTATTGGTTATAAAATGTTCCCAATAATTATATTTTTTATAAAAAAAGAGAAAAGAACACAGACTAATGATGGGGATCATGAGAAAATAAAAAACGCTATTATATTGGGCAAAAAACACTGCCGACTTGTGCATTAAAAGTGCAGTCCCTTCCAGTTTTTTTTCCACCCTCACAGGATGATAATGTATTCTCAGATACAAACTAACGAAATAGGAGATAATGGATGAAATTGTGGAAAGGAGAATTACATACCCTAATGGCTTATAGTATTGTACCCTTTTACCTAAAAAATAATCACGAAGAAATCCTACGGGCTTTGTAAATAGGCCTTTGATGGTGAATGGCAACCCAGTTTCCACCTGAAAAATACTCTCTGGAATTTCGTGGATAAGGTGGGTAAAAGTGATGCGTTTTGTTTTGGCCTTTTGTCCACATTGCGGACAGAATTTTCCCTCAAATACGGAGGCGCAGTTTTTACATTCCATGGGGCGGTTTTGTGGAACTTCCAACTTGCAACAAAGAAACCTGATCGAGTATTTTCCCGTCTGAAGTTCCATGCAGAATATCGGCCACTTCCATTTTACTCATAAAATATTCTATGATAGGATCCGCATGTACAATCTTTAGCCAGGCATCCTTAAATTCCTGGGCGGTGCAATCCCCAATAATTGTAATGAGCATTTTATTGGTATCCTCAGGGCTTATCATCATTTGAGAAGTAAAGGTGCCGGAGACTTCCAGAGAAAATGCCTCCAAAGAGGGTTTATCCAAAATATCCACTCCGATCATAATGGCAGAGGATGCACCATTTTGACCACGAACGGGTGTCGTTTTTATATCAGAAATTTTATTCATTGCCGATCATTTTTTGATGAGTTTTAATGTTTGTTTCCCTCCCTCATCATAGATATTTACAAAATAAATTCCTCCAGGATTTTCTGAAATATCCAACAGAAGTTTTTCAGATCCATCTTCCCCTATTATTTTGGAAAAAATTACCTGTCCTATTGTATTCATCACTTCTACCACCGTTCCTTTTTTCAGAGGAGTTTGGTCTTTCCACTCAATACTAAATATTCCATCTCCTGGATTTGGGTAGAGCCGCATTTTTTGATCATCGGCCAGCGAATTAAATCCAATACCGCAAAGATAGCTCAGGCCGGTTGCAGTTAGATTGGAGAGTTGCCAAAGCGGTTGACGGGATGCAACCTGCAACGCAGCATACATTCGGGCAGTCTGTCCTGTTGTGAACATTTTATAACATCCGCCTGCTCCGCAATAATCCATATAGTTTTCAGCATTGATCAAATTACTTGTACAATTCAAAGGACTATTTGCTGATGCTGATGGATGACATGCATAGGGTGCTCCCAGATAATCACAAGGTGGTGTATCGGCCACATTATCATTCGGAGCAACGCAACCCCCATCAAAAGTATGGATGAGATTTAACCAATGTCCAAATTCGTGGGAAAGTGTGGAGGCAAATTCTGGCTCCCAGGTGCAATTAATACCTAAATAGGCTCCGTTATAAACGACGCGGGCCAAATTGTTATTCGACATAGAGGTGCTCGGATAATAGGCGTAACCCGAATTGGTGGTAACCGCATCATCGAACAGATCATTCATCACATACACGTTCATGTACATGTAATTATCCCAGGCGTCTGCCTGAATGGCCGCATCATATCCACTTCCGTTTGCAAAACCTGCGGCTATGGGATGATAAATAATTCCGGTAGTCGGATTTCCACCCGGATCTTTTTCTGCAAGCTTAAATATTACATCGGCCATTGTACCTCTGATCCCTAAAAAACTATTGTGTACCGTTCCGAAATCCGGATTCTGACCATGAAAATCCATATTTACTTTGTCGAGTGCATCAATAATGATAGCATCATTCACCGGCATACCACCCTGGGTTGTTCCATATACATGAAACACTACCGGGATCACATAACAATTACCTCCGGGCATTGCTTTCGAAGAAAATACCTGTGTAAAATCCTCCAGGTCTTCGCGTTCTTTAATTAAAACCGGATCGTTTGATTGGTTGGTTGTTGAGACCTTGCAATGCTCATTGGTGGGGAGTTGTGGTGTTTGTGCCTGGATGCCTGATAGAAGACATATACCAAACAGAAGGGCTTGGGCTTTTTTCATATAACCAAATATATAAAATGCCCCTGAGGTTGCTAATTTTTTACGAATTTAATTTTTGCTTTTCCCGGTTGGTCGCTTATTTCCAAAAAATAAATACCATTTTTCCAACCGGTCATATCCAGCACAAATGAATTTCCACAAGCATTTTCTCTTTGGATACATACCTTTCCGGCAAGGTCAACGACTTTAAAACATGCATTTTTAAGTTCAGCACTGGTAGATATATAAACCAAGCCGGTGGTTGGATTCGGATGAAATTTCAAATTGATTTTCAGGCTGTTTTCGTAAACCCCTGTCAGATCATTATTGTATCGAACAACGGCAAAATCCATATCAGATCCGTTATCTGTAGTTCCTCCTACCACAATTTTCCCATCTGCCTGAAGGGCCATAGATATGGCATCATCATCATCATTTCCAATGGGTGTGATCACGGTGCCACCTGATCCAAAACTGGTATCCGGGATTCCATCACTTTTATACCGAACCAGGGCAAAATCATGATCAAGGGTATTGGAACTAAATCCTGCTGCAAGAATTTTTCCATCGCCTTGAATCGCAACGGAGAAACTCTTATCATCCGAAACTCCAACAGGAGTAACTACTTTTCCTGAGGTTCCAAAAGTATTATCCAAACTTCCGTCTATGTTGTACCGGACCATCGCAAAGTCATAATTCGACCCGTTTTCACTATCTCCACTAACTAGGATCTTACCATCTGGTTGTATCATTACAGAGTATCCATAATCGTTTCCTGATCCAATAGCGGTCACAACTTTTCCACCGCTACCAAAAGTATTATCCAGACTCCCGTCGATATTATAACGAACCAATGCAAAATCAAAATCAGATAAATTACTGGTATAACCGGCCACCAGTATTTTTCCATTGGCCTGGATGGCTGATGCCCATCCAAGATCATCTCCGCTTCCGATGGTTGTCCTTGTCTTTCCGTTGTTCCCAAAGCTGGTGTCTATACTTCCATCATTATTATAACGGGTTATAGCAAAATCATATCCGGCAGAATCCTGAAGAAAACCAGCCAATACAATTTTACCATCTATTTGTACTTTTACTGAATAGCCATAATCGTCGGAACTTCCCCAACTCGTATTGGAGATACCACCGGTACCAAAACTATTATCCAGACTACCATTGCTGTCATATCTGACAATGGCAAAATCATAGTCTGTTCCACTATAGTTTTCGCCGGCCACCAAAATTTTTCCGTCTGTCTGAACAGCGACTGAATAACCCCAATCATCATAGCTTCCAAGCGGAGTGATCACTTTTCCACCGGCACCAAAACTATTATCCAGACTACCATCTGCATTATATCGCACCAGGGAGAAATCATAGTTGGTTCCGTTGTCAGAATATCCGGTTACCAGTATTTTTTGATCGGGCTGAAGTGTTAGAAAATTTCCATAATCATGTGAACTCCCAACTGCGGTTGTAACAATGCCACCTGAACCAAAGGATGGATCTAAGGTACCTGCTTGTGGAAACACCAGGGTGACAAAAGAAGCGCTTATAATGAAAGTATAGATATTTTTTTTCATGATCGTTTTACTATACCATATACATGCTAAGTAAATTTAATCAATTTTTGTTGTGAGCTAACAATGCCTGTACCTATTTAGGATATGTTATGGATTTTCAGGGCCGAAATTGCAGATGATGCATATCCCAATAGTCATCCGAACTAATATAGTATTCTTTGATCAGTTCGTTTTTCGAATTAAAGTTCCTTTGCAAAACAAGCTCTTCATCAGTATCATTCATGGCGATATTTCCTTCCGCTTCATCAATGATCTTCAATTTTGATCTGAGCTCAACTGGCTTTTTGATGATAAAGATGATTTTTGCCCGGTCATTAAAATCTATAGGCCCTCCCATTTTCCCATCAGGCCCAAACGTGGTTATTTTTCTGATCCAACCAGAACGGAATTCATACAGAATAAATGCCAGATCAAGATAATAGACATTCAGATTTCCCCCTATATCAACTTTAAAACGTAAAACAGCTCCCAGGTCATTTTTGATATCTATTTCTTTAACATTGCCACTTTCAATACTGCTTATATTGAAAGTATAACGCTCCATGTTGAAGCTTTCGATTCGTTTGATGTATTTGATATATTGCGTATCAAGGCTCTGACTATTTGCAACAGATCCATGCCATAGAAATAGAAGAAAACAGAAACATTTCATTTTATCTGGTAATGTAAATACAAGGTAAAGAAAAAAACTGTTTAATTGCAACTACTGATCTTCGTCACCGAGCCAACTCCGTTTATTTGCTGGCTCAGAATTTGATTTCCCCGATAGTTAACATTTCCTGTTCCATTAATAATCGCCTGTAAAGATTGATTGGCGAAAACATACATAGATCCAGTTCCATTCAATATTGTGCTCACTTGTTCTGCCGGCATTTCGCAAACCCTGATGTTACCTGTTCCATATAAATTGCAATGGATCGATTGAGCGGTTCCATGCAGATTAATATTGCTGGTGCCCCGAAGGTCAATCGTAAGATCATTTAAAGCCATTGGTTCCAGGGTGGTTATGTTGCCAGCGCCTTTTATCTCAATTGCTACCAGCTCAGGCATGGTAATAAATACCTCCAGATTATTATTATCAATGATATCATTATTTTCATTCGAGATGATGAGTTGGTTGTTTATCACCTCTGTTGTAAGAATCGGGACCAGATTTTCATAGCCTTTTACTTTTACAGACCAGGGTCCCTGGGAGAGATAAATATCTGCTGCCGATTGAAGAACAATGGAATTAAAATTGGAAATATGGCGAGGCTCCTCTATGATTTCGCCCTTCCCTGTAGTGGTTTTACACGAGGTTAAAACACTCATGGAAGCGAATAAAATGAATAATGCGTATTTGCTTTTCATATGAATTGAGTTTATAAAAAAAATTCAAAAACCATGCCACCCTTCCTATTTAAGATTAATACACACTCAATTGTATTAATCGTAAATCCCCAAAATCGCAGATAGGTGTGGTTAACCTCCTATTCATTTTTCCGGCAACAACCATCCAGTTTACTCAAACCTTCTTCCGTTGCCTTTACATCATCTGCATCATAACCACAACTGGCAATACATTCACGGATTTTTTCAATCGAAAGTTTTTTAGGATTATAGCTCACCTTAATCACATTTCCAGTAATTGTAAAAGTTTTCAGGCCCTTTAGTTTGTACAGTTCCTGATCGAACTTCATGCCACAGGTTTCGCATTGCTGACAATGGCTGCAATAAATTTTTGTCTGAATATCCGTGGTAACGGTTTTCTGTGAGTATCCTTTGGCCACAAAACAAAGGAGAAGTAACAAGAGACTAATTTGAATTTTCATTTTTCTTTATTTTAGGTTTATATTCTAATTTTAAACGGATCCCGGCATAAAACATTCTGCCGAAGATGGGTGCATAAATCAACGTTGCATCAAATTTATTTCCGAAAGGATTCCCGGCATCTACCAAGGGAGTATGCTGGGTATAACCAGTAATATTTTCGCATCCAAAGTATACATCGAGGATTTTAAAGTCTTTGGTGATCTGGGCATTTAAGGTAACATACCAGGGAGTAGCACCATGATAGTGTACAAAATTCGGATCAGTTACATCTGGCATCCGGCTATTGCCCGTAAGATGCGTGGTAAAGTCGAAAGTAAAACCAAGTTTTGGTGTAGTGTATGATAGATTCATCAACATCCTATGCATGGGCACCAGCGGAACGGTTTTTAAAACCCCGTCATAGCTGGCTCTTACATCCTGAAATTTATAGGCCAAACGGATCTCAAACTTCTTTACCGGTTCCATGTTAAAGTTAAACTGGAATACATTGCTGAAGGAGGGGCCCGTGATATTATAAAAAACAAGTTTGTCTTCTGCTTCCCGGTCAACTAAAAGCTGATTCGTAAAATCAGTCCGGAAAAAATCTGCCACCAGGGTAGCATCACGTTTGTTGATCTTAAATACATACTGCAGGCTTGCACCATAGTTCCAGGCAATTTCAGGCTGAATAGAACTGTTGATCTGGATAGATCGTGAAGTTACCAGCATGGAAATATTATCTGCAAAAAGATTGGGAACACGCCAGCCTCTTCCACCTGCCACACGGAACATAAGTCCCTTCGTAATTTCCCATTTTAAATGAGCTCTCGGTGATGGCATAAACCCAAACAGATTATGGTAATCCAGCCGAACACCGGTTACGACTGTAACGCCTCTCAGGTTATCCAGTGTGTATTCAAAAAATCCACCGGGCACAAGTTCCAGTCTTTTTAGATTGATGTTGGCATAAGTCTCGTCATACTCATCATACATAAAACTGGCACCGGCACGAAACTTATGTTTTGTATTACCAAAAATGGATTGATATATAAAGTTGAAGAATCCATTTTTTTGTATGCCCTGGTAACCATTCAGGCCAATGAATCCCCGTTGGTCATGATAAATAAAATTGGTTTGTATTCCGATGCTTTTCCATTCCATTCCAGGGAATACAATTCCAAATTTCCAGAAACCTTCGCCGCGAAGAGTATTCATTTGCACACCGTATTGCGGAGCAAGACTATCATTCCGGTAAAAGGCGGTGGTTCCTCCATTCCTGAATTCCATGAGTCCTTTTACCCCGAACTGGGTCTCAATTCTTTTTCCAAAATATTGCCACCGATGCACAAAACTCCCTGTTTTTAGCAAAGGCATATCCAGGAATCCATCACTATTGTGATCAGCAACGGTATTGAAATAATCTCCATGCAAAAGGGTAATATTGCTCCAGCGTTTTCCAATACGGAAGGCAATGTTTGCATTGGCTTCTACACGACCCATATGGTTCACATAGACGTTCAAAAGCAAACGGTCTGCATTATGTGGTTTTCTTAATTCGAGATTGATTTGTCCGGTAACAGCTTCATATCCGTTAATAACAGATCCTGCCCCTTTGGAAATCTGCAGACTCTCCATCCAGGTTCCCGGGATATAATTTAAACCGAATGGTGAAGCCAATCCCCGGATTGACGGAAGAAGTTCAGTGGTCAGCTGTACGTAGCGTCCATCGAGTCCCAGCATCTGTATACTTTTGGCACCGGTAATGGCATCACTGTAGTTAACATCGACCGTAGCATTCGTGCTAAAGCTTTCTGATAAATTGCAACAGGCAGCTTTAATAAATTCTCTCTCCGTAAGTGTTTCTATTAACTGAGGATTGAGTTGCGAAATGGAAGATGAGTTCTTATCCACAGTGAAGGTGGTACCCTCGAGCTGGATGATCTTTTCCTTTAAACGAAAAATGGGTTGTTCCTTTTCAAGATCGATCGTGTCAGGAAGATGTTCAGCCATTTCAGCGATCAGAAGCTTGTTGTTATCCACATTTACAAGGCTGAAGTGACCGAGACTATCGGTGGCTGTTCCAACTGTTTTACCTGGGAAGTATACAAGCGCCCCCGGAACGGGGTTATTCAGCTCATCATATACCATACCGGTAATAGTGACCTGCGATGTGGCACTTTGATAAAAGACTAATATAAAAACGAGAAAATAAAATCTTTTCATTACTTTCAATGATAAAGTTCAACAATAATAAAATTGCAGTAGTGAAAAGGATGGATCAGATCCTGAAGACGCAGATCGTGCAAGGCTCAGGAGGCCTTATGGGAGAAATGTCAGTGTAAAAATATTGGGTGGAACCGGTATTGGAAAGTTGATAAGATTGCACCAGTGTATGCTGAATTGTTACCGGAGCAATAGAAGTTTTTAGATAGGAAATGTTGGAGTCATCATCCACACTCACCACGGTTTGCTGAACATCACAACAATCAGCCTCTTCAAAATGGGTGGCTGTTTCGTTGCATGTTTTTTCTTCTTCATTGCAAGGGTCATCCATTCCGAAACTAGTATACACTTCTTCAGACCCTGTTACGATACATTTATGGAAGCTCATGGTATATCCACTCATTCCATGCAGATACATGGTTAAAACGAGGAGGGAGATAAGTTTCTTGAGCATCATGCAAAGCAAAGGTACTGCATTTAAACGCAATTTTTCAAGTCGTGGTATTTTTAACAGTTTTTTTTGAGTTAAGCCGCCCCCCCTCGTTCCCAGGTTGACATTGCCTTGGCCTCTCTGGCCCCATGATGCGGAGCCTGTCACACAATTATCGGCCTGTGTTGGGCTCGGTTCTGGCTGATCCGGGGCTAAACTATTCGCAGCCGTGGTGTAAGTGGCTACATGGTATTATTTTTGTATACTTGTTTATCCAAAAAACCATTGTCAACCATGAAAAAATTATTCATCGTCATCGCCTTTTTGTTTACGGCAGGCTTAACCGCCCAAACGATCCAGGATAAATATTATTCTACCACCGGATACATCAAGGATGATGGAACTGTACAGGACAAATATTATAGCACCATCGGCTATATAAAAAGTGACGGCACGGTTCAGGACAAATATTATTCTACCATGGGTTATATAAAAGATGATGGTACAGTGCAGGATAAATATTACTCGACGTTGGGTTATATAAAAGATGACGGCACGGTTCAGGATAAATATTACTCAACAATTGGTTATGTAAAAAGTGATGGTACGATCCAGGATAAGTATTATTCCACCATGGGATATGCAAAGGATGTACCAACTCAATGGTCAGCAGCAGCGCTTTTCTTTTTCTTTGCTGATCTGAAATAATAGAATGCGATTTTCTTTATTGTTAGGGACTCTTCTTGTTTTAGCAAAAACATTTGCTCAAACAAGTCCATTGGAGATCAAAAAACTTAGTGGTAATTTTTATGTTTATACTACCTACAATGATTTTGAAGGGACTCCTTTCCCGTCGAACAGTATGTACCTTGTAACGGATAGTGGCGTGGTAATGATCGATACTCCCTGGGATGAAAGTCAAACCTTACCCCTGCTGGATTCTATCGAGAAAAGACATCATTTGCCGGTAAAGATTTGCATCGTTACCCATTTTCACGATGACCGGACTGCAGGCTTAAATGTTTTGAAGAAACAGGGGATAAAAACCTATTCCTCGTTGCTTTCCTTTCAAAAAGGAAAAGAAGATGGATCTGAATTGGCAGAGTTCCAATTTACAAAAGACACTACGTTTACATTCGGTGGAGTAAAATTCGAAACTTTTTATCCAGGCGAAGGACATACCCCGGACAATATTGTGGTTTGGTTTCCGAAGTCCAAAATTTTATACGGAGGATGTTTTGTTAAAAGTATAGAAGCAAAAGGACTGGGTAATGTGGCGGATGCGAATATTACCAACTGGCCCATCGCCATCAAAAAAACAATAAAAAAATTCAAATCACCCCGATTTGTGATCCCTGGCCATCAAAACTGGCTGGGGAAAAATGCATTGATGCATACGCTTTATCTTTTGGAGATAAGCTACAATGAGAAATAGACAGCCCTGTTATATTTAAAAGATGGATGGAACGATCCATATATTATATTTGTTAACTACATACTGTATATATGGATTTCGGAAGAGTAGACATAAAAGAACTTGAAAAAATAAAATTCAGTTTACCCAAAGACCCTGAACAAACAAAGAAAGTACTGGCAAAATCAAAACGAAAGGGCCAGCTGAATGTTATGGTGGGTTGCGCCAAATGGGGCCGGCCTGATTGGGTCGGGAAGATCTATCCTAAAGGAACGAAGGCCGCCAATTTTCTTGGCGAATATGCGAAACAGTTCAGTTGCATTGAATACAATGCGATCTTTTACCGGCTTCCTTCCAAATCCGATGTAGAAAAGTATCAGAAGCAGACCGGGAAAAACTTTAAGTTTTTTCCGAAATTCCAGGAGGCCATTACCCATCGGAAAAGATTGAAGAACTGTCAGCAGGATCTGGATGAATTTTGGGAGGTTTATCACCAGTTTGGGAAAAATGCGGGTCCGGTATTTCTGATGCCGCATCCGCAAATGAATCCTACTAAGAATATAGAAACCATTCAGGAGTTTATACAAATGGTTCCGAAGGATGTGGATCTTTTCGTAGAGTTTAGGCACGAGGATTGGTATAAAGCGCCTCATGCAGAGAATATATATGCCTGGCTGGAGAAGAACAAAAGAGGGAGCATCATCACCGACTCAGCTGGTCGACGGGATTGTGTTCACATGAGACTTACAACACCCGATTCATTCATTCGTTTTGTTGGAAACAGTCTTCACCCCTCTGATTATACAAGGATTGATCAATGGGTTGACCGCATTATTAATTGGGATAAGCAAGGATTGAACAACTGTTATTTTTTTATGCATCAGCATGAAGAACTATACTCGCCAGAGCTATGCAAGTATCTGATCGAACAATTAAATAAAAAAGGTGGATATAATATTCAGGTTCCTCAATTCGCCGAAGGGAATAAATTGTTTTAAGGCACTGATCTTCCACTTCATTACCGGATTTTTTAGAAAAAAATCTGTTTCAACTGGAGATTTAAATTAAAGATGCATTAAATCTAGCCTATTAGGGCATGTAAACATTTTATTCAGTAAGTATTTATATATTAATTATTTAATATATAGTCTATATGAAATTGGCATGTAAGCTTATGCCCATTTTCCGATTCCCTGGGCCTTGTTTGCCGTATCCTTGTAATAGAAAATCGAACAAATGATGAGAACAACTTCAAAACCAACCAGCACGAGAATATACATGATATTTCTTGTTACCGTGTTTATCATAACACTGGCGAGTACTTTTGCCCAATCAGCTAAAACGATCGAACCATCCTTTCCTTCTTTAAAATCAATTTCGGTTCAACCAACCCATTCCTGCACGATCAATTTACCCGATGCGTTTGACTATACCAATCTTAAGATAGAAATCTTTGGGGCAGAGGGTGAGATTACATATAGCTATATGTGTTATTCAATATCTGATAAAAGTTTTATTATCGATCTTGCAAATTTCGCAAATGGAACTTATAGTGTTAATGTAATGAATGGCAAAAGCACATTTTTTCAAGAGATGATCGTATCCAAATAGAACTTATCCTGGCCGGATTTTATATATAAAAAGGGCGCATCCAATGATGCGCCTTTTTCTTTAGAACTTTACGTATTTATCCATGAGGGATTTATCTAACCCTTTTGATCTGGCTTTTTTTGCCTGCTTTCTAAGAATACCTTCAAAAATACTTCTCCAACCGGGAAGATTACTTTCACTGATATCGAATAGCCAGGCCAATGCTAACTTATCTTTCGGGAATCCATTCTTTTTGGTTTCCCCATCTCTGGCCAACCCATATCCAATTTGTAATGATTGCTCAAATCCTTTCGATGCGGGCCTTAACTCAACCCTGAATTTTGCTGTTTTACCAGAACGATTACGAAATAAATGATTGATATTTGGTTCTGCAGTGGCTGACTTCCCGGAAGTAAGTAAAAGGATCTCTTTTCCCAGCTGGATCTGAATTTCACCTTCCACACATTCAAATTTTTCAGAATAGGTTTTATGATAATGTAATCCTACACCACCACCATTTGCCAATTCAACCTCTACCAATGTATATGCTCCATTTGTGTCGGCATGTGTCTTTAAAAATGTTACATAGTCTTTTTGTACAGGATTGTAGATTCGCCTTTCCATGGATCACGATTTTCTATTTTATTTATAATAATTTTTGACCAGTTTCTGCATCTCGGGATAAATGAGATCGCCCCATAAAACCACTTCTTTGGCAGATGGGTGCAATTCATCCGCTGATATAAGATCCGGAGCATTTTTCATTTTTTGTGTGGTGGGGAATATATCTACCCAAGATAAATTCCGGAGCTTAGCTTCCTCTTTTATGATGTTATTCCATATCCGCAGATCTTTGCTTACATCTCGTCCACTGGCATAGTATTCGCCTGCCGGAGTTACACTATAATCCGGAATGGTAATGAGAATAATGTTGGTTTTTACCGCTAGTGCTTTTTGCACTTCGTTGAGAATATAGCTTAGGTTCTGATGAAAATAGGAAGAGTCATAACCCCTTACATAGTCATTCACACCTATAAGTAAGGTAACGATATCCGGCTTTTCACTTTTTAGATAGGATAGTTCATTTTTAATCAGATCGTCGGTTGTATAACCAGTTCGGGAAGGATTATAAGTTAAACTAACTGGCATTTTGCTTTTATCAAGTTGCTCCGTAATTAAATTGGGCCATCTCT
This sequence comes from Flavobacteriales bacterium, assembly GCA_025451295.1. GTDB lineage: Bacteria > Bacteroidota > Bacteroidia > CAIKAF01 > CAIKAF01 > JANWKQ01. The sequence goes on along the minus strand of JANWKQ010000177.1, from coordinate 9,017 downwards.
CTTTTTCTGCCAACCCTTCACAAATGGTATAGGAGTCTCCCAGGGGCAGATAAACCGGTATTTGTGCTGACAAGTTCATCACTGATATTATTAGGAGGCAAATAATTCTATTCATATTCAACATTTAATCCGTAATCCTGGTTATAAACGTATTGTATGGGTCGGTTAGATTTCTTATTTTTATAAAAATATATATTTAGTTAACCCGATTAAACAATCAATATGAAAAAACCATTACTTGTTGTTATGTTCTTTGTTTTGTCTGTTGTTGCAAATGCACAGGCGGTAAGAACCTCTATTGCAGATGGACTAGGAACCAACCCATTCGTTTGGGATTGTACCTGCTTTCCATTACCAAATGACTCTATTATCATTAACCACAATATTATTTTGAATGTGGATTTTGGATTTACCGATGGAGCTGTGGTGATCAATGCACCTGGCTCATTAACTGGTGATACACCCAACAGAAATTTCGCCTTTTCCAATAGCGCTAATTTTATCAATAATGGAATTTTTGATGTGGCCAGGGTGGGCTTCTTTGGGGGCTCTGCCTATAATGGAGGAACCTTTACGGCAGATTCATTTTATACTGAAATAATCACGCAACCAGGTTGGGTAAGCAATGGAGATATGAATGTAACATATTCGTACTGGAATACCGGATTGTTTGTTTTGGGAGGCAGCGCCGAACTGATCGTTGGGGACAATTTCTACAACGGCGATAGCCTTGTGGCCGGGCAAAATGCAGTACTAACCAATAACGGAGGCATCCGCGTAAACGGAGATTTTGCAAATTCTGATACGTTAAAAGGATCAGGACAGGTATGCATCTATGGAAGCTCTGCTAACCTTGGAGTGATCACCGGCACATTGGATATGTGTGATGTTACCGGAGGGGGGCAGGTTGATTTTAATTTTGGAACAATCGGTGGGTCTGTTACCACATGTGTTTCGCCGTGTAACTTGGGGGTAATTGAAATGTCAGAAATTCCTGTTCAGATTTATCCAAATCCAACCACCGACTTTATTCGAATAAGTGCAGAGGAAGAGATCAATGTGATGATATTTGATATGCTGTGCAAGTTGGTATACCAATCAACCAATGCTCAATCAACGCTAAATATTTCAACCAATGATTGGGCTACCGGTGTTTATACCTATCGTGGTTATTCGGAAAACGGGATGACAGCGGGTAGATTTATTAAACAATAGAGATCGAGTAAATTATTTCATCCAGATATTGGCCGTTCTTGAAAAAAGCGTTTTTAAGAACGGCTTCTTTATTACCTTTAATGTTTTCTGCAAACAAATCTACGCAAGGCAATGAAAGCCGCTGATTGCTAAAAATCTTAAGGCCTCAATCTCTGGCTCTCCTTAATTGCAGGCATTCCGGAAGAGCAGTATACTAAAAACTGCAAATTATCAGTACATTCAGGAGCAAGATATTTGGAAATACTTGCTATTCTTATATTTTAACCATACCTTTGCGGCCAATTCGTACTTTATATATGACATTATTCAAAGACTTGGGTTTGTCAGAATCTACATTGCAGGCATTGGAAATAAAAGGATTTGTTAATCCTACTCCAATACAGGAACAAGCAATTCCGTTGTTACTTCAGGGTAAGGCAGATATAGTAGGTCAGGCACAAACCGGAACAGGTAAAACAGCGGCTTTTGGTCTACCTCTTATCGAACTCCTAGAGGAAAAAACAGGTTATCCACAAGCATTAATTTTAGTCCCAACCAGGGAACTTGCGCAGCAGGTATCTCAGGAAATTATTTCCTATAAGGGAGATAAAAAACTCTTCGTCGCCACTATTTACGGCGGCACCAGCATTGTTGCACAATTTAAAGACCTAAAAAAGGGTTGCGAGATTGTGGTAGGCACTCCTGGTAGAATTATCGATCACATCGAAAGAGGCACACTTAAACTAGATAGAATTTCGCATCTCATACTCGATGAGGCCGACGAAATGCTCAACATGGGTTTTGTGGAGGATATCGAATCGATTATCGCTAAAATGCCTGCTGACCGAAGGATGCTTTTATTTTCAGCTACGATGCCAAGAGAGATCCTCGGCATTGCTAAACGGCATATGGGAAAATATGATGAAATTCAAATTGAACCTCAACATTCAACCGCCGAATTGGTGGAACAGTATTATCTGGATGTAGCCGAACGGGATAAAAAAGAGGCCTTATCCCGCTTAATTGATATTGAGCCGGAATTTTATGGTCTTATTTTTTGTATGACCAAGATACAAACCGATGAAGTGGCACAATGGCTCATCGAACATGGCTATGCCGCAGAAGCAATGCATGGCGATGTGGCGCAAAGCCAGCGTGAAAAAACGCTTTCCCTGTTTAAAAAGAAGGTATTAAATATTTTGGTAGCTACTGATGTTGCAGCTCGTGGGATCGATGTAAAAGATCTGACACACGTGATCAATTATTCGCTTCCACAGGATGCAGAAACCTATGTGCATCGTATCGGAAGAACAGGTCGTGCAGGGAAGACAGGAATTGCCATCTCTTTAGTATCGCCCGGTGAAACCAGAAAATTTACCCAGGTAAAGCGAATTGTAAAAAAACAAATACAAAAGCGCAAACTTCCTGAGGTAAAGGAGATTGTTACAACCCGGGTCCGCCAATTACTGAACTCGGTTAACACAGTGATTGAAACCAATGGTATCGATAGATATGAAGAAGTGGCAGGACAACTGCTCGCAGTGAATGAACCGGAACTAATCATTGCAGCTTTACTAAAGCTCAACTACGAAAAGGAGTTTGATACGAATTCATATAAACATATTAAAGAATCTTCAGGAAGCTACGAGAGAACCGACCGGTCAGACCGGTTTGGAAAATCGAATAGTTATAGTGGAGGAGGTAATTCCGACTCTGCCATTCGTTTATTTATCGCCAAAGGTAAAATGGACAACTTTAATGCACGTGCTTTGGTTGAATTTATCGAAAATGAAACAGGTGTTCGTCAGCGAATGATCAACAATGTAAAGGTCATGGAAAAATTTAGCTTCTTCACGGTACCTTATGAGCAATCTGAGCAGATCATTTCACATTTTAAAAACAAAGGAAAAAGATCAATTGTAGAGAGAGCCAAGGATTAAAGTTGATCTTTATAGATAAATTATATAAAAAGCCCGGTATTTTATCGGGCTTTTTGTTTTATTAAAACCATCAAAACGATACATATTTTCTCAAAATTTCAAGAATATCCTTTTTTATCTAATATTTAAAAGGGAGCCTGTCATTTTGTGCATTTGGCTTATAATAAAGTAATTACAACGCTGTTTCTGTCTTTGATTCTGAACGGGGTATTTATTTTGTGGGGTTAATGGTATTAAGAAAGCAGACGTAGATCTGTAAGATTGTTGAACGAAAAATTCGGAGGGCAAAAAAATGAAAACGAATGGATTAAAGAAACTATGGACCGTTGGATTAATGATCTGTAGTTTAAATGTGGCTTTCGCCGCTGATGGATTAAAAGGATCAGGGAATATAGAGTTGAAAAGGATTCATAAAGCGACCAACAAAGGTGGAGCAATTTCGCAAAACAGATTGACTCCGGAATATAAGTTGGCGGTTACGTATCGTTGGGGAGCGCTGGGATTTTATTCGGACAATCAGTTTGGAATGGAGAATTACCGGCTCGCTATCTTGCGGGATGAGTATAAGTTAAAGGCTCTCAAAGAGGATGTGAGGATTAAAAAGAAACTCGGAGATAAAGCCGTCATGAATACCTCCAGAAGAAAACTAAAGAAGGCTAAATTTGATCTGTTCAGAGATCAGTTGCATTTTATGGTGGATAGAGAGGCGCTTAAACAGGATCGTTTATTAATGATCGCTGGTTATCGTGAGGAGCTGGCTACGGATAAGATGGATCTTTGCAAAGCAAAAAACCAGCTTAATAAGGCGAAACGGGATCATAATGAAGCAGGGATCAATAAGGCTACAAAAACCATCGCCTTAAAGGAAAAAGAGATCAAGCAGGATAAAGGTCTGATCTCAGTTCAAAAAGCGGCTATTAAAACTGAATCCAAAACCGCGGACGAAGTCTTGAAATAGGAAATATTCCGGATCGAATAGAGTAGAGGGTTAAACATCCCGTTCGGTATAACCGAACGGGATGTTTATATTAATATTTAATCTTACTCAGTTTTTCCTTCCAGATTTTGAACAATTTAAAGGCTTCTTTACGATTTACCTGATAAATGGGGATTTGTCTTTCACCCAAGGGCAATTCAAGTTCCTTATAGATAAAATCATCATCAAATTCAAAGGCTGCTGCATCCTTTCGGGTACAACCGTAATATACCTTGGAGGGTCTGGCCCAATAAATGGCTCCCAGACACATTGGGCATGGCTCACAGGTGGTATAGATGAAACAGCCATCCAGTTGAAAGTGATTCAGATTTTTACAGGCATCCCGAATTGCAACTACCTCTGCATGGGCAGTAGGATCATTGGTTGAGGCAACACTATTGCATCCTTTGCCGACCAACTTGCCATCCTTGACAATAATACAGCCAAAAGGGCCCCCAACATCGGAATTCATTCCAGTGAGGGCCACTTCAATTGCCATTTGCATAAATGATTCATGTTGCTCCATTTGTCAAAGGTAATAAGTCAATTCTAACAATTCAACGCAAAAATTCCCAAAAAACAAAGGCCTTCATAAAACTTAGATATCAAGGCGGACAAGAAATTTGAGCCCGATTTTACTGAAAGTAAATGAGGGTTTAAATTTTGAAGTCCAACAAAGATAGCTGAGAAATTATGAAGGCCGTAAGCACAAAAAAAGAACACCTGTAACCTTTTATTTTAAAAATCCGGCACTGAGGTTACAGGCGTCTATAAAAATGCACACTGTACGATTACAGTGGTAGCTCGTCGTCGCTTTCTATCGTAGCGCTGGCAGGAGCTGTATTAAATATATTTTCGGTGTTAAGTGAAGAGGTTTTAAAAATTCCTTCGGTATTTAATGCACCGGTATTATTTTCATCTGCTTTAGAAGACTCATTTTTTTTCTTTCGGGGAGCTTTAACTGCGGTTGGAGCAGTTGAATTTTTTATGGTACTGCTGTTGAGTAAACCGATCAATTCAAGTTTGTTTTCTCTTAAAAACATTCCAAGATTGATCGCTAACATAATATCGGCTACATTAAACTCCAATTCCCATTCTTCGGGCATATCTCTTGGAGTCATTTTGGTTTCAATCCGGTTGTCTAAACAATAGTCTACAACCACCTGGATGTTTTTTCTTTTTACGATTACACTTGCACTTTGACCTAACATAGCTGAATTATCTCCTTTTTAAATTCTGATTGGTAAAATTAGTTATTCCTGGGGTAAAAATAAATGTATAATTTGATTTTAGTGTTAAACCGGCGTCAAAAATTTATTAACAATGACCATGATACATACTTAATCTGGATTTAATTTAGATTTAACTAAATTATAATTTATTAGCTTTCAATTATTAAGAGCTTAATAATTTTATCGCCCTGTTTAATTTTATCAACAATGTCCACATTTTCAGTAACTTTTCCGAAGCAAGTATGGTTTCTATCCAAATGCTGGGTGTTTTGGCGGTTATGACAAATAAAGAACTGCGAACCTCCGGTATCCCTTCCTGCATGAGCCATGGAAAGGACCCCCCGGTCGTGATATTGGTTTCCACCATCTAACTCACATTTGATGGTATAACCAGGTCCGCCACTTCCGGTTCCATTCGGACATCCACCCTGAACTACAAAATCAGGAATGACCCGGTGAAAAGTAAGACCATTATAGTACCCCTCTTTAATAAGCTTGGTAAAATTTGTCACTGTGTTTGGAGCGTCTGTTTCAAAAAACTCAATTTTCATCACTCCATGATCCGTATGTAATTCGGCATGCATATTTTTTGTAAATTTGATTGATTAACAAGGCGACAAAACTATGCTAAAATTTGTGCAACTCATAGGCTTTTTTCTGATTTATTTATCGGCTTCAGGACAGAAGGTTTTTTTTTACCGGAATGCCACGGTAGAGTTCAATAAATTCAACCATTTCTTCATTCAAAACTCACCTCTGGATGTTCATGACATGGCCAGCCCCTATCTAAAAAAATCTGACCTTGTGATAAATGAAAGTAAGTATTTTATTCTTTATAATGAGGTTAGCCTAAAAAATCTGACCATTTTAGACGGAGAATCGGAGAATGGAACCTTACTGATCAATATGTATGAAGGAATGCAGTTTGCCGATCTGCCTAATCCGCCCAAGGGCTATAAAAAGAAAAAAATCAAGAGTAACCACCTGATCATTGACATAATCAATGGTGCTGATAAAAGCCTCATCTGGCGGGGTTGGATTGAACTGAAAAAGATAAAAGCAACAGACGATTATCAACTTTACCAGAAAGCGATCTCTTTAATTCTATTAAATTTTGCCATAGACCCGGTTATCTCCGAATAGTTGGCATCTAAGTTGCCCCTACTTATTTGTAAGTAAACCATAATATTTCAACTACTTTTGTGGTTTATTAATTACCAAACACCGTTACATGCGAAAATGCTGGGCTCTTCTGATTGCGCTTTTCCTGGTCCAAAACCTTTACCAGCAAGGATTTCGTGGGCTGCAAATAACCGAGCTATCTTATAATTTTGGTACGGTTAAGGTTTGGGACAATCCTCCTGCTGTTTTTACCTTTGAAAATACTTCATTTGATCCTCTTTATATTCTTGCCCCAAAAACGAGTCGTAACATTATTGTGGAATATCCACGGAATCGAATCGAATCAGGTGAAAAAGGGGAAATACGGGTTTATTTTTATACAGAAAAAACCGGGAATTTTGCGGAAGAGGTTTTGTTATACTCAAGCGCAACTAATGATCCGATCAAATTGAATGTAAAAGGCCAGATCAAGGCCATGGCAGACAATGCACTTACACAATGTCCCGAGTTTGATTCAAATGGGAAAATAAAACAACAGGAATATACGATCGAGGGAATAGTCGTTGATAAGATCACCAAACAACCGCTTTCGAATGCTGTAGTTCGTTTTGCAGGGACTGAAAGTATCTATACGAACGGAAGAGGAGAATTCAAGCAAAAGATACCGGTAGGCCTCTATATCTCGTTGGCAAAGGCGGATGGATATCGGGACCTGAATTTGATGGTCGGAGTGAAAAAGGATATGGAGAAGATCGTTTATGAATTGTTGCCACTGGATGTTCAACCTATCGAGCATGATACTATTCCGCCCCTGGTAATAGATACCGCAACCGTAGATACAAATATCCTCGCTATTGTGGACACTATCCCCGATGAAAATCCGAATTTTAGCAATAGTATTTACAAGGCCAATAATATTGTTTTCCTGATTGATGTTTCTGGTTCCATGAAGCAACAGGGAAAAATAGATTCATTGAAAACAGCAATGCTTTATATGGCGCAGGAATTGCGAAGTATTGACCGGATATCAGTGATCACCTTTGCGACCTCTACAAAAGAAGTGCTAACCAATGTTCCTGGCGATCAGAAAGAGATTATTATGCCCACCATAAATGATCTGCAGGCCAAAGGTACCACCAACGGAGTATTAGGTCTTGAAATGGCTTTTGCGGAAGCGATCGATCAATATATCGAAGGCGGAAACAATCAGGTGATTGTGGTTACAGATGGAATGTTTAACGGAACAAATTCAGATCCGCGAAAAGCAACCGATCTCATTAAGGCTTATAACGATCGGGGAATTATTTTATCCGTGGTTGGTTTTGGTGGTGATCAACAGGCGATCCAGCAAATGACAAAGATGGCAGATACCGGCAAAGGGAGCTTTATTCCATTCGAAAGTGGTGAGTTAGCCAGACCCAAACTCATTGAGGAGATCAAGACCAGATCACGTCGTTAGTTCAGGTCCCGGTTTCTTGAATTTTCCCTATTTTTGCTCAAAACAAGCAAGATGGCAAAAGCATCTGATCTATCGAACGGCTCCTATATAAAGTACAACGGCGAACTTTGTATAATAACTGATGTAATACATAGGACACCTGGAAATCTCCGTGCATTTTATCAGGCAACCATGCGGAACCTGAAAAGCGGAAAACAAATGGAAAACCGTTTCCGCCCGGATGAGGAGGTTGAAATTGTTCGTGTGGAGGATCATGATCTTCAATATTTATATCCAGAAGGAGAATTCCTGGTTTGTATGAATACAACCAATTATGAACAATACCATGTAGCTTCCCATTTGTTTGGTAACGGAACCAAATTTTTAAAAGAAGGAAGTATGATCATTGTTTCTTTCGAAGGTGAAAATCCAATCAATGTTATCCTGCCAAAATCGGTTGATCTGGAAGTTACCTATACCGAGCCGGGTATGAAAGGAGATACGGCCACCAGAACTTTAAAACCTGCTACTGTTGAAACCGGAGCCACCGTTTCTGTTCCGTTGTTTATTGATCAGGGAGAATTGATCAAGGTAAATCCAGAGACCGGAGAATATCTGGCACGGGTGAAATAAAATCCGATACATAAAAAAAGGGCCGTAAAGACCCTTTTTTGTTTTTGTTCAACAAGAAATTATTTTTCAGAATTTTCTAAAGTTTGCATTACCTGATCATAATTGGTCAAATCCGTATTGATCAATAAGTTTTTCTCCACTTCATCACAAACGACTACACGGAATTGCATGTTATATACACTTGGGGTTGTTGTATCGGTATCTTTTTCTGTAAAAGTTACTGACCCTAAATAATAAACCGCACTGTAAACACGGGTATAGCCTACATAGGTCACTACATAGGGAACCAGGGCATATCCACCTGATGCTTCAGAAGGAGCATTAGCAGAGCTTGTATTTAAGTAAACCAATACCATTCCATTATCCATCACACTTTGGGTAATTTCAGGAATAGCAACCGAAGCCCTATATTGGTGTTCGCTATTTCCGGTAGTGCCTGCTGCAATCCAGTCTCCCGATGCAACTGTTACATCGATGGTTTT
>JANWKQ010000176.1 GCA_025451295.1 Flavobacteriales bacterium | reverse complement strand
GAAATGATCAAACGTTTGGCATCATTCGTGATCGATGGAGAAAAGATCATCATGGGAACAATGGCTTGTCGTTCCACTTCTGTATAATCTCCCAGACGTTTGTCAAGTACATAATTGGTATTTTCATTCAACTTTCTTTCAAATGCATAGCCACGATCTTTGGGATAGCTATAATTACCTTCTGTAAAATGTTGCCATCGAAGAAAGAGATCATTTACAGCGATGGAAGTCATGATTGGATTGAGCATATCTTTGCCAATATTATCACTCCATTGCTGATCATACATATTGTCGATGAGACCTTGTTGTTGTTCCAAATAAAGTTCACGTAAATAGGAAGCACCAATCATACCACCGGAAGAACCGGTGATGAGGACGGTGTTTTGTAAAAGTTTGCCTTGTAAAAGCTGATCGGAAACCTGGATGCAATAAAAAGTCCACAAAGCCGATTTGGAACCACCACCACTGCAATTAATAAAAACCATTTTCGGTTTCGAAGATATTTCAGGATTTACAAACGCCTTTTTTTTCCAGTTATCGAGGATAGCTTCATGATATGCAATGTCTCTGTCGATACTTCCATCCTCAAGTATCTCCTTCGACATCGCTTCAGGATCATAGACCGCAGGTTTTTCGTAATCGAGTCCATATGCATAATTGATCGCCCTGAAATTACTATGCATGGATAACCAGTCGAGAAAAAATATCCCTACCAGAAAGAAGATAGTCGACCAGCGTCGCATAAAGAAGTGTACGGAAGCTACCGTCATCATTCCCATGGTGCCCAATAAAAACAAACTGGCGCCGGCGGGTAATTCAAAATATTTATGTTCCCTGAATAAGCCAAGCAGGATCAACGATACAAAAACCAATATGGCAAAAACGGAAGCGGTAATGTGATTTTGTTGAAACACAAGGAGGAGTTTGACCCGATCGATATGTTCTGTTTGCCTGGCATGTTTGACCTTAAAAGGAGTACACATATAAGTATCCACGGGCCATTCGTCGCGATGGCGACTTCTGCGGGTAACCTGTGCAATAAAATGTCGTCTTAAAATTCCGATCCTGAATGTTTTGATCTTATGGATACTCGAATCTTTATCATCATCCGCTGATGATCCAAAAATATATTTGAAATCTTTATTGAGAAGCTGGAAATAAACCGCAGAGATCAGGAGAAAAACGAGCATGCCACCAATAAAACCCAACAGGTGAATAAAAACCTTCCCGGATAACATGAGCTCCGAATACCGGAGATGGTGATAAATATTGAACATATAAACCACTAAAACCGTGGTTGGAATAATAAAGTTATTGATACAATATTTTGTAAACGGTCTTTTAAGCGTTGCCAGGAATGGAAAGCGATGACTGTTGATCACATAGCTGGAAACATGAAAGGCAGTAACAAATCCACCAAAGGCAAAACCGACAAGGGCATACGACCATAGACTTACCTCACCCAAATATTCCGGTACGATGAATAAATAAGAAATTCCGAGACCCACTCCTACCCGGTTGCTCACAAATCCAAAAATAACCAGCCAGATAATAAGAAGGATTTGATTCCTCTGTAAATGGAGCATCAACAACTGGAAGGGGAAGAAGAAAACGATCCCTCGAAGGATAGGATTAGATATGAATTTCTTCCACATACGAATGTCCCCTAATTATTGCCCGTGTCCATATATTAAAACGTTAGATCCCTATTTTTTGATTCACCAAAACCATTAATTCTGCGGCTTTTTGATGTGTCTTGTTCATGATGTCCTGTCCTTTTTTGAGTATGTCTTCTGCAAAAATTTTATCGTCGAGTCCTGCCGCATTTATTTTCACATTCAGAAAAGCCCCGCCAACACCAGCCTCTGCGCAGAGAGCAGCCACACCAATATCGCTGATAGACGATTTCATTCCATCCTTTGCCATGGTTTCGATCACTTCCAGGCTTTCATAAATGGTTTGCATTACCTGAAACGGAATTTCAGTAGCATACCTGGTGGCGTTCTGAACGGCTTGCTTACGTAATGATTTTTCCTCCTCATTGGTATTGGATAGCTGAAATGCATCCATGATCTTGTTGAAAGCGGCTGTATCTTCATCCACCAGGCGTATTAGTTTATTTTTAAGTGTCTGACCTTTTTCTGCCCAGTCGCTAAAAAATTCCCATTTATCATCCCAGCCTCTTTTATGTGAAGATAAATTGGCTACCATGGTGGCGAGTGAAGCTCCCATAGCGCCGCACAGGGCGGCTACCGATCCACCGCCAGGGGCAGGAGATTCAGAAGAGGTCTCATCAGCAAATTTCTCTACGGACATCGAAACTAATTTTCTATCACTTTCATCGCGGATCAAATATTCGATGATCTTTTTTTCCGGATCAAAAGATTTTAATTCATCCAGGCCGAGTGATTTTACAGCAATTTTAATGAGTTCACTTTCTGGAACACCAATGCTTCGTTTTTGTTTTTGCAGGAAATATTTTCCGGCATCCACCAAAGATTGAAGCGGAATTAATCCCACCAACTCCGATCCCGTAACCCGGATCCCTCGTTGTAATGCTTTATCACATACCTCATCAAATGCATGGTGAACGCTGGTTACCGTAATATCCGTTAGATTCATGGAAATCTGGGCAACTCCATATTCTTCGATGAACCATCCAATCGCTTTTACAGATTTTAAAGTTCCCGGGATACGAATGGGTTCTCCATTTTTATCCAATATATTTTTCCCATTCGCATCAGTTTGCATACGCCCCTGCTCTCTTACATCAAATGCAATGGCATTGGCACGACGGGTGCTGGTGGTATTTAAATTAATATTATAGGCTACTAAAAAATTACGGGCGCCAATTACCATAGCTCCGCATTTTGCATTAAACGTGGCCGGACCAAAATCGGGTTTCCAGTTAGGATCAACTATTTTTTTTGCGAAGCCTTCATATTCACCAGAGCGTATGTCGGCCAGATTTTTGCGTTGTGCATGTTTGGCCGCTGACTCATAAAAATATCCGCTGATGCCAAGCTCCTTCCCTACCCTTTCCCCCAGTTGATGGGCAAATTTTACACATTCCTCCATGGTAACCCCGCTAATAGGGATCAACGGGCAAACATCCGTTGCACCCATTCTGGGGTGTTCTCCGGTATGTTTACACATGTCAATGAGTTCGCTGGCGGTTTTAATGGCCTGGAAAGCAGCTTCAATAATTCGTTCCGGTTCACCTACCATGGTCATAACGGTGCGATTGGTGGCTTTACCCGGGTCAACATCTAATAGTTTTACGCCATCAACTGCGGCAATAGATGCGGCTATTTTATCGATGATGTTTTGATCACGTCCCTCAGAAAAATTGGGTACACATTCAATTAAACGTTTCATGGTGTGCAATTTAATGGCTCAAAGATAAAATTAATTAGGGAGGGCGCCCCCGCCTCCACACATGCCTGTTCACAAACCACGCCGGGCCGGGCTATCCGCTGTATCTTTTTTGTTGCACCTGGCTAATTTTTGAGAATTTTGGATTGAGGTCCTCCGCATCCGCGGAGGATGACTCGGCTACCGATTTAACGAGTCGGAAAGTAAATGTTGAAACCGAGTCATCCCGGCGAATGCCGGGACCCGTTGCCGTTTGGTAATTCGTTGCAGGTGCAACAAAAAAGGATGCCGCTCCTATCCCTGGCACCGTTAACGGGGTTAAATCCCGCTTTTTCAGCCAGGCCTGGAACCCGTTAGTGCAAGCCATAGGCGCATGGTCTCCCCAAATTTTAATTTTCCATATCGAAAAAATGGCTACCTTTAATTTCTTAAATTCTACATGATCATGCGTAAACTTTTACTCTCTTTCCCCCTTTTATTTACCGGCGCTTTACTTACAGCACAAACAGATATGCTACCCGTAGGGTTTGGTCCCGGTGAGCAGGCATTGATACCTGCCTATATGCAAAGCCGGAGCGATCTTTCATACGACCGTACTTCCATCTTCACACCTCCGGGTGGTGATATAAGAACAGCCGCCGGATGGGAAGAGCTACAAGCCATTGTAATCACCTGGACCGGATTCCCAGCCATTTTAAGACAAATTGTTGCCGAAGCACAAACGCAGTGTAAAGTAATCATCCATTGTTCGGATTCAAATGCAGTAAAAAGTAATTTAACCACCCATTCAATTCCAATTACACCCAATATCGACTTTATTGAAGTACCTTATAATACCATCTGGATAAGAGACTACGGAGCAAATACAGTTTACAGAAATGATGTGGATTCATTGTTCCTGGTTGACTGGATCTATAATCGTCCAAGACCAGATGATGATGATATTCCGGTTGCTTACGCAGGCCATTTAGGACTTGACCTTTACCGTACCATGAATGATCCCTATAAACTGGTAAACACAGGTGGTAATTTTATGTGTGATGGAATGGGTACTTATTTTGCTTCGCATCTGGTGATCGACGAAAACGGTAACGGACCCGACAATACCTATTATACACCCGGAAAAGATACAGCCGAAGTAGAAGACATGTTGCTGAACTGGATGGGGCTGGATCGTTATTATCATATGGAAACTTTGCCTTATGACGGCATCCACCACATCGACATGCACATGAAATTGCTTGACGAAACCACTTTGTTGGTTGGAGAATTTCCGGCAGGTGTGTCAGATGGTCCACAAATTGAAGCAAATATCCAATATGTTTTAAGCGGATTCCAAACAGCTTTTGGAACACCTTATAAAGTAGTTCGGATACCAATGCCACCAAGTACAGGCGGTAATTATGCAGGTCCACCCTGGGGTGATGCCTATTACAGAACCTATGCGAATTTTACCTTCGTCAATAATTCCATCATTATGCCACTGTACAGAACCGAATATGATACCACCGCGGTGAGGATCATTAAAGAAAATTGTCCGGGCTATCATATTAAGGGAATTGATGCAGACAATGGTGGAAGTGCCGATCTTACACAAAACATTATTGCACAAAGTGGGGTTATCCATTGTATCACACATTTTGTTGGGGTAAACGATCCATTGTTGATCAACCATGGTGCATTACAGGATACCTATGACGATGTAAATCCATATACGGTAAATGCATTTATACAGCATAAATCAGGTATTGCATCCGCCACCATGTATTGGACAACAGATACCTTAGCTGCATGGAATGCTGTTCCGATGACGGCGAGTGGTCCACCCAATCAATGGACAGCGAATATTCCGGCACAAGCCATGTATAGCACTGTTTACTATTATATAGAAGCGAATGCGGTAAGCGGAAAAACCCAGGTAAAACCGATTGTTGCACCGGCTGGTTGGTTCCGTTTCCATGTATTGTTTAGCACCGCGAATGTGGAAGAAAACTTAGGTAATGTATTTAGCGCAGGTTTATTTCCGAATCCAAGTCATGGAATTACCTGTATACCATTCCATACAGATCGTGCTTTAAAAGGTAGCATATATGTGGCAGATATGCATGGAAAAATAGTTCAACAGATCTTTGCAGGTGACTTTAAAATGGGCGAAAGCAAATTCTTTATTAATACCGAAGAATGGAGCGCCGGCATGTATATGGTAGTTGCCGAAACCAATGAAGGAACCATGAGCCAGAAGCTGATGGTGAAGTAAAAATATTTTAGAAGAAAAATGAGAAGCGCATTCGGAAAATGGATGCGCTTTTTTTACGCTAGTGTTTCAGAGAAGATTTTTCAACCCTATGTTTCGTTTAAGTTTTATACTGATTTTATTATTAACCTTAAGTTCCTGCAACTGGTTTTTTGGTGTGAAGGATTTGGGTTCCGGCTATTATACCTATCCCGACAATAATTCACTTTTATATACCGGAGGTAAGACGTATAATGGGTCTGCCTACCAGGTAATTCCCAGTAAGATGTTAGCTTATAAAAACAACAAGGACTTTCTTATTACCAAGTGTTTTAATAAACGCGGTGACATTACGTTTTGGATAGTTGAGAAAACACGTGAAGACAAGAAATACTTGGGATATCATGAAGAGGATAGCTTGACATTGGGTTATACGGTTTATAGTAATATTTTAGGGCCCTTAGATAGTAGCAATTTTTATAGAATCAAGGATAGTTTAGAAATAAGTTTAGGGTTTTGACCAATTTATGGTCAAGGAGACTCACGGATGAAAATATCGATGAAATAATTATCTAAAATGGGTAAAATTAAGGTAGTGCTGTTTCTATATGTTATTTCGATAAGTTCGTGTTTTCTCTTTGATAATAAAATTAAAGAAAGTGACAGACTTCATCTAAAAATAATAAAAACTAACGATATTGAAATTGATTGGTTTACCTATTCTACCGTGACAGATATGCTGCCTCATTTTGTTGTATTGAAAAAAGAAAAAGCGTTAGATACAATTTGTGTAACCAGCAATATTGCTGATGTTAATCTATCAGGAAGTAAAATAATAGTTGGGTTTTATGGGTCTCCTAGATTGGACAATGAGGATATTACTTTACCAGAAAATTCAATGGGGTATAAAATAGAAGTTGATACAACCTATGATTTTTCCACTTTCCCTTGGAATAGTTATCCTCTCAAATAAAAAAGAGTTCACCCATTCCATCCCTCCAATCGCCCCTTAAATCATACCGCTTACCAATTTCGTCCAACCCGGATAACCGATCAAACGTACATTCCAGAAAAATATACTATGAAAAACTGGGCAGGACGATCAAAGTCCTACAAAAGAAGTTTTATTCTGGGTTATGTTGGGATGAGCCTGATGATCGGCATTGGGATCGCCATGACGGTTTATAATTTCCAAAAAGATACACAATTCGAACAAGGTAAAAAGAAGTATACCATTGCCACCTTTAAAAAACATGGCCGAAAAGACTGGCGGTTTAAGTACATGGTAAGTGGTAAAGAATATGTGGTGCCAAGTGGCAAAGGTCAATATGATGATCATTCTTACAAGCGATACATGGTGGCCTATCTGGAAAATGATCCGGCCAATAGCGAAATTATGAGTGCTGAATTTGTATCGAATGATACTTTAAAGTCTCCTGTAAATGGATGGGATAGTATTCCATCATTTATTCGGGATTGATCTTCGTGTATTCACCCGGATGGACAGCCTCTCCCCTCAGTAAATCCTATGCTCTGCCGAATTTATCTAACATGGCTGAGCTGTTAACGTACATGATTACATGAACAATAATGTAAATCAACCAAACAGAGAAGGAGCGGGCTGCAGAACAGTTGTCTTCATCGTTATTTTCCTGATCGTTGGAGGGGCTATGGGTTATAAGGTATATAAAAACAAGCAACTTAAAGGTGGCAAAAAAAAATATACCATAGGAACCTACCAGACATTTTCAAAAAGCCAAACCAAAAAGAAATATCATTATTATTTTCAGGTAAACGGAACCCAGTATTATGTGCCAGACGACCGGGCATATAGAGGAGGTGATGATATTAAAAGGGTTATCGTAGAATATCTTGAAAATGATCCTTCAAATTGCCGGGCTGTGATGAATGAACCCGTAACCAATGATACCCTGGGGTCACCAGAAAATGGATGGGATCGTATTCCGGAATATATCAGGGATTAAAGTTGACCCTGTCGGAGTCAACAATTTGTACCAAAATAGATTCATTATTTTTACGTTATTGCTTCACCAGCTATGAGGAAAGTATCCATTCTTCTGATCATTTTATTCCCATCAACGTTTGTTTTTTCACAAACGGAGATCTTTATTCCCTATAGAAAAGGAGATGTTTGGGGATTTGCAGATACCAACATGCAAATGCGGATCAATCCTCAATATACAAAGGTAGATATGTTCCATGAAGGTCTGGCACCCGTTTGGAACGGAAAAACCTGTACCTATATCCACCAGGATGGTAAACAAATCACGAATGAAAAATTTGATAACTGTTTTGAATTCAGAAATGGATTTGCAAGGGTTGACAGAGGAAATAATTATGCCGTCATCAACAGAAGAGGTGAAGTTATCACACCCTTTAAGTATAATGCACAGCAGCCCAGGAAACCATCTCCGGGTGATGATATGCCTTTCTTAATGGATAGTTTAACCGGTATTGTTTTGTTGGAAGGTTTCGATATACTAATTGATACAAATGGAAAAGAGCTCACCAAACTGAAGTACCGGAACATTTTTAGTTTTGGCGAGCAGGGTCTGGCAGGTGTTTGGTCACCCGATCCAAACAATCATAACAACGGACTCATCAATCGCAAAGGGGAACTGGTGGTTCCATTTGTGTATGATAACATAGATTACTTCACAGATGAAGATTTGATATATGTCAAAAACGACGGTAAGTATGGCTATCTCAATCCAGAGGGTAAGTTGGCAATCGACTTAAAATATGAAGCTGCCGAACCTTTTCAGGATGGAAGAGCGATTGTGAAACTGAATGGCAAATACGGAATGATTAATACCCAGGATATGTTCACTATTGATCCTGTATACGACGAAATTATTGATATGTATGATGGATACTATATTTTAAGAAGAGGAAACATGCATACTGTGATGAACCCGAATAAGTTATTGGACTTTAAGTATGAAATGCCGGTGGAAAGCTGGTCGCTCAACCGGATCTCTACTTCCGGTTATTATTATGTATATGCACATAACAAGATCTATTTTTTGAATCCGGAGGGTTTGGATATCCACCATGAATATTATCTTCCATCTGATGCAGAGAGAGATTCCGCAGGGTATGATCCATACGGTGGTGGATCGTACTTTAAATATATTGATTTCATTTATGTGCCGGGATATGATGACATGTTTCTTTCCTATCAAAATAAAAAAATGGCCGTAGTAGATGAAAAAGGCACATTGATCACCTTTTATAAATATGATCAGTTGGATGTATACTGGTCAGACATGTGCCGGTTTAGAATTGGGAAAAAATATGGTTATCTGGATCGAAACGGAGAAGAGATTTCTTCCGGCTTCGATCTAAACTATCCATTTTATGGTGAATTTGCCATGGTGGTGAAGAATGATCTATATGGATATATTAATCGCAAAGGAGAACAGATCATTCCCTGCATTTATGAAGATGGTGACTATTGGTTCGAAGATGGAATGATCAAAGTAATCTATAAAGGCAAAGAGGGTTACGTTGATAAAAATGGAAGACAGTTTTTTAGTGAATGATTTACCCGTGAGTCCCTCTCCTTACAGTCGAGGAGACTCCCGTAATCAAAAAAAGCAGCCTGAGGACTGCTTTCTTCATAATAAGATTTTATGTTGATTATAGATCTGCAGAAGCAGTCTTATACACTTTGAAGTATTCGTCTAAAGAAATATAACCGATACGGTCACTTACTTTTGCTTCTGCTGTTTTTGCGATTACATCAAAACGGAACATAGTGATCGGATTATCATCACAACCAGAACGGCAAATCAACCAACCTTCGTTGGTCAATTGGTTATCTTTGGTGATCACCACCGCATCATAACCAGAGGGACAACGGCTAAATGATCTTTCCAAATTGATGGTACAAATATTATTTTTCTCAAGTGGCTTTACTACACTCGCTTTCAGAAAGTTGGTTTGAACTTCATTGAGTTTATCACTCCAAAGTCCTACGTATTTGCTTTCCCTATATGCCTTTTGTCTGCCCTTACGGTCCTTAATGGATTCCTTCATTTCGGAGATCACCTCTTCGCTGGAGACGAAGTTGTTATTCACCACATAAGTATCCTGAGTGGTTTTCTCGGTAGTTTTGCTGGTAGTACCGGCCATTCCAATCATTTTGTTGGTGGCAAAAAAGGCAACCGGGCAAAGGAATAATACTGCTAAGACTTTACGATTCATGTTTCTTGCTTTTAATATATTACACAAATAACGAGGAATGGTTCAAAAAGATACAGCCAAGTTACAACTTTTTGGCAATAGTTAACAATAAAACCTCCGCTACCAGTAAATTCGGCAACCAACTCACCCAGGCTGAGCTTTCCACAATGAATGCCGGGGATAGATGCAGCACTAATGAGGCAAATTGGACCCACCCCCGAAGGGTAACCGCCGCAAAGGTGAGGGCAAAGCTTCGGGCCATAAAAGCCCGGTGGCCTTTGATATCCTTTTTGCGAATGGTCTCATAAGCCTTGTATGTAAAGATCATCCATAAAGCCCCCATGATCAGGAAGCCAAGCGAGGATATCCAGCCACCCTCAGCGTAAAATGCCATGAATAAACCGGCCGGTCCCCCCAAAAACAAGATGGCCCCCAAATAGATCTTTCCTACCGTACGGTGCCATTTTAAAAACCTGTTTCGGAGCGCCTTTATGAATTGGAAGGGTCCCAATAATAAGGCTATCATCCCGCCAGTGATATGAATGTAAAAGGAGGTACGCCAAAAAACATCAAAGACCAGCTCCTGTTTTGTACCTAAGAAAAAATAATGAGGATTATCATAATAGTAGAAATAAAGGGTGGTCGTACTAAACAGGAAAATAGAAAACCCGGTAATGATGAGCCAGCCAAATCTCAGAAAAAAATTTTGTATGATGCCTGCACCCATAACCTATTTGTTAATGTAAAGTAACGGGATTTATTCTAAAAAAGATACCCCCTTCGAAAAAATCATTTTGAATCAACGCATATGGATCCTTCTTCTGCTACTCCAAAAACGCATCTCTTTTATAAAATTAACTTAAAACCAACAGTTTGTTAAATTTATGCCAACCAATAATATCAAGCCTTACAGAAGGTTTGCTGTTAATCTATGGTTAAGAAAAAATACAGATTAAAATACCTCCTAGATTAGCATCAAATCAAATGAAAATATGAAAACGATTGCAGCAAAAATTTTAGTTACCTCGCTTTTTCTCGCAGGTACCATTGGTATGAGCAGAGCTCAAAGCTTTATGGATCCTATCTTTACACCAGAGACCACCGTAGTTGATTTTGGGGAAGTGGATTCCAAAAATGATCCGGGGTTTCGGATGTTGACCTTCACTAACAATGGATCATCTCCATTAACGATCACGAACGCCATTGGTTCTTGCGGTTGTACCGTTCCTGAATGGCCAAAAGAACCGATCAAGCCAGGTAAATCAGCCCAAATTAAGATCTCCTATAATTTGACCAAAATCGGAGCTATCGATAAAACAGTAACGATTACGACAAATGAACCTGATGGGAAGGATGCGAATGATGTTATTATTTACAAACAACACAAGATTCAGGTGAAAGGTACAGTAAAGTAAATGGGCAATAAGCAATGGGCAATAAGCAATGGATTATTGAATGTGTGTAGACACTAATATTTATCTGGATTGTTGAGCATATGGTAAAGCAATTTGCCAATTTCTTCACTCTGGCTTGTTAGTTGTTTACACACATCTTCGGTAATATATCCACAGGATAAGGCAAAATCAATCCAAATCTGCGTCTCAGTATTTTCCATGTCGGCATCGGATATCTTAGCCACAAAATGCGCTGGATATTGTCTCTTTCTCCATGCTTCACCAAGATTTATGCAAACACTTCTCGATGACCTCCTGACCTGATCAGTCAGAGAGTAGGTTTCCGCTTTCGGAAAAGATTTGGAAATTTTGTAAATCTCCGTCGAAAGTTCAAAGCTCTTTTGGTAAACCTTGGTTTTCTTTATGTCACGTGCAGACATATTGCAAATTGCTTATTGTCCATTGCCAATTATCTATTGGAGCTATTTCTTCCATTTAATAGTACAGCCCAAAGCCTTCGTCTCTTTCGTTTCCACTGCTTTACCTGCAATCAAATTATTCACCGCATCTTCTGCATACTTTTTATCCGCCTTGGTAGCATCATCCGCATTGTTATCAATTCCACCCATGTATTCAAGAATAAGTTTATCGGTTTGTTTGTTCACAATAAAAACATGAGGGGTCTTGGTAGCACCAAATGCTTTGGCTACTTCCTGCGTTTCATCAAAGAGATAGGGGAACGTATATCCTTTTGTGGTTGCTGTGGTTACCATGTTGTCAAAACTATCATCCGGAACGATCTTTGGATCATTTGAGTTGATAGCGATGACAGGATAACCCAGCGGACGGAATTTTACATCCAGATCCATGATCCTTTGCTCATAGGCTTTAGAAAATGGACAATGATTGCAGGTAAAGATGACAATGAATCCTTTGGCGTCTGCATAATCTTTCATACCGATCATTTTACTATCGATATTTTTTAAAGAAAAGTCTTTTACCTCATCACCTATTTTATAAGCCTGAGAAAATAAGAGAGTAGTTGATGTTGCTAAAAATAAAACGAGTTTTTTCATTGTGAAATGTATTTAGTGAGTATTGATTTTAAAGTTTCATAGTCGGTGGGTCCATCCACAAACCATACTTTTTCCCCTTTATAGTAAATGGCTGTTACAGGAATTGTTCCTGTCCAGTCATACCAAAAAGAATTGATCCAGTCATTTGGATCCTGATCGGTAATATGAACCACTTTTGATTGGGTATTGTTTTTTTTTATGAATTTAGGGACAAGGGTATCTGCCTGGGAATTAAAATCAAGGTTGGCTAAAATTACCTGAACGCCTTTTTGATTAAACTCTGCATGGATCTTTTCAAAATCTGGTAACTCTGCCACACAGGGCCGGCACCAGGTAGCCCAGAAATTTAACACCGTAATATGTTCTTTATCATTTACGATGGTGGTTTTTAAGTCCGCAAAACTAGAATATGACAAGGTAGATTGGTTAAAACCTTTTGTAAAAAACAAGACTAAAAGAAAAGTGGTGATTATGATTCCCTTATTCACAGTTTAAAAGTAGGAGATTGACGTATATTTGAAAAATTTGAAGGTTTTATTTAACACTCTTTGGTAAATAAGCGGCTATCGGGACCGCCATATATTTTCCAATTGATGTCGTTGTACTCCGGGCCGTTAGGCGCTGACCGAAGCGTCAGTGCCACTCGGTTTAAAATAGAATCCATCGAAAATGAACAAAACTAGTTTTAACTTGTATTCCTCAGGAGATCACCACCATTATGAAAAACATGATAACGATTTTATTTGCGCTTGTTATTTCTGGTTTTTTATCAGCTCAAGAGTATAGTCTTAAAGGAAAGCTCATCTGTGAAAGTGAAGATTGTGAACTAACTCCCCATTGCGGATATTTTGCGTTCGCCAAGGCATTTAAATTTGAGATCATATCCACCACATTCTCTACCACCAGCAAATTCATGATAGCTATTGTTGAATGTCCGGAATTTAAAGGAGAAAAATTCTTTACAGATGGATCCATTTATGAGCTAACCCTCATTCCCAAAAGTACTGCCAGTTTTAGCTGGACCGTCATCAATGAATATGAAGGTCGGAATCTGCCCACTTTATGGGTAAAAGATATTTCCAAATCTTTGAATTGATTTTATTTATCTTTGTTATCCCAAAATCATCAGTCATGTATAAGACCGTTTTAGAAATCGATGGAAAATCTTATTCCTTATCTAGTGTAAGTATTAATACATATAACCGTGGATCCGGATATGATCCTTCTCCAAATGATCAAACGATCCAGTTTCAGGTCAGGTCTACCAAAATGGATCAGTTCCTGTGGGATTGGATCAACAGCACGGATGTAATAAAAAAGAACGGAAAAATAAAACTTATCAATGCAGATGAGAATTTAGTGCTGCAAACTATTGTTTTCGAAGGCGGATTCAGTAGTTCGTATAACATGAACTTTTATATGAACAATGAATACAGCAATGAAACCAGTATTACCTTGTCAGCTTCTAAAATATCTGTTCAGGTAAATGATGTGACCGCTGCACCGGGAGGCAAGAAAGATTAAAATTCTATTTACGATTTTGGAATTACGATTTACGATTAATACCCTCTCCTTTGTATTAATCGTAAATCAATTTAACGGTTTTTTCTTTCTCAGATTGAGTTTATCTCCCACCTTAATGACCGACCCATACCACATATTATTTTTCTTCATGAGGGCCTGAGTTTTCATTCCATATTGGTGGGCTATACTGTAAAAAGTGTCACCGGCTTTTACTTCATGCGTTTTATAAGCCAGTTCAGCTGAAGCTCTCTTAGGCTCCAGAAAAATCACTTCTCCTTCATATAGCTCATCTCCTGCCCCGATCTCATTGAACCGTTCGATTTGTTTTACTTTCAATTCAAATGCGATTGCCAATTCGTTTTTCGTTTGTCCTTTCTGAACTTTAATCGCTTTAAGCCCGTTGATGTAAACAATTTTTCCTGTGAAGACACCCGAATTGGTATTGTTATTTGTGTTATTACTCGAGTTATTGTTATTATTGTTGTTGTTCACCACCACATTCTGATCCAATGCCTGTTGATCATACTCATAGAGTTTGTATTTTTCGATGAGGTCAATGAGTGAAGTGGCGTATTTAGGATTGGTAGCATACCCCGCGTCCTTCAAACCTTGCGCCCAGCCTTTATAATCGGTGATCTCCAATAAGAACAGGCCACTATACCTTTCCCTACCCGCCAAAAAATCAGCATGATCTTCAAAGGATTCCAGCACCGAACCGTATTTCCGAAAACATTCGTTGGGTGCATCATCATCAATGTACATGGTTCCGCCCTCCCAGCCTTTATGACATTTAATCCCAAAATGGTTATTGGCTTTGGTGGCAAGTGTACTGTTGCCGTTGCCACTTTCTAAAATGCCTTGAGCAAGGGTGATACTGGCCGGCACTTTTTTCAATTGCATATTTTTGATAGCTAAATCTTTATAAAGGCCAATATAGCCCTCAGTGGTCTGCCGTTGAGCATTACTGGAAATAGCCATAAAAAAGCAAAAACTATACAGGATATATTTCATAACGAATGTAAATTCCGAATAAAATTAGCTCAAACGAACCTTCCTGTAACCTGGGGAATATTAACTTGTAAACAGGCGTCTGTGTAAATCCGGGAACCCATTTAATCCCTGTAACCCGCCTGTATGAATGCATACAATGGAACTTCCTTCGGGGAACCGGCCTTTTTTGATCCGGTCAAAGATCCCCATCATCATCTTACCTGTATAAACGGGTTCTAACCTGATTTTATTTTGTTGCCAGAATTCCACAATGAAGTTTTCGAGTTCAGCCGATGACCGGGCAAAGCCTCCGATGCTGTAATCATGGGTGAGCTCAACGTTGGTTTGGTCATTCAACCATTGGAGAAATGCAGGACCATGTTGTGATGAATCCCTTAAGGCAGAAAATCCAATCAGTTTTTTCCCTTTTGTTAATTCCGAAATACCCATCAGGGTGGTTCCCGTTCCAACAGAAACAGCTAGATGATCAAATGGTATGTCCAGTTCGGATACAATCTCCTCACAGCCTTTTCTTCCCAATTCATTTTCTCCTCCCAGAGGAATGAAACAGGCATCCATAAAATCCATCAGTACGGGAGCCACCTCATTCGACATCAGATCAAATTCCTTTCGGGAAATAAAAATGAGTTTCATGTCTTTTTCCTGACAAAACTTTAAAGTGTTACTCCATTGATCCGGTTCTTCACCCCTCACAATTCCAACCGTTTTAAAACCCAGTAGATTTCCTGAAGCTGCTACCG
>JANWKQ010000175.1 GCA_025451295.1 Flavobacteriales bacterium | reverse complement strand
TGATGTTCTTTACAACGAGTTTTTTATGAAGAGAATTGGTAACCTGAAGGGTATAAACTCCAGCAGGAATGTGCATGATATCAAAATCACCGATCTTATCCGACTCTGTCACATATTCAAAACCTTTTGATCTCAACTGCAATTTCGTTCCATCAAAAAGATCGTTCCAGATAGAGAAAATTCTTCCTGTTATACAACAGGTTGAAGTATCCATTATACCTGTCATTTCATTTTTCCGTAATTGACCCCTACGATACCCCGGAAATATAAACGCTCCTAATTTCCCGTGGGACTCACCTGCAACATATTCTGTATTTTGACCGGTCGCTGAAGACGTGTCACGGGGAGTATACACTATAATGGTTTCCGTTTGTGAAAAGCACAAAATTGAAACCATCGTTAAGATATAGATCACCAGTTGTTTCATCAACTTTATTTCTCAGGAAACCTGTATGGCGTATAAGGTGCATCCAGATCCTCCAGTTTTTTCTCTAACGCCTCTACCTGCAGGTTTATTGTCTTCAGTTCCTCGTAATCAACATTGAATTTCTTTTCAATGTCATTCAGTTTCGATTCATAGGTACCTGTTTGCTGAGTAGAAGTTGCCCAGAGATTGTATACAATTCCTTCCAGTTGACCAAGTAACCCGGGTAAAGTAGCAAATTCACGTTTGGCCAGACTTCCATCTCCATTAAAACTAAGTGATAATTTATCAATGGCCAATTCAATCGTTTTCACATCCGTCATCATACCTGAGGGTGCTTTTGGGGTGATCTTAATAGCTTCCTTGATATATTTTAGTTTTTCTTTCAGTTCACCCAGATAAGAAGCAGATGCCAGGACAAGTCGGCGTGTTTCTGATAGTCTATTATTGAATTTCACCAGATCGTTCACATCAACAGCCAGCGTTGGTTGAAATAATGGTTTGATCTGGAAAGAAACCGGTTCTGTAAGGTTCTCAGTAATTCCATTCACCACTTTCACCAGATGAACTTTATAGGTTCCGGGAACCGCCAGTGGACCATTGTCTTCACCTTCGTAAGGATTATCAGGATCAGGTGTATAAAAGCTGATCGGACTTGTTTTTTCGAGACGTCCATTCCAGGTAAACCGGTACATTCCTTTTTTTGCTGAACGCTTCATCTTTTTTACCACATTTCCGTTGGCATCAGAAATGATCGCCATAATATAAGGAGCTTCTTCTTTGTCTTCCAGCCTCAAACTATCGGCACTCGGATAAAATACCGGCAGATTGTTTTTGATCCGTTCCTTCTCATTCGCCTGACGAATTTCTTTCAATGTTTTATAATCATCCTTCAGATAATAGGTGATCGTTGCTCCAATAGGAGGGTTCTCTGTATTGAAAAAACTTTCTCCCTGGAATGATTTGCCTTTATGGCCGAAAGGTGTTGATGGAATAAATACAAGACCGTCCTTGATCGGAAAAATATGTGCTTTCTCCTCCAGATCGGTTTGTTTTACATTTTGCAACAATGAATAATCATCCAGCACATAAAAACCTCTTCCAAAAGTAGCAATCACAAGATCATTTTCCCTTTCCTGGATTGCAATATCCTTCACACAAATCGTTGGCAGGCCAGATCCAAGCTTCATCCAATTCTTTCCTCCATTATTTGTAAAGTAAATTCCAAACTCGGTTCCAGTGAATAATAGATCCTTGTTTTTTGTATCTTCTGCAATGCAATAGGTAGATCCCCTTTCAGGCAGATCACCTACGATGATCTGGCTCCAGGTCTTTCCTTTATCTGTTGTTTTTATAATATAGGGTTTGAAGTCTCCGTTCCTGTGATTATTCAAAGTAGCATAAGCCACATTTTCATCATGACGGGAAGCGAGTATATTCGCCACATAAACTCCTGGTGTTAATTTCGGAACTCCCGTAAACGCTGATACTTTTGTCCAGGTGGTTCCACCATCCATTGTTACCTGAATTAATCCATCATCGGTTCCTGCATACAATACTTTTTCATTCAGTGGAGATTCTGCCAATGCTGTTACATTCCCGAATATGGTGGTCGATTGATTTTTGGCGATGGCATCCATGCTCCAAACTTTATCCATCATGGGTAATTTATTCCTGTCAATACCACTCGTTAGATCTTCACTGATCACTTTCCAGCTGTTTCCCTGATCATCACTTCTGAAAACTTTATTGGCGGCAAAATAGATCCGTTTATTATCAAATTTCGAAATGATCAACGGTGAATCCCAGTTAAAACGATACGGTTCTTCGCCTTCTCTTTCCTGTGGTTTGATATCAATATTCTCCCCGGTTTTTTTATCAAATCGTACCAGACCTCCATATTGCCATTGGGAATAAATAATATCCGGATTGAGTGGATCAATGGCTGCCTCAAACCCATCTCCTCCAACGGTTACAAACCAATCTGTATTGATGATGCCTGTGGCCGAATTTGTTCTACTGGGTCCGCCCAATGTATTATTATCCTGTGTTCCTCCATAAATATTATAAAAGGGCGCTGCATTATCCACCGCCACCCGATAGAATTGAGTGATCGATAAATTTGATTTATAATCCCAGGTTTTGGCAGCATCCCACGTTTCATACAATCCACCATCACATCCCATAAGAAAATGTGAAGTATTTTCAGGATCAATCCACATCGAGTGATTGTCGACATGTTTGTTTTTTTCGCCTACCCCTTTAAAAGTTTTTCCCCCGTCCTCGGTAAATGATGCCCATGTATCCATGCTATACACTTTATTCATGTCAACCGGATCAGCAAAGATCTCCATGTAGTAATTCCCTGCTGTGGCATGATTACTTTGTTTTTCCCAGCTGGCGCCTCTGTCTGTACTTTTATAAAAACCTTTTTCATCCTCCGTGGCCTCGATAATTGCATAAATATAATCCGTGTTCACGGGTGAAATTGCCAATCCAATTCTTCCTACATCTTTTGAGGGCAATCCATTGGTTAGCTTATTCCAGGTCTCTCCATAATCAGTGCTTTTGTAAATGGCCGATTCAGGACCGCCGCTAATAAATGACCATTCATGCCTCCTTCGCTGATGTGCTGTAGCAAACAGAATATTGGGATGCTTCGGATCAATATGAACCTCGTTGCAACCTGTATTCTCACTGATGTTAAGTGTTTGTTTCCAGGTCTTACCACCATCTGTTGTTTTATAGATCCCACGTTCACCACCTTTACTCCAAAGCGGTCCATAAGCTGCTACATAAACAATGTTTGAATTATCCGGATCAATGGCGATCATTCCGATATGTTCCGAGTTCTTGAGCCCCATATTATTCCAGTTCTTTCCACCGTCCTCGCTTTTGTAAACACCATCTCCATAACCAACACTACGTTGATTATTATTTTCACCGGTGCCCACCCAGATCACATTTTCATTGGTAGGATCCATTTTTAAACAGCCAATGGAAAAAGAAGCCTGACTTTCAAAAATAGGTGTAAATGAAGTTCCTGCATTATCTGTTTTCCATACTCCACCGCTGGAAGCAGCAATATACCATTGATACGTTTTATTCGGATTCACCACGATATCTCCTATCCTTCCTGAAGTGACTGCCGGACCCACGGCCCTCCAGTTCAATGCTGAATAGGTAGAGGCATCCATATATGGATGCTTGTCTTCTTTTTTATCCGTTTTGGTATTTTTTTGAGCATAAGTGGCTAATACACTTACGCAGGCAAGCAAGGACAATACTTTTTTCATATAGTAAAGTTTGAAAGGCTAAGATAGAAGTTTTAGCCTGATGAGGCTATGTAAAGAGAGTTGTTAAAAGCAAAAACGTATGAAAAAACCTCTATTATCTGTTCGATTTGCCATCGGTCTTGATGGTTGTGGTAATCAGATTGTTCGTTTTTTCCTCTTTCAAGCCATCCGTGCGAACCACTGAATTATCTTCCGTCGTTTCAAGTGTTGTCTTTTCCATTGGGCCTGGAGCCATTGGGAATCTTTCCTCCGCATATTTGGCAATACTACCGTCAGGATTCATTTCATTGGCCCTATTCGCAGTAATTGAATAGCTGAAGGGTACACTGGAGGTACCTCCATCGAGTTCTTCCACATCAAATCCTGTTTGGGTCTTATTGGTTACAAAAACACCTTTGCAATTTCCTTCCAACTGAATAAATACACGCAAAGGATGCTGATCATTTACCAAAATATTTTTTGAAAGGATCGGATCAATGGAAATATGTGCTTTGCCATTTACCAATTGTCCCTGCCCGTAATCCTGAAATAAATTTTCGGGTGTTTCAGGACAAGATAAGGCGACCAGATTATTATTTAAATCATGTACAATTGTGTTCACTGTTCCTGGTCCGATAATTTTTCGAAGGGTAGCGGTATTATCACGCACCCCAACGTATGCCCACGTTTGTGCAGTACCGGCATTTTGTACTTCAAAATAACCTCCTGCTGATGCACCTGCACCCGCTGCTGCTGAATTGGAAGCCGGATTTGTATTTACAGTTGTGGTGGCAAAACCCATGACACCATATTGAGTTCCGGTACCTACCACACCGGCTCCTGAAACCGGCGCAAAGATGGATCCAACTAAATTATTTCCTACTCCAATTACACCAATACCACTAGCCGCTGTTTTTGCAATCGCAAATTCACCGATTCCAGCTCCATTTACGGCGCTACCACTACCTGCAACCAAATAAGTTCCTGCAGCATTATTTCCGATTACCAAAAGTCCGGTACCTGTTGCATTGGTGTTCACCCCATCCAGTCCAAAGCCTGTATTGGATGCAACCTGACCATATACACCATAGGTGGTTCCGGTCGCACCGGTTGCATCACCTCTTACTCCGATCACAAAACCAGTTCCGGTTGGTGCAATCGTGGAGCTACCTCTTACCCCATAGCCTGACTGCGCATTACCAATAGCCGGTGCAATATTAAATCCTCTTACACCCGCTGCACCTCCAAAAGCAGTGGTTTGTCCCTGAACACCATGTCCTGTCGAAGCGGTTAAATCTATATTGGTTCCGAAGACTCCCATTCCGCCAGAAGAACTGGTCAATCCATAAACCCCAAAGGCCTGACCTGTGATGCCTGTATTTAATCCAAAAACACCCATTGTAAATGCAGTACCCGCAGCACCGGTTGCTTCACCTCTTACCCCGGCTGCCACCGAAGCTGTTATACCTGCACCTAATGGTGCAGTAGAGTTCATCCCCAGTACACCTTCGCTTGCACTGGAAACCGGTGTATTGGTTCCATATATATCTCCCCAAAGAGCGGTTCCACTCGTACTTGCACCTCCATTTACTTCTCCATAAACACCTGTTCCATTTCCTGAAGCATATCCGTTAACCGCAAAAGTTCCAACAGTATTCACAATAGAAGGCGTTGTTCCATTGGTTGTATTATTTCCATAAACAGAAAATACATCACCTGCAAAAATTCCTGTATTGTTAATGAGCACCTGACCTGGTGTTCCACCTGCTCCAATTATTCTCATTCTTTCATTGGTAGCAGCAGAACCAGCGGTTTTAAAAACTACATCCTGTGCATCCGTGGTTCCCATGAAGTTGGTACCTGCGGTCGTGCCAATATTTCCTAACAACTGCCATCCTTCATTGGCCTGTAAAAATCTCCTCCACAAAGCGGCGGCTCCGTCCCAATAATAATATCCGGGTGTTACAGCTGTAACCCCCGCGCTGGCCGTTGCCGTGTTGTAAACCAGCATTGAATTTAATGGAGCTACAACCGGTGCCGCTACATTCGTTGCACTT
Source organism: Flavobacteriales bacterium (assembly GCA_025451295.1). GTDB lineage: Bacteria > Bacteroidota > Bacteroidia > CAIKAF01 > CAIKAF01 > JANWKQ01. Next base: position 1,701 of record JANWKQ010000175.1, on the reverse strand, counting down.
AACGCCACCCGTGGAACCAACATACCTGTTGTCGTTGAGCTTACATCCAACATCGAAGAAGGATCAGCTACTGCACCAGTAGTATTGATGGCTACATTATTTTGAGAGAATAATGCAATACTACCAAGTAGCATCACAAATGAAACGGCTAGGATTTTTTTAGGGCTCATAATCTAATAGTTATAACTATTAGATTATAAATTCACCTAAAAGGTTGTAAATGACAGTGATTATTTATTTCAACTGCGAAACGAGCTAGTTGTCAATTTACTAGGAGTATTATCAACAAAATTATTCCACCAGTAATTTCTCCACCCGGATACCTTCATTGGATGTGAGGCGGATCAAATAACTGCCTTTGGCCAATGTGGCAACAGGAACGTTCAATTTATAAATGCCAGGTGTCTGATCACCCGTATAACAGTTGCTCAAGAGTTTGCCATTCAGATCGAGTAATTCTACCGTTATCCTTCCGGTTGATCCAACCAAATACTCAAATGTGATCTGCTCTGTTGCCGGATTTGGATAAAGATTTTTGATGGCTGTATTCTCCGTTTCGATGCCCGCCGAGCAATTCGTAAATTGAATATCATCTATGATCATATAGGTTCCCGCATGCGAAAAAGCAGGTCCCATGCTGTCTCTCACTGTAAAGGCAATCGCCGCACTATCACTATTAGTTACAGTTCCATACACGATAGGAATAAAAAACTGCTGATAAACGGTTGTATTGTTATTAAGCGTGATCCCACCGGCAGCTATGGAGCTTCCTCCCTGTCTGAGGTCAACCAGGAGCTGTGCATTGTCTGTGGCAACGAAATTGGAAATATACCAACCGGTTAAACAAGTGGGTTGACCCACATAAGGGAAAAAGCTCCCTACATCTGGAGAACCGATGGCTGAGGCAAACTGGAATCCCATATAAGTCCAGGAATCCATTCTCACAGCTGATGAGCCTGCATGTGCACTCACTGATTGAGTAACATTGATAACGGAACCTGCATTATTATTGCTGGTAACCCAGCCCGCAGGATCTGTCCCCGGCCATGTTTCAAAATCCGGGTTTGGGATCTGGGCATTCAGATACAAGGTTATACCGGCTGCTAAAAAAGAAAGGAGAAGTTTTTTCATGTTCTTGATTTTGTTTCTGCAAAGTTGAAACAACCTTGCATGCAAATCAATCGCATGAACATGTGATTTAAGAAAGCACTATTTAAAAAACTTGATCGGTTTGTTAAAGCCCTTGATGCTGATCCAGTAAACTCCACTAGAAACCGATGTGAGATCAACCATGATCAGCGATGCATAATCAGGATGATCAGAAAAAAGAATACTTCCTTTTGAATCGAATATCTCCATTTTCCTTCCGGCCATGTTCTCATTCATTACTTGGAAATGAAGGATACCATCAATCAAACTCAGTTGATATTGTAATACCGGATGATTTTCAATACCGATATATTCATCCTGGATGGCCTGCATATAAAACAATTCCTGTGTAGCATTATTCTGGTATACAATATGGAATATGCCATTCGCATAAACGATATCCGCATTTTGTTGTGTACCTGCAGTGGGGTTGGAAATATTCACGCCATCACCTATCAGACCGGAAGCACCGGTATTTGAAAAACGAAAATATACATCTGCTATTCCAGGTTCCGTATGATTCCAGACCATGGCCATCACCGAATCCTTCCC
>JANWKQ010000174.1 GCA_025451295.1 Flavobacteriales bacterium | reverse complement strand
CGCTACCTACGGACCCAATGAATCTTCCAAAAAAAATCATACTTTTGCCTTTCAATTAAAATAAAAACCAACAATCATGCTTACCAAAGGAAAGAAGGACCTTATTATTGTCCCTTACGATTTTACCCAACAATCAGACACTGCTTTAACCCATGCCTCCAAGATTGCTTTTCAAAGCGAAGACGAAGTGAGGATGTTACATATCGTGAATAACGAAACCAATGGCCGGCTCAAGAAGCTAGGTAAAGAAAAGTTAGGTTTGGAGGAAACCCTTAAAGAAATTGCCGCCAATAACCAAAAAGAATTTGGCGTAGAAACCACCTATGCAACCAAGGAAGGAAGTATATTCTCCGACATTGGTTCGTATGTGGATGAAGCCGGTGCCAGTCTGGCCGTTATGGGAACCCATGGAGTACACGGTTTCCAGCATATTGTGGGTGCCAATGCATTAAAAGTGATCACCTCTTCCAAAGCGCCTTTTGTGATCGTTCAAAAAAGAAAGATCGATCCCGATGGATATAAAAAGATCGTGGTTCCAGTCGACGGAAACATTAAGGGAAAAAATAAGATCACGGCCGCCATTGACCTGGCCAAATATTTCAACAGCACCATTTATATTTTTGAAGCAAATACCTCCGATCAGTTCGTGGCCAACCGAATTGCCGTGAACATCAAGATGATTGAAGGATATATTGCAGAGCATAGTATTCCCTTTGAACATGTAAAAGAAGAGGGTAAAGGATCTTTTGCCAAGCAATTGATCAAATATTCAGCCCATATCGATGCAGACCTTATTGTGATCTCCTCACACCATGATAACGAAGGATTAATGGACATGATCTTTAGCAATGAGGAAGTACAGGTATTGAACAATGATCCTCAGATCGCGGTGCTTTGCGTGAATCCTGTGGCTACTTCTACAAGTGACGTAAGTATTTAAGGCTTACGGCAGGTATCAATAAGCCCCTGGCGGCCCGGATAAAAGCGGCATCCTTTTTATTGCCTTCAGAAACTAATTTCGAAGCGGCTATACAGACGTACCATGGTACGTCTACTCAACTTGACGAAAATCTGTTGCATGCAATAAAAAGATAGAGCGGATAGCCGGTAAAGCCGCCCAACAAAAAAATCCGTAAATTTGAAGTATGAAAAAAATCATCTTCATTTTATTCATTACCATCTGTTCCGCAACTTATGCCCAGGTAAAAGTATATAAAGGCAATTCAAAAAGTTTTTCTGATATTGTCTATACCATTAACGATCAGAAAGTGTATATTGGAAACTCCACCAGCTATTTCGATATAATATATACCATTACAGAAGACAAGATCTATACTGGTAATACAACAACCATTCAGGATTGCAGATACACCATCGAAGATGGGAAGGTCTATCGGGGAAATTCAAATTTTTATACGGAATTGTTGTACACGTTCGATAACACCATGGTGTACAAAGGAAATTCAACCAGTGTATTCGACTGTTTGCTTACCATACAGGGTGGCATGGTGTACTTGGGAAACTCAACGAACATCAATGATGTGATCGCTGTTATTGAAGGGCCCGTAAATGTTGGCGTTCTGGCTTGTATCCTTGGTCCTTACTAGATGGAGTTAAAATTCAACATAACAGAAAAAGATTATTTGCATTATGCATTTCAGCATATCAGAAAATGGAGAAGTATCTATTATCATATTATTCTGTTAAGTATTTCCGGCATTATTGGATTTTTATGCCTGATGAGTTCTGCTGAAGAACCGTTGAGTTTTATTCGCATCACCGGGATCGTTCTTTTATCGGTTGTTACCTTTTTTATCCTGATTCTGGCTCTTTCCTATTTCAGATTAAAAAAAGAGTATGCCAGCAACGCATTCCTGAAAGAAACAATGACATTCAGGTTTGAGCAACCCGGTTTTAGAGTGGAAACCTCCATAAGCCATGCAGAGATTGAATGGACAAAAGTGATTAGAATAAAACAATCAAAAAAAGTAGTTGCCATTTATATTGCAAACAGTCAGGCTTATATTTTACCGAAGTCACAAATAAAAGAGCTCGATAAAAAAGCCTTGTTAGATATTTTTAAAACCCATCTTTCTTCCTCCGTCGTCAATGAAAAGAGTTTAACATGAAAAAAACCACTGAATCCGATTCGCTCTATCATGATCTTGAAAATCAATCTATCCAGGAACTCCTCACGGGGATCAACCAGGAAGATGCAAAAGTGGCCGGGGCGATCAAAACCTGCATTCCAACCATAGAAGGCCTTGTAAAGGTGATTGTTGAAAAAATGAAGGCCGGTGGCCGGTTGTTTTACCTGGGAGCTGGTACCAGCGGCCGATTGGGCATTGTAGATGCATCCGAACTTCCGCCTACCTATGGAGTGGAACATGGCCTGGTGATCGGTCTCATCGCCGGTGGAGATACTGCCATCCGTAAAGCGGTCGAATTTGCAGAGGACAATGAGGAAGGTGGCTGGCAGGATCTGCAAAAACATTTAATAAATCATAAAGATGTGGTGATAGGCATTGCCGCATCCGGGACTACTCCGTATGTAACCGGGGCCTTGAAAAGATGCAGGGAAAATAAGATCGTAACGGGATGTATTACCTGCAATGCAGAGGCTCCCGTGATCGAACAGGCTGATTTTCCGATTGTGGCCATTGTGGGTCCTGAATTTGTTACCGGCAGTACCCGGATGAAAGCCGGTACGGCACAGAAATTGATCCTTAACATGATCAGCACCACAACCATGATCCGGCTTGGCCGTATAAAGGGAAATAAAATGGTAGATATGCAGTTATCTAATAACAAGCTCATCGATCGTGGAACCAGAATGATCATGGAAAAAACCGGGCTTGATTACGATCAGGCAAAAGGACTCCTTGAAAAGCATGGGAATGTGAGAAAAGCTATTGATTATTATGCGTCCAATTTGTAAATTTACCTACCCTTAACTAAACAATGTGGCTATTTGAATGACCCTTATTCTGCGTAAACATTCCTTCAAACTTTTTACTATCCTGTTTTTAATGGGGTCGTTCCCTGGTATTTCACATGCCCAGGAGTGTAAACAAATGCAGATCCTTTGGGAAATGATCAGTACTTATCATGTCCAGCCCAAGGCACTTGATGATCAACTTTCGCAGGCACTCTTTCAGGATCTGTTTAATGCATTGGACCCGGCAGGCGTTTACTTCATCGAATCCGACATGCAACAGTTCAAAAAATTCAGGTTCGAACTGGATGATGCCATCAAAAACGGTGACTGTAGTTTTATTACCGAAATAGAAACCGTTTATAAACAACGACTGGAAGAAACGGATACACTCATCGCACAGATCTTAAAAACGACCTTCGATTATAAAGTGAAGGATGAAATTACTTTCTCCAACGATCTTACCAAATCGGTACCCGCCGATATCGATGAAAGAAACCGCCGTTGGAAAAAGTGGTTAAAATACCAGACCCTCAACCGTGTCTTTACCCCCCGCGGAGAAGATGACCATCCAACCAACATTGATAATAGTGCCTTCCAGAAACTGGAAGCACCTGCCCGGGATGATGTAAAAAGGTTTGAGCAAAAAAAGGTTCGTAATATTCTGCATGAATACAACACCCTGTATGATTATATCCTGGTTGAATTCTCCACCGCCTTTGCCTTATATTTTGATCCACATACCGAATACTATACCAATACAGAAAAGAATAGTTTTGAAAACAGTGTATCGGCCACCAATTTAAGTTTTGGAATTGACATTAAAGAAAATACCAAGAATGAGATAGAGATCACCAACCTTGTTCCCGGAGGTCCCGCCTGGCAAACGAACCAACTCAACAAAGGTGACCTTATCATTGCCGCCAAATGGGACAATGCCAAAACGGTTGATCTGAGTTTTGCAGCTATTGGCGAAGCATATGAAATTTTATATGAAAAAGATATCCTCGAAGTTGAACTCACCATTAAAAAAGTAAATGGCAGCATTAAAAAAGTAAGCATCCAAAAAGGAGAATTGGTGGATGATGAAAATGTGATCCAGAGTTTTATTTTAGAAGGAGAAAAAAAGATCGGCTATATATTTCTTCCATCGTTTTATACAGATTGGGAAGACGAAACCAAACTGGGATGTGCCAATGACCTGGCAAAAAAATTGTTGGTATTACAAAAAGAAAATATTGAAGGACTTATACTCGACATCCGGAATAACGGAGGCGGATCTGTAAAAGAGGCCATTGACCTGGCGGGTATTTGTATTGATGTGGGACCTGTATCCATTTCCAAAGACCGGTATGAAATAGAGACCATGAAAGATGCGAATCGCGGAACCATTTATAATGGACCTTTGGTGATCATGGTAAATGGGATGAGTGCTTCCGCATCTGAAATATTGTCTGCGGCTTTACAGGATCATAACAGGGCATTGATCGTAGGTTCTACCACGTATGGTAAATCAACCGGACAGAACATTCTTCCGGTTACCAGTGGTGATTTTACCGATTATAATGCCGATGGAGAATACGGCTATTTAAAACTAACCAGTTCAATTTTTTACCGCATTACCAATAAAACACACCAGGTGGTGGGTGTGGTGCCGGATGTTGTTTTACCTGATCTATATGATCACCTGGAGTTCAGAGAGCAGTTTGAAAACTACGTTTTAAAAGCAGATTCGATCAATAAAAAAACCTATTATACTGCCTTGAATAGCCCTCCACGGGGGGATCTTCAGGAGTTAAGCACCAGCAGGATCCGACAAAATACCTGGTTTAAAAATGTGGCTGCCATCTCGGATTCGGTAAAAGTTATCTACAATACGGAGTATAAAATCCCGTTAGATCTCGAAGGTTTCAGAAAGGCCAATGGGTCGGATAATTATAACTGGGAGGCCTGGGACAAACAGATGCGGCATAAGACTGAATTGTTTAAAGTGCTGAATGATGAGTATACCCGGGAGATCATTAAAATGGATGAATACAATCGGGATATCAATCTTTTCCAGATAGAAAACATTGAAAACGATATTTATATTGAGGAATCATTTCAGATCATGTTAGATTTTATTAATTTAGAAAAATAAATACAGACTATGAAAAAGTTAAGTATCATTTTATTGGCTGCCTTTTGTTCTGCACAACTGGCGGTTGCGCAATCTGCCGGAGATTATATGGACAATATCAATCAGGATATGAAGACCATTACCCAGGCATCATGGGACTATGTAAGTGCCACTTCTCATGGAAGTAATGCCAAGAAGGTAGATAAAACGCGGCTCGATGTTCTCAAGATCCTGAGTGATTCAAAAACCCGTGTTTCCCAAATTGGTGACTTTAACGGGAACACCTCCTACCGGGATGCGGTGGTGAAATATCTTGATCTGAGCTATTCTATCTTCAATGAAGATTATGCGAATCTGGTGGATATGGAAGAAGTAGCAGAACAATCCTATGATTTTATGGAAGCATATATGCTCGCCAAAGAAAAAGCGAATGAAAAACTTGACAAAGCCGGAGATGACATGGAAGAAGCAGAAAAACAATTTGCTGCGGACAATAATATTAACCTCGTAGATCCTGAAAGCGATAAGATATCAGAAAACCTTCGTATTTCCAACCTGGTGTATGATCACTATAATGAAGTGTATCTCATTTTCTTTAAAAGCTATAAGCAGGAATATTTCTTACTGGAAGCGATTAAAACGGATGATGTAAATGCCACCGAGCAAAACCGGAATTCTCTTCTTACCAACACTAATGAAGGGATTGGTAAACTAAAAAATATGGTAGGTTATAACAACGATGCTTCGGTGATCCTTGCCTGTAAAAAAATTCTGGAGTTTTATAAGGCAGAAGCAGAAAAAGACATTCCTGTGATCCAGGATTTCCAACTGAAAAAAGAAAACTTTGATAAAGTAAAGGCTGCGTTTGATACCAAAAAAGAATCAGACAGAACACAGGCTGATGTGGACCAATACAATGATGCCGTGAACTCCTACAACGATGCCATTGGTAAACTCAATACGACCAGCGAAAAACTGAATACCGATCGTGGAAAGTATTTAGATGATTGGAACAAAGCGGTAGAGACTTTCTTAGACAAGCAGGTTCCGAAGAATTAAGAGAGTTGACAAAAAACTGGCAAACAACAGACATCCGTCTTACGAATATACCCGTCACCGGTAATATTCACCATCCGCATTGTAGTACCTCACAATTGTTAAAAGGTACTGATAACATGGTGAAATAACTGGGATTAACGTACTTTTAGGTACGGATATAACTAGTTAGGTGCAACCGTAAAAAAAAGAATTTTCATACTCACTGAAACAGTTTGGTATTATGAATAAAGATTTGTGTCTTAAAAAATTTAATAAATTAAATCAATTACTTGAATGCATAGTTTAACGATTCGTCCATGGGAGGATGGTGATGCACAAATGCTCATTAAGTACGGCAGGGAATCTGATTATCGTAAAAACTTTCCTATTAAACTATCGTCCCCTTTTACTTTGGATCATGCTTTGGAACTTATTACAGATTGGAAATTAAAAGACAACAAGATGAATAGAGCAATAGATTTTTTAGGTGATGCGGTAGGAGGAGTATCTTTAAATTTCAACTTGACTGATCAATACAGAGAAGCTAAATTCACCTATTGGTTAGCCGCAACAATTTGGGGAGATCCTTTGGTAAAACAAGTTATGAAACTATTCATCAAACTAAGCTTTGAGCATCTTAAATTGGATCGAATAATTGCTCAACATGATAAAAAGGACCGTAGATCCCAGAAGTACTTCATAAGTGCCGGTTTTCGACCCATTAAACCCGATTTAACAGGTAATTTAAACTTGGACTCCTCAATTCAGTACTATGAAATTCTAAATCCTAATTTGACAATAAAAAATAAAGATTGAAAAGAATCTATTTTTCAACAACTAAATCAACAGAACTTATTAGGGAACGGCAGCACCTAACTGCTAATTAAAAACAGTGCCAGCTAACCACATTATTTGAAGTTAGTAGCAGTTAAACCGCTTAGGCGTATTATAAAAATTTACGCCTTGCTTTCTTTTTAGTTTGGATTAAAGTTTATATATTTATAACTGGCACCGTTTTTAATAGTGCTTCGTTAGGCACAAGCTAAAAAATATAATCGAAAACCTGAAATAAATAATATTCATGAATTGGAAAAGTCTACTAAGCAATTTTAGATTAAGAGAATCTACAAGGGGAGATGATACTAGAAATGATTTTGAAAGCGATTTTGGAAGAATAATATTTAGTCCTGCTATTAGAAGGATGCATGACAAAACTCAAGTGTTTCCGCTAACGGCTGATGATAATATTCATTCACGACTTACTCATTCAATGGAGGTTATGTCTATTGGACATTCTTTAGGCATTAGAGTTTGTAAGGATGAGGCTTTTGTAAAGAAGGTCGGAAGCACAAAAACATTTCTGTATCGTGAAATACCGATTATTCTAAAAAATACTTGCCTAATTCACGATATTGGAAATCCACCATTTGGTCATTTTGGAGAAACCGAGTTTCAAAATTACTTTAAATCATTCTTTAAGAGAAGAACCTCGCTAAAGTTGACACCAGAAGAAAAGGAGGACTTCACATACTTTGATGGCAATGCACAGGGCTTCAGAGTCGTTACTAAACTGCAAATACTAAATGATCGATACGGATTAAATTTAACTGCCGCTACTCTAGCATCATATTTAAAATATCCGAATTACGGAAAGAAGGAGAAATCAAAAATACATCTCAAAAAAAGAGGTGTCTTCCAATCAGAAATCGAATATTTAAATAGAGTTGCTTCAGAATGTGAATTGACAATAGGTGGAGAAATTGTTAGACATCCACTATGTTATCTTATGGAAGCCGCCGATTCAATCTGTTATCTTGTTATGGATATTGAGGATGGGTTCAATAAGGGTTGGTATGATTTCGAATTTGTTGTTAAGAAACTGGAACATGTCGAAGGTGTTCGAGAAGCAGCTGACAAAATAAAAGAGGACAATTTTGGCATTGGAGAGGAAGTAACTCGAATGGTAAAGTTTAGAATTTACTTAATTCAACGTTTGGTGGATTTAGCCGCTGAGAATTTTCTAAATCAATATGATCAAATCATAGCCGGAAAGTATAACAATGAGCTAATATTTCAAGACGATAAAAAATTAGCTAAGTCCTTACAACAATTCTGCTTTGAAAATATTTTCCCAAGCAGGGATATAACCTCTCTCGAACTGACTGGACACTCAGTGATTACAGGATTATTGGATATTTATACTAATTTTGTATTTCATGAAGAGAAGGCTTATAGAGATAGAGCGGCTGGTTTGATTTCAAATAGTATTATTAGAATAGCAATCGAAGAAAACAAAGAAATTATTTATTCTAAACGTTTGTTTGACATCCTTTACGACATAGATGAAGAACAAGATTCTAAAAAGAAGAACTTGCTATCAATTAAATATGATGAATTTAATAAATTATTACAAAAGTTAGATTTACTCAACAACAAGTTCGCCTTAAGTGCAAAAAAAAGAGAACAAAAATTAGTACAAAGGCAAATTAATGAAACCGATACTGAAATATATAGACTGGTCGACCCAACATTAGATGATTTAGATGATTATTATAAACTAAGGGTGATTGTTGACTATATTTCAGGGATGACAGATCAGTTTGCCTTATCTCAATACCAAAAATTAAGTGGCCAAAAAATTTGACATACCATACTTAAACAGCTTCTCGGAAAAATTCTACGACTATTTGATTCGAAATTTGGAGGAAGAAACTATTTCCTTTTTAGTAAAAATATCTGTCAAATGCGAAGTGTTAGTTTTTAGTGGGGTCATCCGTAACTTTTTTTTAAATTATGCGGGTCAAATTAGAGATCTTGACTTGGTGGTAAAATGTTCTCAAACCAAGGATTTGGAAAACGTACTTTTAAGCTACGAGTACCGTAAAAACACATTTGGAGGTTATAAAGTTAGGATTGGAGATCTTAGCGTTGATATATGGGAATTGCAAAATACTTGGGCATTCAAGAATAACAAAATAGAATCATCAATGTTTGATAATTATAATTTACCGAGTACGGTATTTTTTAATT
>JANWKQ010000173.1 GCA_025451295.1 Flavobacteriales bacterium | reverse complement strand
TTTAACTGGACATTGAATCTGGGTTGGTGTTTTTTGATCAGCGTATTTTCAAGCAACAAAGATTCCATTTCATTGTTGACGACAATGAAACGGATATCGGCAATATTTTTTACCAATATCTGGGTCTTCCGGTTTTCGTATTGGATCTTATTGAAATAAGAACTTACCCTGTTTTTAAGGTGTTTGGCCTTCCCTACATAAATGATCTTGCCTTCCTCATCGAGATATTGGTAAATACCTGGAACGTCCGGAAGGGACTTTAAAATGGTGGCTATTTTCTCCGATTTATCCATGCAGCTTTGCAAAAATACAGAGTATCATTCAATATTAGATAAAACCTCTTATCAGTGGACCCTCTCCAACAATGGTAACCCTTCGTGTTGGGCGATACTGTTGGCCAATGCAGCCCCTTCCCCGCTAAAATTCCAGACAAAGAGTGTTTTTATCGGATGCAAACTTCGAATGCTACGGATCGCTTCGAGTGCAATTTTTTTTGTTGCCCCTTTACCTCTGAACTCAGGAAGGGTCATAGCAGAACAAAGATACAAAGCATCATACATGAGTCCCGGTTTGGTACGGTCCAAGAATTCGGTTTCGGTAATTTTCTTGTTGATGAATTCGTTCATTAACTCATGAGTGGTGGGTATAAGCAATACCCATATTACGGGCCCATCCTCATTGGCTAGTTCGGAAACCGCATCCGGATGAAGTTGCTCCAGTTGCTGAATGATCTTTTCGTCTACATCGAGTTGATCCGGATCATTATGCACCGCAAAAGTATCCATTGCTAATTGGATCATTCTTCCAAAATTTTTCGACATGTTTTATTTGATTCTACCCTTGGTAAAGGTAAATGAATTTGACCAGATGAGTTAATCCACTCTGCCTGGACATTTTTTACAACGCTTTCCCTTTTTTTTGAATTTCTCGCAGCATTTTTTCTTTTTCAGGAACATGCCCTCTGGCTCCTGCTGATGCATACAACAGTTAACTGCCTGGCATACAGGTTGAATATTTGTGCTATAAGGTAAAAGCTTCATTTATACTGCAAATATAGGCGCTATGCGGGTTTGCTCAAAATAAAGGGCGATAAATACCCTAAACAAGTGAGAGGATATTAGAACTTAGCCAATTCGAAAGTTGGATAACCTTTTTCACCCAGATCATTGGTAAAAGAGGTAAACCGGAGCTTATAATAATCACCTTCAACCGATTGGACAATATACGTTCTGCCTGGTTCTATCACATAGACCATCGCATCAAAATCATAATATTTCCAGTCATAGCCAATAGCGTCCCAGAGTGTGGACCAGGTATAGGTTGTCAGATCAGAATAAACAATGTCTGTAAAAGGCTTGGTAAAATCATGGGCAATTCTCACCTGGTATGGATTTAAAAGAACCCCATTTACTGAATAATCCTCGATGATCCCGGTTCCTTCCTGCTCAACTTTGGCAGTATATTGAGTAAACAACAAATCCCAATCATACTTATCAGGTTCTACATTTACCACTGAGCCGGCTCCATTCAAACTCAGGTGTACAAAACTATGATCCGGATCTTTAGCAATCGATAAAATCTGATCATTGGTTCCATCCAAGTTCGCCACTCTTATCTGATAAATTCCCCCAGTTAAATCCAGTACCTGCATTTTCTTTTTACCGATATCAACACCCAGGGTAGTAATACCCCTATCCACCACATATACATTGTTATGTGAAACAGCGTTCCCACCGCTAAAAATTCCCCAATCTCCGATGGCCAGGCTATCGATATAACCTTCTGAACGATCAAAACGAAAGGTTAAGCCAGTTGCACTCGTAACCGCATCAAAATTGGTGGTACCGGTATTCGCTGCTGACATCCGTTTGGCCAGGTTGGTAAAAATATGGTACTCATTGTCGCCACATTGGAAGGCAAGATCCCAGCTTTCTCTATCCACCACCTTAACAAAAGAGTCTGTACCAAGATCGTAGTACCATTGTGTGCCATAAGAAGGACCCATGCCTGCAACATTGGTCGTTACACCCGAAGGTGATACATAGGGAGGTACAGGTTCATCTTCCTGAAAGCAAGATGTGAATTCAACTAATATAAATACGTATATAATATATAAATACCTTTTCATTTTTTACTTACTATAAAATTATACGCAACCGATACCCCAAAAGTTCTGCCACACATGGTCGGTAAAACGGAACTCCCGGAGGAATGAACCCCACCCGTATTGGCGCCGGTCTGACTGATATTTGTGATGTTCAATAAGTTTTTTCCGTACACGGCTATTTGTAGCTTGTTTTTAAACAAGGTCTGAATATAAGAAATATCCATGGTTCCAAACTCTGCCACTTCACCTTCCCTGATCATATTTTCCTGTAAGGTCTCATCGTATTCTGTGTATAAAAAAGGTTGGGCACCGGTATATTTAAAAAACACATTTAGTTTTCCCTGCCATTTTTTAAAATTATAAGAAGCGTTTGTCTGGATCTCCGGATAAAATTTATAATCATTGGTTCCAATCGCACTGTCAGAAATACTGTTGATGACACCGGTATAGGTGGCGCCTACCCCGAGAAATAAATTTCTCCAGGAAAAATTCAGTGTGGCCTGAGCACCTACCGATTGGAACCGATCGATGTTTTCATAACGATAGATATTGGAATCAGGCGTGATGGAAACAGCAATCAAACGAATTTGATTTTGAACATCATTATAGAATCCACCCGCCGAAAATCCAAATTCAATGTTCTTTATTTTTTTGTTGGTGTACGTAATGCTTCCGTTTATATTACCCCCGTTTTCAGCTTGTAATTTGGTGTTCCCATATACATTGTGATTCACATCCACAAATAGAAAATACAACTCCTTTAAAGTTGGCGCTCTGAATCCTCTTGAATAAGAAAGTCGAAGGTCCAGGTTTTTATGTGGTGAAAGACGGGTATGTATGGACGGGATCACCGGCATGTCGAATTTAGACTGGTAACCGAATCGAACCGCTGGTTTAATAGACCAAATGCCCACAGGTTTTATTTCAGCCGCTGCAAAAAGAGCTAGATCAGCCATCTCCTGGAATTGATTTTCGATCCGTAGCCCTTGTGCCGTTTCATAATTAACTTCATAACCGGCCTGAATGGATAACCTGGATCCGGGTTTATTGAAATTATAAATACCGCGACTCATTACCTGGTTAAATACATCAATATTTTCATCGGTCAGAAGTTGATCAAGCGTCACCAGATCTTTTCTGAAAGTTTGTCTTCTTCGTTCGTAAAAAGAGTAGGATAAAGTTAGATCGAGGTGATGATTTTTAGCCAGATAACCCGTGAGGAACAACCCGTGCGTACTCCGGATCGTTCTGAACCATTGATCAACTGCTGTTACATAAAATGGAGCTTCGGGTGTTCCTTTGCTTTCCAACAATTCATGAAAAATATTTCCAGAATATCGAAGGTTTAATTTCCCCAGGGATCTGTTATACTGGACCTCTCCAAAATATTGTTCCTTTGGCTTCCACAGCATTAATCGTTTGATGGAATCTGTTGTATTGAATCCGTCAAAAAAATATCGTCCGCCACTCATTTGTAAAAAATTCTTTTTGAATTGCCAGCCCACTCTTGCATCCACATTATAGGTGCCAACCGTTTCATAATAAAATTTTGTATTCCCTTCCAGGTTATGATGTTGATTCTTTTTAGTAATAATATTAATAACACCACCCATCGCATTGCTTCCATATATGGTGGAAGTGGATCCTTCTATAATCTCAATTTTTTCTACATTGTTCAGATTGATCTGGCTTAGATCAATATTTCCATCCAATCTCCCAATGAGAGGAACTCCATCGACCATGATCTTTACATTTTCTCCACCTACTCCCTGCATTTTAATGTTGGATCCCAATACAGCATCCTGGGAAAGTTGGATATTGAGATCATTGGTAAGCAGGTCACGCAGATTTTGAGCTCCCTGTCCATCTATTCTGGCCCTGTCAATCACCCTTATTTTATAAACGGATTCCTGTATTCTCGTTGGAACAGCGTTGGAAGTCACTGTATACTCATTCAATTCCCCAGGGTCTGGTTCCAGTTGAAAAGTAAAATCCTGACCGGATGAAATGGTATCAATCATGTTTTGAAAACCTATAAAGGAAATTTGTATTCTCGCCCTGGAACTAACGGTGTTTTTTATTTTTCCTGAATAGTCTGTTATTTCATAAACAGATTTGCTGTTATCAAGCGGAGTAAGAAAAACATGTGCACCGGAGACCTCTTTATTTTCGTGATCCCTTACGTAAATAAAAGATTGGGCTGAAATAACTTCAGCCCAACCAATCATCAATACTATAACAGATGCAACTATCTTCAAATTAGCGTATAATAAATCTTTGGGTTGCGGATGAGTTACCCACTACAATTTGTGCAACATATATACCTGATGATAAATTTAAACCGGCAACATTAACCATCGTCTGATTAAAACCGTGATTGTTTCCGAGTTTTTGAGAAGAGATGAATTGCCCGTGCATGTCCACAATGTTAAGGGTGGCTGTTTCAAATTCATTGTCGATTGTATAGGCTACATTAATAAAGTCAGTAGCAGGGTTCGGATAGATATTGAAATTAGCAATTGAATTCCCATTTTCCTCTACAGAGACCCAACCTGCCTGGCGAACATTAAATACTGATTTACCATTGGAAGAACCTCCAAACCCTGTGAACCAGATCTGATAAACATCCCCCTGAAGGTCTTCAACAAAATAAGACAATGAATCTACAATCGTCCAAACCCCAGTGAAAACTTTCCAGTCATATCCTATCTCCGTCATATTGGTAGCGGATGGATAATAAGAATTGTACCAAACATTATAAGCATCTGCCGGAAGAATAGTATTTGCTTCGGTTACTTTAATATCCTGGTTGCTCATTACACCTGTTACCAGATAATGCATTCCACCACCCAGATCTGCTTCGTATTTCCCGAACATAAGGTCAAAGCTGGTATTAACTGGTTCAGGATCCGTTAAAGTTGCGGTGCTTAAATCAACATATAAATAATTTTTTGAAGTGGCCGCTTTTGAATAGACCGTTGTAACATCATTTGAATTATCAAGATTGGCAATCCGAATGGTAATTGTGTTCCCAATAGCTTTTTGATTTTTGATCCATACTTTCTTATAAGTTCCGCCAAAAGTTTTGATTACAAACAATCTTGATCCAACAACGTCATGAGTAATATTATTATATAAACCCCAGCCATAATCGGGATGTGCAGCTAATGGATATTCAAAAGCACTGGGTTCAAAGCTGGTGTCAGAATCAAAACAATGCAGCCAGTTGACAGATGTTCCCATTCCCGCAGTGTCTAACGAAGTCCATGCGGTGGTATCACCTCCTTCATAACGAAATAACTGAACTCCAAACCCTCCATTAATGCGCACTGAAGCTGTTTGAATGCCATAAGTGGCAATCGCAATATCCCAGGTATTATTTGCTATAACTGTATCAAACCCGGTGCCTATGGTATAAAATCCCTTTCCGGCGTATCCGGCCCCTATCGAAACTGAATCCGGAGTTTGAGCCTGTATACTGAGCACTGTGCCTAATAGAAAAATCGTAAAAAATCTTTTCATTTTATATAAGTTTTAGTTCAAGTTTTTTAATGGCGCAAAACTAGCTGTGGCAGGCATGGTAAACAATCCCGTATATTGGGTAAATTCACTACCTAAGGTTGGGTATGAAATCTAAACAACTCCTAAATTGTGTAGATTATTCCTTTTCTACCAGGCCCTGTGTATAGGCATAGTTAATGAGCTCTGCGGCGCTTTTACAGGAAAGCTTTTTAAGGATGTTTTTGCGGTGGGTATAGACTGTATGAGTACTGAGAAACAGCTTGTCAGCTATATCCCGGGTGCTTTTCCCCTGGGTAATGAGCATAAGCACTTCCATTTCTCTTTCGCTCAGGTCATCGTGAAGTTGAAGTTCCTTTTTATCAGGTGTTCTTCTGAAACTAAATTCAATGAGCGCCTCCACCACTTTTGGAGTAAAAAACTTAATCCCATCAATGGTACCCTGAATGGTTTGCATCACCTCATCTTCAGAAGAATGAAGGGTGAAAAAACTCGTAATATGGAGCTTATGCAGCTTATAGATACTTTCCTTATCCGGGTCAGAGAAGAGAATGGTTTTATATTTTTCGGTAAGCGAATTGGTCTCTTCCCATTCAGACTCCAGGAACATATTTTCAAACCATCGGTCGATCATGAGGATCTCGGGCTGGTTCACCACCAGCATTTCGAGAAGCTGTTGACGGCTGGTAGCAACACCGGCCAGTTCCACTTTGTCCATTTTACGGATGGTGGCTACCAGGCTTGATGCAATCACCTGCTGGGAGCTTGCTAACACTATCTTTACTTTTGAAGCCATGCTGTAAAAAACACGCAAAGATGCAAAAAAAAAATGGTCTTTCCTAATGGTCAAAACGACCCTGAAAAATATTAAAGGCTAATACATTATCGCATATTCGTGCAGACGATGAAGGAGCGGAAAACCTGCTGCTATGGACTTTAGAATTTGCAGGTATGGCAAGAGCTCCCCAGAAAGATCCTTAGCCATACCCCTCAAATTATTGGGCCCGGGATAAGGATTTGAAGCGAATAATCATATTTAATTTTGTCATCTTAAATTAATATGCAACTTTTGGTAGCCGGATATCGCATGTCGAAATTAGACCAAATAAAAGCCCCTATACAAGCTGAAATGGAGCTGTTTGAAGGAAAATTCAAACTGGCAATGAAAAGTTCGGCTCCTCTTCTCGATAAGATCACGCATTATATTGTAAAAAGAAAGGGGAAACAGATAAGACCCATGTTTGTTTTTTTAAGCGCCCATGTTACCGGTGAAGTTACCGAAAAAACATACCGGGCGGGTATACTTATAGAACTCCTGCATACAGCTACCCTCGTGCACGATGATGTGGTGGATGACAGCAATGAGCGACGCGGATTTTTTTCTTTAAATGCTATCTGGAAAAATAAAATTGCAGTATTGGTAGGTGATTTTTTATTGAGTAAAGGCTTGCTGCTTTCCACCCAAGCAGGTGATTATCGATTATTGGAAATTGTTACCAATGCAGTAAAACTTATGAGTGAAGGTGAGTTGTTGCAGATAGAAAAGGCCAGACGACTCGATATTGTGGAAGAAGTTTATTTTGAGATCATCAAAAGAAAAACAGCTTCACTCATTGCTTCCTGTTGTGCCTGCGGCGCTTCGAGCAATGGAAGCAGCGAAGAAACGATACAGATCATGACCGATTTCGGAGAAAAAATCGGAATCGCCTTTCAAATAAAAGATGATCTTTTCGATTATGAGAATTCGCATTTAATCGGTAAACCAACTGGCATTGACATTAAGGAACAGAAGATGACTTTGCCTTTAATTTATGCGCTCAACAATACGGATCCGTCAACAAAAAAAGCCATTATCCGCATTGTTAAGAATAATAACAACGATCCAAAAAAAGTGGCAGAGGTGATCGATTTCGTTAATAAAAGTGGAGGGTTGCCTTATGCCACTCAAAAAATGAATGAGCATAAAGATGCGGCACTCGATATGCTCAAAGCTTTTCCCGAAAGCAAGTATAAAACCTCTTTAATCGATCTGGTCAATTTTACAGTTGAACGAACGCATTAAGACTTTAGATACTAGAAATTAGACTTTAGATTCACCAGTCTAACTTCTAATATCTAACGTCTTTTTTGCAGGCCACGGGTACTTTGCTTGAGTCCCCATAGCAAGGCTAAGCACCGTAACGGCTGGCTGGTATTCCCCCGATAGCTATTGGGGTTTACTCACATGCCATAACAATACTAAGCCTTGCTGCAGGGGCGCCACCGCTTTGCGCCCTGCCTGATGGCAGCGTGTAGAGAAGCCTTTGGGATTTTTTATAAAATGTCTATCTTTGCACCCTTCAATGGTTACTGGTAATTAGTAACTGGTAAATCGGAAGAGCCTCCATATAAGGTTTTCCGAATTACAAATAACCAATTACTATTTACCAATGTCCGATGGTGTAACTGGCAACACGTCTGATTTTGGTTCAGAAGAGTCCAGGTTCGAGCCCTGGTCGGACAACGAAAAGCCTCTGTGAAGACGGGGGCTTTTTTTATTTTCATAACATTCAAAATATCGTAAAACAGGGCGAGAAGCCTGTCCCGAATTTATTTCGGGAAGCCCTGGTCGGACAACAAAAAAAACTCAACTTCGGTTGGGTTTTTTTTTGTCCGAACGGGGCGAGAAGTTTATACCGGCGAAGGCTGGAAAGCCCTGCCCGAACAACAAAGGATCAAACAAAAAACCCCGATCGTAAGATCGGGGTTTTTACTTATAAAAAATTAATCTTATTAATAATCGGTTGTTATCACAATCCTGTTTGTATAAGAATCATCATTACTGCTCAGAACCAACAAATAAGTTCCGGCTCTCAATGTAGTGAGATCAAGCGTCTGAAGGAAGCTTTCGGTAACATTCTCAAACATATAATTACGAATAACTCTTCCCTGAAGATCGGTCACCTCCATTTTCAGATCCTTACCCAGGAATCCTTGTACATTCATATTTAATATACCGTGTGTTGGATTTGGATAGTATGAAACGGTCGCTACAGATCCATCAGGATTATTGATGCCTGAAGTAAAGTTAACCTGGATCGTATCCGAGTTTACACAACCATTACCATCCGTTACCTCAACCCAATAGGTTCCATTAACCGATACGTTAATCGTTTGTGTTACTGCCGCAGTGCTCCACAAGTAAGAAGTAAAGCCCGGACCAGCATCCAACAAAGCAGGTGGAGTAGGCTGAATAATATCCGGTCCCAGATTCACCGTCGGCAGGTTGTTGATGGTTACTGTTGAAACATCCGTATCAATCGTACTGCAACCATCAGTAACGGTTAGCGTAAATGAGGTAGTTGATGAAACAGTACCGGTTGTCATATTAGGCGTTGTGGCCCCACCAGTCCATGAATAGGAATATACGCCATTACCTCCGCTAACAATCGAACCTAATACAAAGCCCGAGCCGGGTCCGCAATTGGAAAGATCAGTAGTTGTAACTACTAACGGATCTACAATATCTATTAATACGGAATCCGTAAGCGACCCGCAACCATCTGTAACGGTAACGCCAACCATATAATCAAATGGAATACTTGAAACAATGGCAGAATCATTCGTTCCTAAACCATCACTCCATAAGAATGTATAGTTACCATAACCACCTGTTACATTTGCCACAAGTGTATCATTACCTCCAACACAAGTGAGAACCGGTGAAGCAAATGGGTTTAATGTGAGTGGAGCAAGTACAGTTACATTCAATGTATCGTAGTTGTAGCAACCAGAGATGGTATCTAACGAAGTAAATACATAATCGGTGGTTGTTACCGGGGTTGCATCCGTGATTAAAGAATCCGGATAAACAATGGTACCCGCAGGACTCCAAACGTTTACAAAGTCAGCACTCCTCAACAACACCATATTCGGTCTGTTGTTTGAAATACCTGTAGCTGTAGCATTCGTACAAACCGTTGGTGTGTTATCCGCTCTATAATAACTAACAGAATTGAATGGAGTAATGGAATGATTCATGGTTACATTCTCGGTATAATTCAGCACATCATTATTGTAACAAGTTTCAATGAGGAGGTTAGAAGAACCATCCCAATAATACGATGTGCTAAAATTATGTGTCATGGTTCCCACTGAAATGATTTCGTAAGGCACCGAATACACCGTAGTAAATGTTGGTGTTTCGAAAGTAGCAGTAAGTGCCGTAACAGCTGTTGGCGCCATTCTAATTGTAAACCCAAGCAATGAATCAACAGATAGGTTCATGTTAAGAATGTCAAACTGAATTCCGTTAATATTACCAGGTGTCATTCCCAGGGCCGTTAACTCTGATGCTAAGATCAGGATCTGATGTTTAGCACCTTCATACCAGTTACCATATACACAAGGATATGAGGTAGTGGTGTTTTGAGTAGTACCGGCTCCCACAATTGTATTTAATGATCCAAAGTTCGCTGACAAAGTTACTGGGCCTCCACCATCACAAATGGTATCCTCTGTTACCGAACTGGTAAATTGAGGCGCTAATGATACAGCAAGGGAACGTGTATCATAGTTAGCACAACCTGTAATCGTATCATTCGCATTTACAACATAAGTAGTAGAACTGGTTGGAGTAGCTGTTACTGTATCACCGGTAGCAGAACTTAAACCAGTTGAAGGAGTCCAGGTATAAACATAATCAGGATTTGGACTACTTATCGTGAACAGAGAGGAATTATTATAACTGGTTCCTGTACAAATTCCTGTTCCAGAAGATGAGGTTGCTACAATAGCTGGAGGTGTGGTTACAGTTGCAATAACCGTATCTCTATAGGTAGAAGAACATCCTGCAGAATAATGTATGATTCCGTTGAATACCCTCGGAACATTAGGACAATTTCCTACACCTGCACAACCGTGACCTTCACGAAATTGCAAATCAGCATTCGAGTTGAATACATTGTCAAGTAAAGTTCCGTTGGTATAGTTTGCCCCGCCAGCGCTTGAAATGGTATGGAACGAATAGGTTTGTCCGGCAGGAATGGTTACGGAGAATATGACTGGGATCGGAGTTGGTAAACCAGGCCCAGCTCCATTTACTCCGGTAGCGGTACCGAGTAATGTCCATCCGGTTATACTGGTATTAGCACCCGGTACCAGCGCATAATTATCGGGTCTGTAGTATACAGACCAGTTACTGGTGATCACATTTGAATTCAAATCAAAATTTGTAACCGTAATTGTATTGATGGCTGTAATAGCAAACATATTTCCTGATGCTCCATTGTTGTTAGCAAAAGTGGTTGTATGTGCACCATTCGAAGTTCCTGTAGAATTTTCTACATAGAAAGTATCGGTCATATTTAAGAATGGTGTGTATACCACTCCGGTATCAAGTAGAGTACCTCCTGTTGGTGCGTCATACCATCCAATTAAACCGTTAGAGGTGGCATTCAAATCAAGTAGACCTGGACCACAACGAGATGTATCGTAACCAGCAGCAGCTGTTACATAATTCACCATCAGGGTATCTAAAACCGAAGAATGAAGACCACATGAAGTTGTACGAATATATAGGGTATCGGATGATGTACTTACATCTGTATAAACATATGGATTTGCGGTTGCACCACCTATGTTACTCCAGATAGATCCATCCTGAGAAACTTCCCATTGGAAAGTTCCGCCAACAGTGGCACCGGCATTTGTAAATGTAGAATTGGCACCGGCACAAAGGGTAGCAGGGGAAACAGTAGCTGTTCCACTGGCAACTGTAATATTTACCGGTGACATGGCATCATTTGAATTGATGAAATCCAACGGTGTGGTGGCAGATGCATTAAAAGTATAAGTTCCTAAAGCGGTCATATCATAATTGATACCTACCAGAACATCCATCGTAGCATTACCAGCCAATGTTCCTGAAGTAAGCACAACAGTTGGGAAGACAATCGGATTAGGTCCAGCTACACTCGCATTGATAGTAACATTGTCAAGTGAAAAATCGATGGTTGCTGTAGTCGCATAATTTTTTAATCGCACAATCACTGAGTCAGATACTCCATGGCAACCGGCGGTCATTGGATTTACCAAAACTGAAATTCCAACATCAGTCGTAACCGGGAAAGCATCCACCTCATCAGCTCCAACATCAGGATCAGTTCCTCCACCATTTACGCTTCCAACAGGACCCGGTCTTACATCATTATCAATATCCGTATTAATGCTGGTAACACCAACCGCTCTGCTTTCCACAATGGAAACCAAAGCTCCATTAATGTGTGGATCGACAGCGCTAATGAATCCCGGATTTGCAAAAAATGAATTCTGATCGTTCGTTGTTGCACTTGTCCAGGCAGAAAGACTTGCTATATCAGCAGCCAGATAACTTCCGAAAACATATCCTGTTCCATTCCCGAAATATACATTACGGTCGAGAATAATGGTTGTATTATTATTTAAACTAACTGAATAATGTTTTCCTGTAGAGGAACCATTGCTTCTGAAATTTGTGAAGATATTCGCCTTTACGGTATCCGTTGCACCAACATTTGTTCTTCTGAACGCAAAGCTATTGGCAGTTCCTCCATTTACTCCTGCCCCTGCAATTCTTACAGTATTAAATAAAAATCTTCCACTGGCAGTTGTTGTTTTGTTGATTCCGATAAACGAATTAGGCGCCGTTATAGATGAAGCCGTAAGATCTAATCCCAGGTCAACAAAGTTGTTATAGGCCCTAACGTTTCCGATCTGAATATCCACCCCGGCAACTGAAGCTGTTCCTGTGTTGCTCACCGCTCCCAGGTTTGATATCTTGTTGGAATGAATGAGATTGTCAGCAGCAACGGTAGTAGTGGTACTGTATCCTAATCCAAGTACAACAACATTCGCTGCGGATGGAGCTACATTAAATATATTGGTGATCGTATTATTGCTAATTGTATTACCATTAAATGCACCGGAACGTATGATCCCTGCAGCGGTAGGTGTTGTTGTAGCGTTAGTTCCGGTTGCAATTGTTCCCAAGCTTGAAACGGTATTGCCAGAGATGGTACCAGTACCGGAAGAAACAAATATCCCCCGGACTGACCCGGTTGCTGAGGTTCCATTATATAAATTGGTGATACCTGCAACCGTATTGTTGTTGACGTTGACCACAGTTCCCGCGGTAATTCTAATACCATCAATAAGACCTGCTGTTGCACTAACAGAAAGTGCATTTACAATATTACTTACAACAGTAGCACTACCAATGGTATTGTTTGAAACAGTGTTTGTTGTTCCTCCGGTTACATTAATACCCAATATGGAGGAAGAAAGCGTACCCGCGGATGAATATGCCTTTATGCCACCTACCGTGTTATTGGTAACATTATTAACCCCGGTAGCCGTAACTGAAATTCCAACTGTCATTGCACCCGTTACCGTGGTGGTAACCATGATACTGTCACTATTGGTTGTACTACCAATGATATTGTTGGTAATATTAAAATTGTTGGTTGTACCACCTGCTAAAATTCCGCAAAAAACGCCTGGGGCA
>JANWKQ010000172.1 GCA_025451295.1 Flavobacteriales bacterium | reverse complement strand
GTGCAGGTAGCCGAAGTAACAGGCGGAAAACTGAGGAGTGCAGGGGTAAGACCCGGTTTTATTGTTACGGAGATCAATGGAAAAGCCATTGGCTCCATCAATGATATAGATAGCGCTCTTCAGAACAATACAAAAGGATACTATGTGATTTCTGGATTTTATCCGACCGGTGACAAGGTGGTATATTCCTTTAACTAGTTTTAAAAGTCCGTAATGAAGCCCGGGTAGGCTGGAAACCGCCTGCCACGGGCTAAATCGACACAAATCTACTATTTCGAGCCTCGAAAACTTGACATGAATGCCAATAAAGCTTATCTTTGCACTTTTATTTTAGTTCTTCACTTAACCAAATAATACCGCGACCAATTATGTCAATGAGGCAATTAAAAATCACCAAATCCATCACCAACCGCGAAAGCCGTTCTCTAGATAAGTATTTACAGGAAATTGGGAAAGAGGAGTTGATCACCGCCGAAGAAGAAGTAGACTTAGCCCGCAAGATCAAACAAGGTGATCAGGTTGCATTAGAAAAATTAACCCGAGCCAATCTACGTTTCGTAGTTTCTGTGGCCAAACAATATCAAAATCAGGGATTAACATTACCTGACCTTATCAATGAAGGTAACCTGGGATTGATTAAAGCTGCACAACGTTTCGATGAGACCCGTGGTTTTAAATTTATTTCTTATGCTGTATGGTGGATCCGTCAGAGTATTCTGCAGGCAATCGCTGAACACTCAAGGATCGTTCGTTTACCATTGAACCAGGTAGGTTCTTTGAATAAACTCAATAAAGCGTTCAGCAAACTTGAGCAGGAATATGAAAGAGAGCCAACCGAAGAAGAACTGGCTACAATTCTTGATCTGCCTGAGGATAAAGTAAAAGATTCTATCTCCATTAGTGGACGACATATTTCAATGGATGCTCCCCTCATCAGCGGTGAAGAAAGCACCTTGTATGATGTAATGGAAAACCGTGATTCTCCGAAAGCTGATAAGTCACTTATCATGGAATCTCTGCAACAGGAAATTGAAAGAACATTGGATACCCTGAGTGAAAGAGAAAAAGAGATCATCAAATTATATTTCGGGATCGGGATGAATCACGGGTTAACCATTGATGAGATCGGTGAAAAATTTGATTTGACCCGTGAACGTGTACGCCAGATCAAAGAAAAAGCGTTGAAACGTTTACGTCAAAGTACCAGAAGTAAATTATTGAGAACCTATTTAGGTTAATCCACAAAATACAAAAGAAAAAACCCATCTCGAGCTTAGCTGAGATGGGTTTTTTCTTATAAATTATTGTCTGATCAGTTCAAAAGAATCTCCATACATTCTTTTTTCTTTGATATACTTTCCAAGGAATATTTTTAACTCCCTGGAGTTTTTACTAATCCAGTCATCTCCATATCCCAGACAGGAAACTTCTGTAATAAGCAGATTGGTTCCTTTTGTATCCATTTTATAAAACCAATAAAGGTCATCACCTTTTCTACAAAGATTTACAAAACTGGTTCCTTTAATTTTAGAAATATGGGCGCTGTACTCATTTGATACCTGAATAACATTTCCTTCCAAATCCTTGGTTGGATAGGATTCAATAACCGTATAAGAATACACTGTACCCGCTGCAATGGTTAATGTGGAAGGGATTTTGTCAAAATTGGATTCTCCATTTGGATCCTTGTACTTTCCGTATAATCCTGGATCAACCCTTACCGATGGTTGATCAATGGGAAAGTTATACGATAACGGACAGCCAGTAAGAACGACTGCTCCTACAATCAGAATAAATATTCGTTTAAAATTCTTCATAGCCTTCTTGTGTATAGTTTCAGAATGTGTAAACGTAAAACACCTGCAAGGGTTGAATAAACCCTCTCAATGCTGTCTTTTTCTGAGTGGGTGGCTAAATAATGGTCGTGACCGCAAAAATTATAACCCTTTTGCGTCTAACGGTTTCATCAGGAATCATTCATAAAAAAAGCCCTGACGATACCGTCAGGGCTTTTTTTATGAATGATGGTTTTTATTTACGTTTCAGTGTAACTGTTTCACCGTATAACAATTCATTTTTGATGTGCTTGCCAAGAAACGCCTTCAATTCTTTTGAATCATTTACTTTGCCTTTCCAGCCATCGGTCAATTCGGTAAGTACAATATTCTTTTCCTTACTTACATCCACCTTATAAATATAAAAAGTGTATTCATCCTGTTTTTGCACATTGATGAAGCTTTTTCCTTTTACCATGGATACATAGGCAGAATATGAATCCACATTTTCGGTTTCAACACCCATTGAATCCGTGGTATAATATACATTGTCCACTTTGTATTCAAACTCCGATTTGTTGGAAATAGTAATAGTAGAAGCCACATAACTAAAATTGGTCTGACCATTTTCATCTGCATATCTTCCATACCAGGACGGATTTACTTTTACCGAAGGTGTGTCGATGGGATAGTCGCTTAAATAAGGACAACCTGGAAGGGCTATAACCGCAACCAGTAAAGCAAGTAGGCGAAGAGTTTTTTTCATGTTAAGTTTTATATTGGTTTTTAAATAATTACACGGTTACATTACTGCCGTGACAGTTCTTATATTTTTTACCACTGCCACATGGACATGGATCATTTCTTCCCACTTTATCATCCACTTTTACAGGTTGAGGTTTGGCTTTTTCTCTTGTATCCTGGTTCTGTGGATTGTTGGTATTGTCGTTTCGACTGGTTTGCAATTTAGGTTGCTGGGCCTTCACTGTTGGGGCCTGCTGAACATTATCAGAAGGAATCGTGGTCTTCATTAAGAAAGAAATAATATCCTTGTTCACTTCATTAATAAATGCCTGGAACATCTGGAATGACTCCTGCTTATAGATCAGCAATGGATCTTTTTGTTCGTACACCGCATTCTGAACCGATGTTTTCAGATCATCCATTTCCCTTAAATGTTCTTTCCATCCGTTGTCGATCAATGATAAATTAATCGATTTTTCAATGGCAATCACCAATTCCCTACATTCGGTTTCGTATGCTTTCTTCAGATTCACTACCACCTGTGTTCCTCTGAGTCCATCAGTAATGGGGACCACAATGTTTTCATATTGTTGTCCCTGATTGAGAAATACATTTTTGATTACCGGGAAAGCGGTTTTGGCAACCTGCACCATCCGGGCTTTATAAATTTCTTCAGCACTTTTCAAGACAAGTTCAACAATTTCTCCTTCGGATTTACTCATGAACTCATCTTCCGTAACAGGAGATTCCATGGAGAACACTTTATACAACTCTACTTCAAATCCTTCATAATATCTTTCTTCCAGATATTGGTTCACAATGTTTTCGGCCAGATCACGGATCATATGATCAATATCGATCGACAACAAGTCTCCAAACAATGCATTCCGCCTTCTTTTATAAATGGCTTCACGCTGTTTGTTCATTACATCATCATATTCCAATAATCTTTTACGGATACCAAAATTGTTTTCTTCTACCCTCACCTGTGCTTTTCCAATAGAATTCGTGATCATCGAATGTGAAATAACTTCACCTTCTTTTAATCCGAGCGTATCCATCCATTTGCCCAATCTTTCAGATCCGAATAAACGCATCAGGTCATCCTCCAGCGAAACAAAAAACTGTGACGATCCGGGATCTCCCTGACGACCGGCACGGCCTCTTAGCTGACGGTCAACCCGGCGGGATTCATGTCTTTCGGTACCAATGATGGCAAGACCACCTGCCGCAACTACGCCAGGTCCTAATTTTATATCCGTTCCCCTACCGGCCATATTGGTAGCAATGGTAACTGTTCCCGCTTTACCGGCTTCCGCGACAATATCTGCTTCTTTCTGGTGGAGTTTTGCATTCAATACCTGATGCTTTACTTTTTTAATCGTAAGCATCCGGCTTAATAATTCCGAGATCTCTACCGAAGTGGTTCCTACAAGTACAGGTCTGCCCTCATTCACATATTGTTCTACCTGCTCAATGGTGGCATTATATTTTTCACGCTTGGTTTTATAAACCAAGTCGTTCATATCCTTTCTGATGATGGGACGATTGGTCGGAATAACTACTACATCCAGTTTGTAAATGTCCCAAAGTTCTTTGGCTTCTGTTTCAGCTGTACCGGTCATCCCTGCCAGTTTATTGTACATCCTGAAATAATTCTGCAACGTAACCGTCGCATAGGTTTGGGTAGCCGCTTCCACTTTTACATTTTCCTTGGCTTCAATCGCCTGATGCAATCCGTCGGAATAACGGCGACCGTCAAGAATACGACCAGTCTGCTCATCCACAATCTTCACTTTTCCATCCATTACCACATAATCCACATCTCTTTCGAAAAGTGCATAGGATTTTAATAGCTGATTAATTGTATGTATCCTTTCTGACTTAATACTGAAATCTCTGAGTAACCCTTCTTTTTTAGCAAGCTTTTCTTCTTTTTCAATCGGTTCATTTTCAATATTCGCCAGTTCTGTTGCTAATTCAGGAAGTACAAAGAAGCTCGGATCAGAAACATCAGAACTCAAAAACTCAACACCTTTATCCGTCAAATCAACCTGGTTGTTTTTTTCATCGATCACAAAAAGCAGATCTTTATCGATCTTATGCATTTCTTTTTGCTGATCCTGTAAATAATAATTCTCCGTTTTTTGTAATTGAACTTTCATCCCCTGTTCACTCAGGAATTTGATCAAAGCGCTGTTCTTGGGTAATCCGCGATATGCCCTGAACAAAAGCTCTCCACCCTTTTTCTCATCTTTGGTAGCACCTGAACCCGTCAATAATTTTTTAGCCTCCGCCAATTGAAGGTTGAGGAACTTTCTTTGTTCAGCAACCAGCTTATCTACTTTGGGTTTATAATTCAAAAATTCCTGGTTCTCTCCTTTAGGTGTAGGTCCACTAATGATCAATGGAGTTCTGGCGTCATCCACCAAAACTGAATCCACCTCATCCACGATGGCATAATTATGTCCACGCTGCACCATTTCTTCCGGTACACGAACCATATTATCTCTCAGATAATCGAAACCAAATTCATTGTTGGTTCCATAAGTAATATCTGCCAGGTAAGCATTTCTTCTTTCCTCGCTATTCGGTTGATGTTTATCTATACAATCCACCCTTAATCCATGAAACTCAAACAAGGTTCCCATCCATTCAGAGTCACGACGTGCCAGGTAATCGTTTACCGTTACCACGTGAACCCCTCTTCCGGGTAATGCATTCAGATACATTGGCAGGGTACCCACCAATGTCTTTCCTTCACCAGTGCTCATCTCAGCAATTTTCCCCTGATGTAAAACAGTACCCCCGATCAGCTGCACATTATAATGCACCATATCCCATATCACCTCTGTTCCTGCAGCATCCCATCTGTTAGACCAAAGAGCATGATCACCTTTTATGGTAACATGTGGTTTTTTAACGGAAAGATCTCTGTCAAATTGGGTAGCAGTTACCTCTACAAATTCATTTTCTTTAAATCTCTTTCCCGTTTCTTTAACTACAGCAAATGCTTCGGGTAAAAGTTCTTCGAGGATCTTTTCAATTTTTTCTTTTACCGTAACCTCGAGTTTTTGAACATTGTTGAAGATCTCTTCCTTATCAACGGCCTCCATTTCGGCGTTGTTAAGGATCTCATCCCGGAGCTTTTTTATTTCCGTTTCTTCTTCCTGTATATACTCGTTGATCCTTTTTTTAAATTCAGCAGTTTTGGCTCTTAACTGATCATTGGTTAATGATTGTAGTTTATCAAATTCGGCATTGGCTTTATCCGCAACAGGTGCAAGTGCTTTTCTGTCTTTCGCCGCCTTATCTCCAAATAACTTACCTATAACTTTGTTTACAATACTCATTGAATCTTGCCTCTTTTTTTTTACAGGGCACTAAAATAAGGCCAAAAAGCGAGATAACGACATTTAGGCAGCGCCATTTTTGAATTAATTAGGTTTTTTTGATGGTGATATTTTTAGCAGGTTTACCTGAGTTTATCGAAGGATCGAATGGGCGGCCTTCGGGTCTTCCGCTTTATATGGGCCTATGGGCGGGCATGCCAGTAAAAGGCGGGCCGAGTAGCCGAAGAAATACCAGGCCCGCCTTTTACTGGCATGCCCGCCCATAGGCCCATGATATCGCTTCAGTCCTGGCCGCTCTTAGCATTGCGGAAAATTCAGTTTAAAGGTCAGTGTTTCCCCGGAGAAGGTGAACCATGTTTTTTCTTTATACTTGCCTCATGTTTAAGCGAAACCTTCGAACGGATAAAAACTGTCTGAATTGCAGTTCCCCAACTGCAGAAAGATTTTGCCCAAATTGCGGACAGGAAAACATTCAGCCTAAACTTCCTATTGGAGATCTGTTGAAGGAACTTGTTAAACAGGTATTTGATATTGATGGCAGGTTTTATAAAACCATCAAACATCTTTTCACCAAGCCCGGCGAGGTGGCCAGGGAGTATACCACCGGAAAAAGAAAAACCTATACCCATCCGGTGAGGTTATTTTTTGTTTTTGGTGCCATATTTCTGGTGGCCTTTAACCTGGAAGTAGATATAAACGCCATTGCCAGCGAACAGGCGGCCATTGAAGCCGCAAAAAAAGGAGTTGAACTCAACTCATCGGAATACAGCCAACTTTTTGAAGTTCAAAAAAAAACCTATAATTCGCTGTTCGGAAGTTTAGTATATATTATCATATTTTCAGTGACCCTTTTTGCTTTTTTATCTAAAATATTTCTGCGATCAAAAAATAAT